>JAEUJP010000548.1 GCA_016793725.1 Myxococcaceae bacterium | reverse complement strand
TTGTAGAGCGACAGTAAAACTGACCCCCTCGCGTCACTAAAAGTGACCCCCACGAGGCCTCAACCCGGAGGCATCGATGGAAAGGGAAGTAGCTGCACCCCGCGAAGCGGAGGTGCTCATGGTGGAACACGAAGTGGTGCGGCGCGTGCGCGTGCTGCGCGAGTCAGGCTGGGGCGCGAAGCGCATCGCGCGCGAGCTGGGCCTGGCGAGGAACACGGTGCGGCGCTACCTGCGGCTCGGCGACGCTGCCGAGGTGCAGGTGAGGCCAGCCGCACGGCGACTCGATACGAAGGCCGTGGACCGAGCTGTTGCGCTTTGGAACGGACCGGCCGAGGGCAACGCCATCGTCGTGCAGCAGATGCTCGCGACCGAGGGCATCGAGGCGAGCGCGCGGACAGTGCAGCGGGCCGTCGAAGCGCGACGGCGTGAAGTCATCGCTTCAGTCGTCGCGACGGTGCGATTCGACACGGCCCCGGGGCGGCAGATGCAGATCGACTTCGGCGAGAAGAAGGTTCTCATCGCGGGACAGCTGGTGCGCGTGTACCTGCTCGTCGCGGTGCTGAGTCACTCGCGGCGGCTCTTCGTGAAAGCGTTTCTGAACCAGCGGGGCGACGACTGGCGCGAGGGCATCGCTGAGGCCTTCATGCACTTCGGCGGGGTGCCGCTCGAGGTGCTGGGCGACAACGCGAAGGCGCTCGTCGTCGAGAACAACCGCCAAGCCGGCACCGTGCGCTTTCACCCCGCGTACGTCGACTTCTGCCGGCACTGGGACGTGCAGCCGAAGGCGTGCGGTCCGTACCGCGCACGCACGAAGGGCAAGACCGAGTCGGGCGTGAAGTTTGTGAAGCGCAACGCACTCGCCGGTCGAAGCTTCGAGGCCTTCGCCTCGCTCGAGACGCATCTCTCCGAATGGATGCGGGCAGCGGACGAGAGGGTCCACGGAACGACGCACGAGAGGCCGCGCGAACGCTTCGAGCGCGACGAGAAGAAGGCACTGCGCGCCGTGCCGGCGAGGCCGCCTCCGCGGCGCCAGCAGCTGCTACGACGTCGCGTGGCGAACGACGCGCTCGTCGATGTCGACACCGTCCGCTACAGCGTGCCGCACGCGCTGATTCGAGAGCACGTCGACGTGTTGCTCGGCGATGAGCAGGTCAGCATCTTCCAGGGCGCCACACTGGTGGCGACGCACCGCCGCAGCAACGAGCCCTACGCCCGCGTCGTAGACCCAGCGCACTGGAAGGGACTGTGGCGGCCGACGCCGGCGGCAGCGCCTGCAACGTCGCCCCTGCAGGCTCTCGGACGCTCGCTGAGCGAGTACGCCGACGTCGTCGAGCGAGGTGCCGCATGAGCGAGATCGTCCACAGCCGAGTGCGAGACCATCTCGCGCAACTTCGGATGCGCCATCTCGCAGAGCGCCTCGATGGGCTGCTGAGCGAAGCAGCACGCAATGAGCCGACCTATCTCGACTTCCTCGATGGGCTGCTGCGCGCCGAGCTCGAAGCGAAGCAGCTCAAGCGCGTCGCAATGGGAATTCAGATTGCGCACTTCCCGGCGGTGAAGCTGCTCGAGGAATTCGACTTCAAGGCTCAGCCATCGGTCGACTCGAAGCTCGTGCGCGAGCTCGCCACGGGCCATTACATCTCGCAGGCCGAAAACGTGCTCATCTTCGGCCCGCCCGGCGTCGGGAAAACGCACCTCGCAATCGCACTCGGCCGCGCCGCCGTCGAGACAAGGCACTCGGTGCTTTTCGTCAGCGCCACCACGCTGCTCGCAGCACTCGCAAAGGCGGAAGCCGAGGGGCAACTGAAGGACAAGCTGAACTTCTTCTCGAACCCGAAGCTGCTGGTCATCGATGAGCTCGGCTACCTGCCGTTTGAGAAGCGCAGCGCGCACCTCTTCTTCCAGCTCGTCGCGCGACGCTACGAGAAGGGCAGCATGCTCATCACCACGAATCAGCTAGTCGGCCAATGGGGCGCCGTCTTCGGTGACGACGTGCTCGCAGCGGCCATCCTCGACCGTCTGCTTCACCACAGCCACACGCTCGTCATCCAGGGCGAGAGCTACCGGCTCAGACAGAAGAAGAAGTCGGGGCTGCTCTCGAAGACGACGATGGATTCGAGTCGATGAAAACCAACGACTGGAAGGGGCCTGCGCTCGCTTCGCTCGCTACGGCGATCGACACGACCGACTACGACAAGTAGCTTTCAACCAACCGCCTCGTCGGGGTCAGTTTTAGTGACGCGAGGGGGTCAAGAATTGCTGTCGCCTGACACCTGACCCCGAGGGTGGCCGGCAGCTCCAAGTTTCGTGCGGTACTTAAGGTGTGTCGAGCGGCGATGAAGTACCGCACGAAACTTGGAGCTGGGTGATCGCTTCTACCCCCGGCTCACCCTTCTAGGGTCGGCGGGTGCGCCACGCTCTATTCCGACTACGGATCTCACATGCGTCGTCGGAATAGAGCAGCCCGCCACCCCACGGCCCTACGGGCTCGCCTGCACGCGCAGGAGAGTCGACCGTCGCCTGCCGAGCCGTCGTGCCGCGCGCCGGTCTCGGCGGTTGTCGCCCCATGCCCTCTGGCAGCGCCCGCAGCCGCGCCGTCGCTCCGCGGTCTCGTATCGGTCTCAGCTCGCGCGCCGGTAGTGCATCGCGACCGCCCCGCACTTCAGCGGCTTCGCCGACACCAGCTCGAGCTTGCGCGTGCTCGGCAGCCCGCCCTCGTACAGCTTGGGTCCGTGACCCGCGATGCGCGGGTGCACCAGGAACTTGTACTCGTCGATCAGGTCCAGCCGATCCAGCTCCGTCGCCAGCTTCCCGCTGCCGACCAGCACCCCTGCCGGCGTCGCGTCTTTCAGCTCCTGCACCGCCGTGCGCAGCTCGCCGGTCAGCAGGTGGCTGTTCGCCCACGGGAAGCTCCTTCGTGTCGACGACACCACGTACTTCGGCTTCGCATCGAGCACCGTCGCCCACTCGACCAACGCCGGTGGCGCCTTCTCTTCGCCCCGCGCGACCGCCGGCCAGTAGCCCTCCATCATCTCGTACGTCACGCGGCCCCACAGCATCGCGCCGCTCTCTTCCAGCATGCGCGTGAAGAACGTGTGCGTCTCGTCGTCTACGACTCCCTCTCGATGATCGACGCAGCCGTCGAGCGTCACGTTGATGCTGAACGTCAGAAGTCCCATGCCGCGTCTCTAGCCGCCTGCCACACCGCCGTGCCATACCTGACCGTCGCGTGACTCCGCTGAAGCCGCTCGCTGCGAAGCCGGTGACCGTCGCCCGCCCGGCGGCCGCTCCCCTCGCGACGAAGGTCGATGCGCCCAAGCCGCCCGACGTCTTCGCGCCCCGCGCCGCACCCAAGACCAGCGCCACGCTCGCCGCCGAGCTCGCCGACCAGACCGAACACCTGCGCCTGTTCCGCGAGGTGTTCCCCGCCCGCGAGAAGCCGAAGGCCGGCGTCGAGGTGATGTTCGTCAGCTTCAAGGGCGACGACCGCTTCGTCACCAAGAAGCTCAACGCCGCCGCCGGCAACGCGCTCGTGAAGAGCGACTGGGCCCCGCGGCTCGAGGCGCTGCTGAAGGCGCTCGACGGCCAGGAGCTCCACGGTTACCGCGTGAAGCTCCTCGAGCACTTCTACGGCATGGCGTCGCTCGCGCTCGTGCCCTCGGGCGACGCCGCGCGAGATGCCGACGCCGCCGCGCGCGAGCTGTCGCAGCAGCTGGCCGCGAAGGCCGGCGACGCCCTCGGCGGCTTCCTGAGCTCCGCGCGCGCAGACCACGCCGCCCGGGGCACGCCCGACGCACACCACCAGGTCGAGCTGCTCGACGGCATGCTGCGCGAGCTCGGCGCGAAGGCCCCTCAGCTCGTCAGCCACGGGTTGAGCGAAGTGCACATCGGGCCGCGCAAGGGCCCGCCGGTGTTCGCGCTGCTGTCGGCCGTGTACCGCGCGCGCGCCGCCGCTGCGCTCGAGCAGCTCACGCGTGACGCCGGCAGCGAGCGCTTCGACGCCGCGGCGCTCGTGAACGCGCTGAAGTCGCCCGACGGCTTCGCCGGCGCGCTCTCGCGGCTCAAGTCGGCGACCGTCTCGTTCGGCGCGCTGACGCTGCCGGTCGTGGTGAGCGACGCCGCGTCGGGCTCGCAGGGCCTGAACCCCGAGGTGCTGCGGTTGCTCCGCGGCAAGGTGCAGCTCGACGCCGCGCCCGGCGTGCTCGAAGACGTCGACACGGTCGTGCAGCAGGCGATGCTGCTCGACTTCGTGGCGTTCGGCTCGAACCGCACGCTCGCGCGCGACGGCACGCAGGCCCTGCAGCACGCCGCCGACGTTCAGCTCGAGCTGCAGCAGAACCCGGCCTCGACCGCAGCTCAGGCGACGGCGAAGGCGCTGCTGGCGCCGCAGAAGGCCGGCGTGCTGGTCGCGCAGTCGGGCACGCCGTCAGAGCTCTACTTCTTCGCCGAGCTCGTGAAGCAGCCGCACACCGTCTACCTCTCGGTCGACATCAAGGCGCTCGGCGCGACGGCGCAAGGCGCGATGGTGCGCCACGCCGCCGCGCTCTCGAAGCTGAACGGGGCCGTGCACGCCGACGACGTCTTCTATCGGGCGCTCGCGGCGAACGACGAGGTGGTCGCGCGCAAGGCGGCCGTGCTCGGGCCCATCGAGCAGAAGCTGCGTGAAGCCGCGCAGGCCGGCGGGCGGCTCAGCGTGCTCGCGTTCGGCGACGAGGCCGTGTTCGCGCTCTCGGGCTTCAGCGACGACGCGCTGAAGCGCGCGCTCGCGGCGGTCGGGTCTGCCGAGGGGGCGCGCCTCGTCGTGACCGAGACGAGGGCCGTGCCCGGCGAGTCGTTCAACGAGGCGCTCGACCGCAACACGGCGGCGATGGGCTCGGCCGACCGCGGCAACGAGACGCTCAAGGAGCTCGAGCGAAAGCGTGAGCTCTTGCGCTACCAGCTGCTCGCGCTGCCCGAGGGTCGACGTGACGTGGCGCTCGCGAAGCTCGACGCGTCGGTCGTGTCGAACGTGGTGGCGCGCGTCAGTGATGGCGGTGTGACGCTGCTCGATGCGCGCACCGGCGCAGCCGTCGAGCTCGCCGAGCTCGAGAGTGCACTGCTGATGCGCGCGACCTGAGCTGCTAGAAACCGCCCCTCTTGAAACTCGACGTCGCCGTCGTGGGCACCGGCACCGCAGGCAGCGCCACCGCGCTCTTTCTCGCGCGTGCGGGCCATCACGTCACCCTCTACGAGCGCGTGCCCGACCCCCAGCCGCTCGGCGCCGGCATCATGCTGCAGCCCAGCGGCATGGCCGTGCTCGAGGCCCTCGGCCTGCGCGAGCAGGTCGTCTCGCGCGGCGAACGCATCGAGGCCCTCGTCGCCGAGACCACCGGCGGCCGCCGCGTGCTCGACCTCTCGTACGCCGACCTCCAGGCCGGCCTCTACGGCGTCGGCCTGCACCGCGGCGTGCTGTTCGACGCCCTCTTTCAATCGGCGAAGAAGCAGCTCGGTATCACGCTGAAGCTCGGCGTCGACGTCGAAGACCTCGCGTGGCACAGAGACGGCCACTGGCTCGTCGAGGCCAAGACCGGGCGCCGCTTCGGCCCCCACCAGCTCGTCGTCGTCGCGAACGGCGCGCGCTCGAGCCTTCGTGACGACACCTCACAGTACAAGACCGTCGACCGCTACCCGTTCGGCGCGCTGTGGGCCGTCGTGCCCGACCCCGAGCACCGCTTCACCGGCCGCCTCTACCAGGTGGTGCGCGGCACGAAGACGATGATTGGGCTCTTGCCCACGGGCCTCGGCCCCACCGGCAGCACGCCCCTCGTCAGCATGTTCTACAGCTTGAAGGCGTCGGAGCTCGAGGCGTTCAGGCAGCGCGACTTCGGCGAGTGGAAGGCGCACGTGCTCGAGGCCGTGCCGTCGAGCGGCCCCGTGCTCGACCAGCTCGACGGGCACGACTCGCTGCTCTTCGCCGACTACCACGACGTCGTCATGTGGCCGTGGAACGTCGGCCGCGTCGTCTACGTCGGCGACAGCGCTCACGCGACGAGCCCTCAGCTGGGGCAGGGCGCCAACCTCGCGCTCGTCGACGCGCACACGCTCGCTCACGCGCTCGGCCGCGGCGAGTCGATCGAAGACGGCCTCTACCTCTACTCGAGGCTGCGGCGCTCACACCTCGCCTGGTACCAGTTCGTCACCCGCTGGCTCACGCCGTTCTTTCAGAGCGACTTCTGGCCGCTCGGCATCGCGCGCGACGTCGCGATGGGCCTCATGTGCCGGCTGCCGGTCTTGCGGGGCGAGATGGTCGCGATGATGGCGGGCATCTCTCTGGGCCCGTTTCGCCGCTGGAGCCCGCCTTCGACCTGACCGGCCGCCCCGCCTCGACTCACGGCGGGTAGAGCACAGCTTCGCTTCGCCACGTCACGCGCCCCGTCTCGCGATCGAGCCGCAGCTCCCGAACCTCGATGCGCGCCTGCTTCGCCGCGGTCTGCGTCAGCAGCACCCGGCCCAGCGCCTCGTGCGACGCGAGCCGCCCCAACGTGCGCCGCCACTTCCTGAACGCCGTGCCCTCGCCCACCGGCTCGGGAACCTGAACCCATGCGCCGTCGCGCTCGACGCTCAAGACGAGCTCGACGTCTGACGGCCGGCGCGACGGCGCCGCGTACATGCCGAAGCTCATCAACTTCCACGGGTCGACGTCGAAGCGCGCCTGCAGCCACAACGTCACGCATGGCCACAGCGTGACGAAGACGAGCAGCGCTCGCGCGAGAGCTCTCATGTCACCAGCTCCGCCGGCACGTGCACGCCCAGCAGGCGCGCCACCACGAGCCCCAACAGCACGGCCACGATCGTCGCTCGCCAGCGCGGCTGCACCGCTGCCGGAGCGCAGCACAGCAGCACGTTGCTCATCAGCAGCGCAAACTGCCACTCGTGCGCCACCAGCTGCAGCGACCACAACAGCCCCAGGAGCAGCCACCACAGCCGCGGTCGAAGCGCCGACGGTATCGCCGCGAGCGGCACGCACAGCTCCACGACCCACACCGCGTTCGACAGCACCGCCCAGCCGCCTCCGAGCCGAAACGGCCCCGACCCGTCGACGCGCTGCAGCCCCTGAAGCTCGCCCTCGCCGATGAACGGCAGCACCGTCAGCGTCACGTCGGGCCGCGACACCGCGAGCCACGCGAGCAGCTCGCCGTGAAACCAGTGGCCGTTCACGAGCTTCTGCACGCCGCTCCAGCCGAGCACGATGAGCGGGAGCGCCAGCGCGACGCGAGGTAGCTCTTCTTCGTCGTCGCCCACGAGCGCGAACAGCACGCTCACCACCACACCCAGCCACAGATGGGTCGCCGTTCTCGGAAACGCGGCGGCACACTGCGCGGCGCCGAGCACCGCCGTGAGCCCCATCGCCAGCCGCGGTCGCTTCACCGCCAGCGCCGCACAGCCGAGGTGGAGCGGCACGAGCCACGGCGTCAGCGCGTCGGGCCGAACGAACAGCTGTGCCGTCTGATGCAGCGCATGAACCGGCGCGAACGCGAGCAGCCGGCTCAATCGAAGTCGTTGTCCCCGCCACCGCCGGCCGGGCACGCGCTCTGGCCTTCGGTCACGTACGGCACGTCGAAGGTGCAGCTCAGCGTCTCGGAGCCCGCAGTCACGTCGAGCGACGTGCCGCGCCGGCCCTGAAGCCCCACGATGGTGAGCCGCAGCGTGCCGCTGTGCGCGCCCGCGTCGGGCGCCAGCGAGTACGTCTCGAACGTCGAGGGCGGCAGCGCGATGTCGACGGGGCTGAGCGAGCTCGGCCCTCCGTTGCGGAAGCTGAAGTCGAGCGTCACGGCGCGCGACTGCCACGAGAGCTCGTAGCGCTTGAGGTCTGTCATGCCGCAGACCTTCGACTTCTCGATGACGACGCGGCTGCTCGGGTCGAGGCCCGCGTCTGAGAGGGTTCGGCCCGCCCACGTGCCGTTGCACACGCCCACCGGAGGACCACCGCCGGTGCAGTTGCACGCAGCCACCGCGGAAACTGCAAACGCCGTCAAGAGCAGTCGAGTCATGTGTGGGGTCAGGTGCCGGAGCGCGCCCCGGCGATCCACTCCAAGCTACTGCGCCTTCATCGCCTCGCGAAACGCCTGAAGCTGCTTCACCACCGCGCGCGCGTTGCGCGGGCCCATGCGCAGCAGGTGCTTCTCGGCGGGCGCCAGCGCTTCGATTTTCGGGTCTGCCCACGCGTAGCCGATGCCGGTCTCCATCGGCACCACCTCGCGCGGCCCGTCGGCGATGGGCACCGCCGCCAGCCGGTCGACCGCCTGCGTGAACGCCGCGTCGAACGTCTTGCCCGGCGGCGCAATCTCACGGAACACCGCGTCGAGGTACGGCCGCGCCTCGCCGTACAGCTTGCCGACCGCCGCCGCGTCGATGCTCGTGAACGCCGCCGTGACGGCGTCGTACCGCGCGTCATTCTTCTCAGAGATGAAGTACTTCGGCTTCGGCCCCGGCACGGGCTTGCCCTTCTTCTTCGACTTCTTCGCCGGCTTCACCGGCTTGGCGCCGGGCTGCTCGACCTCGTCGACGATGAACTCGCCGCCGGGGTCGAGAAACGGCACCATCACGCGCGGGCTCTGGCCCATCGACACCGCGTAGACGGCGGCGGCGGCGCGGCGAATCGAGTCGCCTCCTTCGAGCCACGCTTCGGGCACGAGACCCTTCACCAGCGCGTCGCCCTTCGCGAGGTCGACGGCCGGCGCCTGCGGCTCGACACCCGCATCGGGCACTTCAGCCGCGACGACGGGTTGCGCAGCGGGGCGCGGCAGCAGGTTCGCGCGCCAGAGCAGAAAGCCGCCGACGCCGAGCGACGCCGACAGGAGCAGCAGCACCACCCAGGGCCATTTTTTGTTCATGGGTTCGAGCGTTGATGCAAGAGCGTGCCCAATATATCCAGCCTTCGGCGATGTCTCTCGGGCGACTTCTTCCGCGGTGGGTGAAAGACGGCTCCTTTGACGAGGAGTGGGAAGACGCGCCTCAGCGCGGTGACACGGTGCAGGTGCGCGTCGAGTTCACCGAAGACCTCGAGACGGCCGACGGTGAAGAGTGGTCGCACGCGCTGCTGCGGGGCCGCGCGCGCCAGACCGACGAGATGGCGGTGACCGCGATGGTCGCTCCGACGTCGAAGCAGCCGCCGAAGAAGCTCGAAGGCTTCTGGGACGTGAAGCTGGTGCGCGACGGTGAAGGCAAGCCGTGGCGGCTCGAGCAGATGACGCGCCGCCGGGGCTGAAGCGCACGGGTGTGGCGTGCGGGTGGGGCGTGCTTGCGCGCGCATGGGCTCAACCCCCTGGTTCGTCGTGCTGGCCGCACCGTTGCACTGATCCGCCCGCACAAAGGAGAACCACAATGAGACGCGCCGCAATCGGCGCAGCTGCGTTGGGCATGGTGCTCGCCGGCTGCGCGACAATCAAACTTCCCGCTGACCAGCTCGAGAAGTCGCAGGCCACCATCAAGAGCGCCGAGGTGCTCGGCGCCGACAAGACGCCCTCGGCGAAGCTGCACCTGCAGTTCGCGAAGGACGAGCAGCAGAACGCCCGCGACATGGCTGACCGCGGCGACGAGCGTGCGTTCTCGATGCTCGCGTGCTCGCAGGCTGACGCCGACCTGGCCGTCGTTCTCGCCCAGGAGGCGCAGGTTCGCGGTCAGGCCGCCAAGGCCGCTCGAGACGTGAGCACCCTCAAGGAGCGAGGTAACAGGCCATGAACCGACTGATCATCATCTCGTCGACGTTGTTGGCCGCCGCATGTGCGGCGGTCGCTCCGAACGCGCTCGTTAAGGCGCGCGCCGACTACGACACCGCGCAGCAGGGGCCGGCCGGCCGTCACACGCCGGCTGACTTGTACGAGGCCAAGAAGCAGCTCGACAAGGCGAACGCCGAGTTCGAGACCAACGGTGACACGTACCTGACCCGCGACTACGCGTACGTCGCGAGCCGCAAGGTCGAGATCGCGAACGCGAAGGCCCGCATCGAGACCGACCGCCAGCAGATGTCGTCGCTCGCCGCCGAGGCCACGCAGCTGCGTGACCAGCAGTACGAGAGCAAGAAGAACGAGCTCAACCTGACCCAGAAGCAGCTCGAGGAGCAGCGTCAGGCCACCGCCCTGAACGCCCAGGAGGCGGCCGCCAAGGCCGAAGCGCTCGAGGCCGAGCGCGCCGCGCGCGCGGCCGCTGAAGACAAGCTCGCCGGCGCGATGAAAGACCTCGCGACGGTCGCAGCCGTGAAAGAAGACCGCCGCGGCGTGGTCATCACCCTCTCGGGCAGCGTGCTGTTCGCGAGCGGCAAGTCGCAGCTCTTGAACACCGCGCAGACGAAGCTCGACCAGGTCGCGACCACGCTGAAAGACGAGGCCGACGGTCAGCGCATCACGGTCGAGGGCCACACCGACAGCGTGGGCTCTGACGTGTACAACGAGCAGCTCTCGCTGGCGCGCGCGACGGCCGTGCGCGACTACCTCGTGAGCCGCGGCGTGAAGGCCGAGCGCATCGAGGCGAAGGGCCTCGGTGAAACGAAGCCGCTGGTCGACAACAGCAGCTCCGAGAACCGCGCGAACAACCGCCGCGTCGAGATCGTCATTCACCGCGAAGAAGTACCGGTGGGCTGAGCCGGGTTCAGGCACACCCCCCAGCGGCGGCGTCGAACATCGACGCCGCCGCGTTTTTTTGTGGCTAGGCTCGTGGGCGCGCATGGCGAAGCCGTTCGACTTCACCGTTCACCCGCTGTTCAGGCACGTGAAGCCCGAGACGGTCGAGTACCTCGTCGCCAACAGCCGGCTCGAGACCTACCCGCGCGGGCACATCGTGCTCACCGAAGGCAGCGAGGGCTCACGCTTCTTCGTGCTCGCCCACGGCTCGGTGCGCGTCTTCTATACCGACCCGACCGGCCGCCAGGTCGTCGTGAAGCTCTTTCAGGCCCCGGTCGCCTTCGGCGAGATGGAGTGCATCGCCGGCGTGCCCTACCTCGAGTCGGTCGAGGCCCTCGAGAAGTCGACGGCCCTCGAGATTCCCCGCCACATCTTTTTGCTCGCCCTGCGCCAGTCGCAGGAGCTCACCTACAACATGGTCGTCGACCTCGCCGCGCGGCTCTGCATCGCGGCCCAGAACGAGCGGTCTCTCGCGTTCAACACCGTCGAGCGCCGGCTCGCGACGCTGCTGCACGCGCACGTGACGCTGTTCGGGCTGCCCGCGCCGGGCGGCATCATGATTCGAATTCCGCTGTCGCAAGACTCGCTCGCCCAGTCGCTCGGCGTCGCGCGCCGCTCGGTGACGCGCGCGCTCGCCCGGTGGACGAAAGAGGGCCTCATCAAGAAGGCCGGTGGCCGCTTCGTGGTCGCCGACGTCGAGCGGCTGGCCGCCAACGGTGACCTCAGCCTCTTGCCCATCGCCTACTCGCTCGCGAACGGGCTCGAGAAGTCGCTGAACCCTGCGTCGAAGCCGCCGCGCTGAGCGCCGCGGTGACGCCGCAGCGGTGTGGGCTGCAGGCTACTTGAGGCGCGAGGCGCTCTGGAGCACCGGGCCCGGGGCGGGCAGGTCGTTGAACTCGGGGCGCCACGCGCCGCCGGCGGTCAGCGTGAAGCGCGCGTTGCGCGTCTGGCCGTCTTTCGTGACGTGGAGCGCGTAGCGGCCCGGCGCCAGCGCCAGCTCGCGCGACGTCGGGTTCGAGCCGAGCTCGGCCACGATCTGATCTCTCGCCAGGTCACGCACCATCACGCGCTGCACACCCGCCGGAACTTCGAGCCGCGCCGGCGGCGCCGAAAGCGACGTCAGCGTCAGCTCGCCCCGGCCGCTCAGGCGGTAGTCGAACGCCGCGTGCTGGCCACCCGTCGGGGTAATCAGCCCCGTCGCATACAGCGTGCGCTCGTACGCGTAACGGTACGCCTCGAACAGCGTGATGCTCTTGTCGTTGTTCGCGTCGGCCGCGCCGCGCAGCCCCGAGAGCAGGTGGTGCGTGAAGAGCCCGCCCATCACCTCGCGCGACTCGTGGGCGACCTCGACGTCCGACGCCGACGAGATGAACACCTCGCCGCGCGCCTGCAGCTCGTCGTGCAGCTGCAGCGTGAACGCCTCGGTCGCCTTGCCGCCCTTCGCGCGCAGGCCCGCGCCGCTCTTGCAGGCGTCGACGACGGCGACGCGCGCGTCGGCGCCCGTGCCTTCGAGCAGCGCGCGCAGCTGTACGTACGAGAGCCGGTCGGGGCCAATCTCGAGCGACTCACCGTCGGAGTGCCCCGAGAAGTAGAAGAACAGCACCGTGCCGCGGGGCTTCTCGGCGCGCACGGTCTCGCGCACCGACGCGAAGGCGCGCTCGAGGTCGTCGCCGTGCCGGCCCTGGAGGAGGACGACGTCTTCCGTCGCCACCGAGCCCAGCTCGGCCATCACGCGCGCGAACTTGCCGGCGTCAGACTCGGCGTAGCGCAGCGGCGGCAGCTCGCCCGAGCCCGCGTTGTTGCCCACCACGATCGCCAGGCGGCGCGGCTCGGCCGCGGCGAGGCCCGCGACGAACAGCAGCACGATGGGGGTGGACCGGAGCACGCACCCATGAGTACCGAAACGGGTCGTGCAGCCGATTGGACATATGTCCCAGTTTGCGGCGATTGAGCGCTGCACAGCCGGGTGGGGTGCGGTGTCGCGGGTGGCCTAGAATGGTCGGCGTGTTGCTCGCTTTCGTAGTGATTCTAGGTGCTTCGCCGCTCGCTGAGGCTGCAGCCAGGGTGCGAACGCCTGCCGTGATCGCGAAGGCTTCCGATGGGGTGAACGGCACCGTCAAGGTCGAGGGCTGTGCGGCCAGCCACGAGGCCGTGGCCGATCACCTGCCCGCGCACGTCACGACAGCCGACGCCTGACAGCGCCGCGCGCGCGCTCACAGCCGAAAATCTTGGCTGGGGCCTGCCCGGCCGCGGGAGCCCTGCCGACCGACCCGCGTTGGCAGTCGTCGTGCCGCGACGGAGCGTGCGGTCATCGGAACAGCCTCTCTGGCTGCGCCCGCTCAGTCGCCCTCGGCGCGCCGCCACTCGACCGGCAGCACCGCCTGCAG
>JAEUJP010000069.1 GCA_016793725.1 Myxococcaceae bacterium | reverse complement strand
CTACACGGGCTACCTGCCGTACGACGTGACGCAGCCGCTCGCGCCTGCGATGGGCGTGCCGGCGCTGCACGTCGGCGGCACGGCGGGGTGGGAGCTCCTCCGCGGGCTCGTGGTCTCGGCTCGGGCGGGCTTCGCGCGCGACTTCAACGCGCAGCTGTCGCGGCTGTTCGCGGGGCCCGAGGTGGCGGCGCCGCACCTGTTCGGGGGCAAGGGTGGCTTGAGGCTCGGCTGGCTCGAGGAGGCCGGCCACCTCGGCGCGCGCTCGGTGTGGCTCGCGGCGGAATACGCGCCGCTGCGGCGGGCCCGCGCGTGGACGCGCCTGGGCTGGACGCAGCAGGCGCCCGCGATGGGCACCGGCGACCTCGTGGCGCACGAGCTCACCCTGCATGCCGCGGTCGAGCTGCTCTTGCCCTTGGGCCTTGCAGCAAATACTTCACTGCTCGTGCACCACGGCCTGGGCGCGGAAGGGCCGGGCGGCGACCGGGCGGTGCGGCAGCCGGGCACGTCCGCGTTCGTGTGGCAGGCTGGCGCTTCGTGGAGCTGGTGAGCGGACCAGAGCGCCACCCAAACGTCACGGCCGCTCCAGAGTCAGCCCGGAGCTGACGTACACCTCGCCGCCGGCGCCCACGATGACACCCTTCGCCCGCGCCTTCTCGAGCGCCGCGAGGCCCGCCTCCCCCCCAAGGATGAACGCGGCCTTGGTGAGGATCTCGGCGTCAGTGGCGGTCGGGGCGAGCACGGTGGCGCTCTGGCTCGCCGTCGCCGGGTAGCCTGTGCGCGGGTCGATCAGATGGTGGTACCGCACACCGCCGATGATCGCGAAGCGCTCGTAGTCGCCGCTCGTCGAGGCTGACCCGTCGCTCACCTCGACGGTGCCGACGAGCCGCCCCTTCTCGCGCGGGTGCGCAATGCCGACGCGCCACGGCCGCGCGCCGTTCTTGCCGGCGCAGAACAGGTCTCCGCCCGCCTGCACCGTGAAGCTGGTGAACCCGCGCGCGCGCAACATCGCGACCAGCGCATCGACGGCAGCGCCCTTGCCGATGCCGCCCAGGTTCACGGCCATGCCCTCGCGCTCGAGGCGCGCGGAGCGCGCCTTCGCGTCGAGCGTGAGCTTCCGGTAGTCGACGAGCTTCTGCCGGTCGCGCACCTCTTCAGGCGCGGGCACCCGCTCGAGCTTGACCGGCTCGTGGCTGCCCGGCGGGCGGTCAAACCGCCAAAGCCCGCCGAGCGGCGCGAACGTGACGTCGAACAGGCCGCCCGAGAGCTCGCTGCCCGCGCGCGCCCGCCGCAGCAGCTCGAACGTCTCAGCCGAGACGGGCACCGCCGCCTTCCCGGCGCCGGCGTTGACGCGCGCGATGTCGCTCTCCTTCGTCCACGTCGTCCACAGCGCCTCGAGCCTGCGGAGCTCGGCGAGGGCAGCGTCGATCGCCTCGCTGGCCGCGCCGGGCGTCTGGCCGCCGGGGCAGACCGCGAAGCGCACGCTGCTCCCCATTGCGGCGGCTTCGCGCTCGATCAGTCCCTGGCAGCCTCGATCGCTCACTGCACGCTCCCGTCCCCCTCGCCGGTCAGCGGGCTCGGGAGGCGTCCCCGACGCAAGGCAGGGCAGCATGACGTCGAGGGGGGCGGATGCCAGGAGCAGGAGCAGTGGCGGGAGTGCGATCATTTCCGTCGGCTCAAGGGGAGCTCGGGCGCTGTGCGAGTCGGACGGGTCGTCGAATCGCCCGCGCGCAGTTGGTCCGAGGACCGGTTGTGGTCGCTTCCACTGCCGGCACCTTGTAACGACCGGCGCTCCGCCGCCCGCCGCTGGCCCGCGCCGCCGCCCGCTCCGACCTGCGGCGGCCCGTCGAGCCGCAGGCGAGGCAGAGGAGCGTGACGGGCAAGAGCCGCATGTGCCCGCACGTTCGCTCCGTGACGGGTGGTGCCTGCCTTGACGGCCGTCAAGCTCAGCCGGTCTTCGTGCCGGTGAAGGCGAAGAAGTGCTCGACCGGGGCGGCCAGGTTGCGGCAGGCCACCTGCGAGAGCCCGGCCTCGCGGAGCTGGGCGCACAGCGCCTCCGGCGCGGGGAGGCCGCCGCACCCCTCCGTGAGCTCGCCCCACAGGTGGAGCACCGCGCCCGAGGGCGAGCCGCCGGGGCAGGCAGTGGTCAGGAGCAGCCGGCCGCAGCGCACGAGAAACGCCGCCGCGTGGCGGAGCACCGCGACCCGCTCGGCGGCGGGGAAGTAGTAGATGTTGTTGTGGAGCGTCACGAGATCGAACGCCGCCTCGGCGGGCCGGCGCCGCAGGTCCTGAGCCTCGACCTGCACGCGGGGTCCCACGCGCCAGGCGTCGAGGTTGGCGCGGGCCTCCGCCGCGACCTCGGGCTGGAGCTCCAGGCCGAGCGCCGTGAGCGCCGGGTTCCGCTCGGCCGCGAACCTCAGGTAAGCGCCGCTGCCACAGCCGACCTCGAGCAGGCGGAAGGGCCCTTCGCGCGGCACGTGCTCGGCGACGACCTCCTCGATGAGCGGCTGCAGCACCCGGGACGAGCGCGCGATGACGGCGCCGTCTTGATCCGCCAGGGTGAAAGGCCGCCTCTCGGCGAGCCGCGCCGGCGCCTCGTGAAGGAGCCGTGCATGGAGCGTCGTCACCTCCTCGAGCATCGCCGCGAGATCGTCGTTGCGCTCCTCGGCGAGCGTGCGGGCGAGCCGGCCGGCGAGCGCCCAGCTGCTCCCCTCGCGCCGGAACTCGCCGAGCGCGGAGCCGACCTCGAGCCAGGCGCGGAGCCCGGCGGCCCCGGCCGGCACGCGCAGGCGGGTATCGAGCGCGGCCTCTTCGAGCGGCCCCTGCGCGAGCGCCTCGAGCACGCCCGCGCGGGCCGCGGCGGCGAGGAAGTGCGCGCGCGTCGCCTCCGCCGCCATTCCGAGCACGCCGCGCATCGCCTGCACGCGGCCGCTCGCCGCGAGGGACACCACCGTCGACAGCTTCATGACGACCTCCTCCTGCTCCGGGGTTGAAACCAGGGCTCGATGAGGCGGTCGACGAGCGCGAGCTGCTCGGCCGGCCGCGGCCGGTCACGGCCGAGCCCGTCGACCAGCGCGGCGAGGTACGCGGCGAAGATCGCCTCCGCCGCGGCTCCGGGGTCGGCGCGGGGGGCCAGCGCGCCGGGGGCCGAGCACAGCGCACGCAGCTGCGCGAGGAAGTCCGAGACCTTGTCGCGGGCTTCGGCGCGCGCGGCGCCGGTGGGGAACAGCAGCTCCTTCACGAGCACACGCGAGAGCACCGGGCGCTTCGCGTAGCTCTTGAACAGGGCGCCGAGCAGGTGCAGCACCTGCTCGCGGGCGCCCCGCGGCGGCAGGGTCTGTGCGGCCCGCACCAGGGCTCGCTCGACCTGGTCGTGCAGCGTCGCCGACAGCAGCGCCCCCTTGTCGGAGAAGTGCACGAACACGGTGCCCACCGCCACTCCGCTCGCCCGCGCGAGCTCCCGCATCGTCGTGGCCTCGAAGCCGCGCTCCTCGAACATGCGCCTCGCCTCGGCGACCAAGCGCTGCCGCGTCGCCTCCCTCTGAGCACGGCGGACCGAACCTCGTTCACTGAACGCGTTCACTGAACGCGCTCATAGCAACTCCACCCGCCGGCATCAAGCGGCGGCTCCACGAGCTGCGGAGCACTTGATCCGGCGCAAGGAAGCGCGCGGCCCGCCGATGGTGAGAGTCGCGGACTTCGCAAGGGAAAGGACGCATCGTGAGCACGGAAGTGACCAGCGGGGCGGGGCTGCCTCGCGCTGGCGGGAAGACCATCGCGCAGTGGCTCCTGGCCAAGCGGCACTGGTGGCTGCAGTTTCTCGTCGTCTCGCTGATCAGCGCCGTGGGGCTGCTGGCGCTGGGCCTGTGGACCTACGATGGGGCCCCGCCGGTCGCGCCGTTCGTGACGGCCGAGGGTAAGACCGTGATCTCGGACGAGCAGATCGTGCGCGGCAAGGAGCTGTTCCACACCCGCGGCCTCATGTCGTGGGGCTCGTTCTGGGGCGACGGCGCGGAGCGCGGGCCGGACTTCACGGCCGACGCCCTGCACCGCACCCAGCTCGCGATGCAGGCGTTCTACGAGCAGGAGCTCGGCCGGGCCCCGGAGCAGGCCGACCGCGACGCCATCTCGGTGAGGGTCATTCGCGAGATCCACGAGAACGGGTGGAGCGAGGCGCGCGGCACCATCGCCATCACGGCCGCGCAGGCCGCCGCGTTCCGCGTCCTCGTCGAGCACTACACGCGCATGTTCACCGACCCGACCTACCCCGAGAAGTTCGGCATCGCCGGCTACCTCACGGACCCCGGGGAGCTGCAGGCGCTGGCGGCGTTCTTCTTCTGGGGCGGCTGGGTCGCCGGAGCCAACCGTCCGGGCGAGACGTACAGCTATACGCACAATTGGCCGCACGACCCGGCGGCCGGGAACACGCCCACGATGGCGACGCTGTTGTGGAGCTTCCTCTCCATTCTCGGGCTCTTCGCCGCCACGATGCTGGTGCTCTACGTGTACGGCCAGATGAAGGACCTGCGCGGCGACCCGTTCCAGCACGGGGCGGGCGGCACGCTCACCACGGCCGAGCTGGAGAAGCGGCTCACCGTCGTGCGGCCCACGCAGCGAGCCACGTACAAGTTCTTCGCGTTCGCGGTGGTGCTGTTCCTGGTACAGGTGCTGGCGGGCGTGCTCGCCGCGGAGGACTTCGTCGCGGGCGGCCCGGGCCAGGCCGTGGTGAAGCTGCTCGGCGTCACGATCCCCTTCAGTGTGGTGCGGGCGTGGCACACCATCCTGCAGATCTACTGGTTCTTCATGTGCTGGGTCGGCTACACGATCTTCTTCCTGCCGCGGCTCGCGAAGGTGCCCAGAGGCCAGCGCTTTCTCATCGACATGCTGTTCGCGCTGTGTGTGATCGTCGGCGCCGGCGCGCTGTTCGGCATCTACTTCGGCCAGATGGGCTGGCTCGGGCCGACGCTCGGCTACTGGTTCGGCAACCAGGGCTGGGAGTTCGTCGAGCTGGGCCGCTTCTGGCACCTCTTGATGCTCGCCAGCTTCCTGCTGTGGATCGCGATCATCTTCCGCGGCGTGCGCTCGTGGATCACGCGCCAGAACCTGTGGTCGGTGCCCGCGTGGCTCTTCTACGGCAGCGCCATCATGGTGCTGTTCCTCTTCTTCGGGCTGCTCGCGACCGCGCGCGAGAACTTCGCCATCTCCGACTACTGGCGGTGGATGACGGTGCACATGTGGGTCGAGGTGACGTTCGAGGTCTTCACCACCTGCATCGTCGGCTACATGCTCGTGCAGATGGGGCTGCTCAGCCGCGCGATGGCCGAGCGGGTCATCTTCCTCGCGGTGATGATGTTCCTGGTCACCGCGATCGTGGGCATCTCTCACAACTTCTACTGGATCGCGAAGCCCACCGGCATCATCGCCCTGGGTAGCGTCTTCTCGACCCTGCAGGTGCTGCCGCTGTTGCTCATCACGCTCGACGCCTGGCGCATGCGTAAAGAGAAGCTGCGCGCCGAGGCGCACCAGCTGCAGGGCCGGCAGGGGTTCGTGATGCAGGGTGTCTGGCTGTTCATCCTCGCCGTCAACTTCTGGAACATCGTCGGGGCGGGGGTGTTTGGCTCGCTGATCAACCTGCCGATCATCAACTATTACGAGCACTCGACCTACCTCACCGGCAACCACGCGCACGCGGCGATGTTCGGCGTGAAGGGCAACATCGCGCTCGCCGGCGTGCTGTTCTGCTGCCAGCACCTGTTCAGGCGCGAGATGTGGAGCGAGAGGCTGGTGAAGACGACGTTCTGGTCGCTGCAGCTCGGCATCGTGCTGATGATGACGCTCGATCTGTTCCCGGTCGGGCTGTACCAGCTCGCGGCCGTCGCGCAGCACGGCCTGTGGTACGCGCGCACGAACGCGTTCGTCACCGACTCGGTGTGGCAGACGCTCACCTGGCTGCGGAGCATCGGAGGCGCCGTCTTCCTCTTTGGGGGCGTGATTCCCCTCGCGTGGTTCATCCTCTCCCGTGGCCGCCACATGCACCCCGAGGGCGAGGTCGAGGAGGGCGAGTGGAGCGCCTACGGCGCCGCGTGGGCCGCCGAGGAGCGCGAACTGATCGAGGCGATCGAGCCCCAGCCGCAAACCGGCGCAGGCCCGCCGGGCGAGCCGGCGCCGGGCAAGTAGCGACGCCCCACCACGCGACTCCGAGCGGCTGCCGTCGCCCTGTTCGCGGTAGCAGCTCGCGCGATGCTGAGCGCCGACCACGACGCGTCTCGGGAGCTGAAAGATCAAGATGCTCCGCCCCCGGCGAAGCGTACGGTCTGGGGGCTGTGGCTCCTCGAGCAGCTGAGCCCTGGCACGCCCTCGCGCGACGGTCTCGCGAGGGCGCATCGCCGCTTCGCGCCGAAGGCACCGGCCGTTGCGAGCGCCGTGATATTCCCACGGCGAGCCGGGCTTACAGACATGTCCCTCCTCTGTGTCGCGCTGCTGAGCATCGGGTGCTCCCGGAAGATCGCCGAGCCGCCGCCGGGGCCCGACGCCTGGCTGCTCGCCGGCACCGACGAGGAGCGATTCGCCCGCATCGCGAGGCAGTTGCGCGGGTTCGACGTGGCGATGGTCGAGGTCGGCTACCGTTACGGCGAGCTGCACTGGGCCGGACAGGATGGGGACTGGGCGTTCGCGAGCTACCAGCTGCAGAAGATCCGCACTGCCCTCGCGAACGGAGTCGAGCGGCGGCCCAAGCGGGGCCCGTCGGCGCGGATGCTCGAGGGCGCGCTCGGTGGAGTCGAGGAGGCCGTCGCAGCGAAAGACCCGGCGCTCTTCACCGCGCGTTTCACCGCTCTCACCGGCAGCTGCAACGCGTGCCACCTGGCAGAGCAGGTTCCGTTCGTGCACGTTCGGCCGCCGGAGGTGCGCTGCTCGCCGGCCGGACCGCTGCCTGGCGACGGGGGCCGATGAGCGCTCGCGACGCCGCCGCTCCCCTGCCGCCGCAGCGGCCTGCGGCGGGCGGGCTCGCCGAGGTGTTCACCGTGTTCTTGAAGCTCGGGTGCTTCTCGTTCGGTGGCCCGATCGCACACCTCGGTTACTTCCGCGCGGAGCTGGTGGACAAGCGCAAGTGGCTCGACGACGCGCAATACGGTGATCTCGTCGCGCTGTGCCAGTTTCTACCCGGCCCGGCGAGCAGCCAGGTGGTGTTCGCGCTCGGCATGCGGCGCGCGGGGCTGCTTGGAGCTCTCGTCGCTTCCGCGTGCTTCACGCTGCCGTCCGCAATGCTCATGATCGCCTTCGCGTACGGCGTGGCCGAGCTCGGCGATCTCGCCGGTGCCGGTTGGTTGCACGGCCTCAAGCTCGCTGCTGTCGCGGTGGTCGCTCAAGCGGTCTGGGGCATGGGAGCAAAGCTCTGCACCGATCGCGCCCGCGTGTCGATCTGCATCGCATCAGGGGCGGTGCTCCTTTCCGTCTCCGGGGCCATTGCACAGATCGGAGTCATTGCCGGTGGTGGACTCATCGGTTGGTGGCTCTACCGCCGCGCCCCCGCGATGGGCGCGCCGCACGCCGACGTGGACCCTGGGTCGCGGCGAAGCCACGCGCTCGCTGCGGGAGCGCTGGCTCTGTTCGCGGTTCTGCTCATCGCGCTGCCGGCGGCCGCCGCTGCGAGTCACAGCCGCCCGCTCGCATTCCTCGACAGCTTCTACCGCTCCGGCTCGCTGGTCTTCGGCGGCGGCCACGTCGTGCTGCCGCTCCTGCGCGCCGAG
>JAEUJP010000064.1 GCA_016793725.1 Myxococcaceae bacterium | reverse complement strand
AGGTGAGCGCCTCGCGGCCGAGCCACGCGCCGCCGCGGTAGAGCTGCTCCTTCGCCTTCGCCGCCTCGATGAGCGCCGGGTCGGTCTCCTTCTCCTCCGCGGCGCCTCCGTCGACGCCGGTCTCGCCGCGCATGAAGCGGGCCTCGGCGCGCGCGCTCTGGCGGCTCATGAGGCGCTCCCGAACAGCTCGGGTGTGGGCGACAGCTTCTCGAGCGCGACGGGCCCGAGCATCTGCTGCGGCGTGCGCGGCAACAGCTTCGTCTCGAGGCCGAGCTCGAGCGCGTTCTGCACCTCTTCGACGATGGCGGTCGAGCTCGCCCACACCAGCACCTGCTTCGCGCGCAGGTCGAGGCTCACGTCGTGCGTCTTCGTGACGGCGGGCGTCTTGCTGCGCAGGCCGCGGCGAATCAGCTCTTTCTGCTCGGTCTTCTGGCCGCGCGACGGAGCGCGCCCGTTCTTCGCCTCGTACTTCTTCGCGAACTCGGCCAGCTCGGCGCGCACGGTCGCGCCGGGAATTCGAATCTTGTCGACGCGCCACGCGAACAGCGCGTGCTCACCCTCGAACAGCCCCGTGCCGAACGTGGTGGCGTTCTCGTCTTCGAGCTCGACGAAGCCGGCGGCGCGCTCTTCGTCGCCCTTCGGGTCGATGGGCTCGAACGCGCTCTTCTTCAGCGCATGCGTGAGCCACTTCTTCACGTCTTTCGGCACACCGCCTTCGACGAGAAAGCGTGAGCAGCTGATGGAACCCTTGCGAATCGGCATGCCGCCTTCTACCGAATGGCGCCGATCAGGGAAGCTCGACGATGACGAAGCGCGGCCAGTAGAGCTGCTCGGCCCCTTCGGCCGTGAACAGGTCTTTGAGCTCGAAGCTGTTCGTCGCGTACGTGACGACGAGGCCGTCGGCGGTGAGCTCGGGGTGCGCCTTCGCGGCGTAGACGAACGGGTTCGCGCCGCGCGACTCGGGCGGCTCGTACACGAACGTCGACACCGACCACGGGCCGGTCAGCGCGCTCGCGGTGCGCACGCCGATGGTGCTGGCGCCGAAGCCGTAGCTCGCGACGTGCACCCAGCGGCTCTTCGCAGCGTCGAAGTGCAGCGAGCTCTCGGCGCCCGCGTCGTCGATGATCGCGCGCGGTGCGCGGCCACCCAGCGCAGCGAGCGTGAGCCACGACGCCCCGTCCCACCACTCCCACCCGTCGAGGCGGCCGGCGACGAGGTCTGCGGTGCGCCACCGCACGAGGTAGCCCGCGTGCGTGCCCTGCTGCTTGATGGCGAGACCGACGGCGTAGTCACCGTCGAGCACGACCGCGCTCGCCGGCACCGCGTCGAACGGCGCGCGCGGCCCGTCGAACCACGTGAGCTGCCAGACCGAAGGGTCGGCGTCGGGGTTCGAGACGACGACGAGCCGCCAGCCGTCGTCGGCGAAGCCGAGCCCTTCACCGGGCGTCGGCTTCAGCACGAACAGCCACACGAGCAGCGGGCCGCCCGGCAGCCGCACGCCGTGGCCGGGCCAGTGCCAGCGGTCGTCGCGCTCTTCGAAGAACGAGGCCGGCGACGGCACCTGGTCGGTGCGCCAGTGAAACGTGAACGCCGCGGTCGGCACGTCGAGGCCGGTCTGAACCGCGACGGAGTTACGCACCAGCTCGGACTCGGAGCGAACGTTCTTCGCCGTCTTCGCGACGAAGGTGTCGCCGAAGAGCCAGAGGGTGCGGTCGGCCGAGAGGGGCACGCTCAGGTTCGCGTCGGCGCCGAGCCAGCGCGGGTCAGAGCGAAAGGCTGCCTCGGCCTCGGGCCACGCGCGCGTGCCCGGCAGCGGCTGCGGGCGCGCGCACGCGACGACGAAGAGCAGCGGCGCGAGGCGAACCATCGTGCGTCGACGATAACAGCGAGGCCTCGGCGTCGCGCGCTCAGCTCGGGTAGGCGAAGCCGAAGACGTGACTCATCGAGCGGGGCTTCTCGTGCATGCCCTGCCCGCCGGGCCCGAGGTGTTGCCCTCGATGGGCGGCCGCAAGCCGCGTCACGGCGTCGGCGTCGGGCTCGTCGTGGTGCGGCCCGTCACCCACGCCTGACGAATGAGGCGGCCACACTTCAGCGAGACGACGCCCTGGCTGCCGCCGGCCATCGCAGCGCGGCGGGCGATGACTCCGTACCAGCGCTTCGACGCGTCGATCCACGGGTAGAAGCCGAGCGCGCCCGCACTGCTGAACGCGTGATCGCCGACGGCGGGGTCGTCTTCGACCCAATGACCGAGCGCGTAGCGCCACGCCTCGTCGGCCGGCGCGGGCGACAGCACCGCGCCCGACGCACACGCGCTCGACGCGCAGACCTTCTCGCCGCCGAGGTGCGCCGACATGACGTACTCGCCGCGCAGCATGCGCCTCAAGAACGCGGCGTAGCTCGACGCGCTCGCGTTCGCACCGCCCGCGAGGTTCGTCTGCAGGTAGCGAAAGTCGTACGCGGGGCCGAGCGTCGAGACGAGCTCGGTGGTGAGCGCTCCGGCGTTCATCGCCGAGAGGCCCATCACGTTCGCGGCGTGGTGCTGAAAGTGACCTGCGCTGTAGAAGAACTTGTCTTTCGCAGACGCCGTTTCGACGACGGTGGCTGCGCACTCGCCGACGGTCTCCATCGCGCCGCACGTCGCCTCTCGAAGGCCCTGGGCAGGCGGGTAGACGTGCCCGCTGGTGAAGTTCAGGTACGGCACGTCGCTCGCGCGCAGGCTGCCGGCCTTCTGCAGCACGTACGTCGAATAGAGCCACTTCGACGCCGACGCGATCGCGAGCACCTGCGTTGCCGCCGGCGTGTTGCTGCCCGTCACCGAGCCCGACGCGAGCAGCCCGTCTTTGTCGCCGACCTCCCAGTAGAAGCCTTCGGGCAGGTTCGCCGTCGAGCACGCCGGGTTCGTGTTCGCCGTCTCGGTCGCCGCCGTCACCCGCTGCGCCAGCGTGAGCGGCGAGCCTGCGTCGGGTTCGGCACCCGCATCGGGCTGGCTTCCCGCATCGGGCTGGCTTCCCGCATCGGGCTCGGCTCCGGCATCGGGCTCTGCACCAACCGGCGACTGCCCACACGCCGCGACCCAGACCGACACCCACACCCCTACCACTGCATATCGAGCGCGCACGAGCGGCATGAACCACCGAGACGGGCGGGAGTTTCAGAAAAACCGCCCCGAGGCACCACTCGGCGCCGCCGCCGCGGCTGCCGCGCCGTGAGGTACGTGGCAGCGCGTACGTACGGTCACCGATTTCGTGGCGCGCGCGCCCCACTACGCTGAGCGGCTGTGAAGGTGTTCGAGGGGGCCCCGAGCCCGAGCGCAGAGTCGTTGCGCGAGCGCGCGCGCCAGATGCTCGCGGCGGGCCCGGCGGCGCTGGCCGGCGACGCATGCGGCTCGGTGCACGGCGTGGCCGCGGCCGATCGAAACGCAGGCAGGTTCGGCGGCGGCGAGGTGAAGTGGTGGAGCGCCGAGACGAGCCGCTGCGAGCTGCACTTCGAGCTCAACGGCACGACGAAGATCTTCTACGGCGAAGGCGTGCGATTTCCCGGAGCCGGCGCGTGCTCGGGCGAGCTGTGCACCGATGATCTGTTCAAGCTGCTCACCGCCACGTCGAACTGCGTGATTCTGTCGGCGGCATTCTACGTGACCGTCACGTTTCGCGACGGCTACCTGGCGTCGCTCGGCACGTTCATCGGCGAGGGCTTCGGCATCGGCGGTGGCGTGTTCGCCGGGCGATGGGTCTGAGCGCTCACTTCTTCTTCGTCGGTATGCGCAGGGCGAAGTCGCTCACCAACGAGTAGGGCTGAGCGTTGGCGTTCGGCAGCGCGTGGGCGCGAACCGTGACGCGCCAGGTGCCGGGCGACGGGTTCGCGACCTCGACCTGCTCGACGTTGTTGAGGTGATCTTCGCCGCGCGTGGCCGGCACGATGTCGGCGGCGGTCAGGTTCTGCGGCAGCGGCGGGAGCACCCACGGCAGGGCGACGCCGCCGTCGGGCGCGGTCACCGTGAGGTCGAGGTCGTTCACCAGCTTCGGGGTCGTCTCGCTGGTGAGCGTGCTGCCCGGCTCGTCGTCCCACGCCAGCGTCACGCGCAGCCTGCCGGCGTCGGGCGTGACCGTGACTTCGTACACATCTCTCTGTGTCACGGAGCTCGTCGTGCCCTCGACGTACCGCTTCTCTCTCAGCGCCACGACCGAGGCGCGCGCGTCGACGAGGCCGTAGCCGGTCGCCCAGTCGGGGCCGGCGTAGTACTTCACGCCGGCGTCGGTGTCGGGGTTCACCCAGTCGGTGTTGCCCTTCTCATCGACCATGTCTGAAGCGCCGTGAACGAGCAGCGCCTTCATCGTCGAGGGCAGCGGCGCGCGCTGCATCTTCTTCCGCTGATGCCACTCTTGCAGCAGCAGCGCGATGACGCCGGTCACTCCGGGCGCAGCCATCGACGTCCCGCAGTTGAACTCGTACCCGTTGATCATCGACGGCGACTGGTCGACACAACCAGGCGCCATCACGTCGGGCTTGATGCGACCGTCGAACGTCGGGCCCAGACTGCTGAACGACTGGAGCGCAGACGGCGTCGCATCGCTCGCAACGGTCGCTCCGACGACGATCGGGTTCTTCGCCGGCGACACCACGCTGAAGTACCCGGCCATCTTGCAAAGCCGGGCCTGGCCGCCATTGTTGCCCGCGGCCCAGACGGCAGGTCGGGCAGGAATCGCCTTCGTACCGTAGCGAACACCGCCGCGAACGATCGCATCGATGCCCGCCGCCGTGCCGTCGTACGCGCAGCCCTGCTCGTACGAGTGGTTGCTCAGCTGCGCCCGCGAGACGTTGATCGCGTCATTCCAGATGCGCGTCGACGCAGAGGCTGGCTCGTACGAGAGCAGCGTCGAATCAGGCGCTGCCCCTCGCCACTGAAACGGCTCGCCCGCGTTCGCCGTACCCGCGTCATCTGCCCGCGCGCTCTGCCAACCGTTTCCCCCGATGATGCCGGCGACGTTCGTACCGTGGCTGTCACCGCCCGAAAGGTGCAGCACGCGGCACGACGTGCGCTTGCCCTTCACGTCATGCCGCCAGAAGTCGTCATGGCCAGGGTCGATGCCCGTGTCCATCACCGCGACACGAACTCCCGCGCCAGAGAGCCCCGAGTAGCTCGGCACACCAGTGCTGGCGTCGTGCGCCTGCACGTCATCCAACCCCAAGCGCTGCCGAATCGTGTCGTTCAGCGCGAACGGTGGCAGCGGGCCGGGCTCGACCGACTTCACCGCATCATCGTTCGCGAGCTGCTCGAGTCGACGGTGGTCGATCGTCGTCGTGAAACTCTGCGGCGAACCGGCTACCTCGAATGACCGCACGTGTCGGCGAAGCACCGCCTCTGCGCGCGCTCGCTCGATGTCGCCGTGAAACAGCACGTACACGTTGACTCCACCGTCGCCCGAGGCGCCGGCATCGCTCAGCGACGGCGAGATCTTGTCGTCGACGCCGAACGCACCGGCCCAGCGCACGCCCGCCTTCTTCGGCACGACCCCGCTCATGACCAACGCCAGGTACGCGAGCCCCTCGACATGCTCGGTCAGCCGAACCCCCTTCCGACGCAGCTCGTCTTTCATCGCCGGCGTCAGCGGCTCGTCGAGCGCGACGAGCACATGACCCGTGCCAACCGACATCTCGATGCCGCCGTCGAGCTCCACGACGCGGCTGCGCAGGTGAATCACGTCGGCCGAGACGAGCGCGACAACCGCGACCAGTTGGAGCATGTGAGGTCCCTTCCCTCGCGGAACGTCGCACACGACGCAATACGTGGTCTCCACGATTGTCGACTTCACCCCAAGAGCGCACGCTGCTCGCGATGCTGAATGTGCCGCGCGACGGCAAACAGTCAGGGGGGGGAACCCTGGGCGCGAGAAACCCCGGCGGCGGCGTCGAACGAGGTGGGGTCGGCGCCGCCGCTGGTGGTTCCGTTCGGCTGCGGGTCAGCCTCGCCTCCCTTGAGCCGCTCAGAGCACTGCGACTAGCGTCCGCCGCCGGGAGGCGGGGCGCAGAAATGACTCGAGTGCAGCTCGACGTGGCCAACGTCGCGGCCGATCAAGCCGTCGAAGTTCCCGATCAGACCGGGGTCGTCATCGGGCGCGCCCCCGACCCTCAGCGGGTCGAAGCGCCCGTCGATCTGAAGCCGTGCGCAGTGAGCTCACCCGGCGTCTCGGCGAACCACCTCGCCGTGTGGTCGAGCGGCACCGAGGTCACGGTGATCGACCTCGGCAGCCGCCACGGCAGCTGGCTGCGACTGCCGCGCGACAAGCGCGTTCGTCTCGAGGCCGGCGACGTCGTGCAGGTCGCGCTCGGTGACGGCTCGGGCGACGCGCCGAAGCTCGGCCGGCTCGAGGCCGCGCGGTGGACGAACTCCAAAGACTTCGGCGAGGGCCTCACCCGTTCGATTCAGGAGTGGCTCGGTGAGCTCGGCGTCGCCGCGAAGGTGACCCACCAGGAGCGCCGAAAGAGCGAGTCTCCGCCCGATCATCCCGGGCGACTCCCACTCGAGAACGGCGAAGAGCTCGGCATCGTCTCGGAGCAGACGACCTCACCGCACTGGCACGAGACGCTGCGCGAGGTGTGGCGGTTCGTGCAACGCGAGAACGAACGGCTGCGCTCTGAAGACGCCACGCGCGCCGACGGCACCATTCTCGCCTCCGACGAGATTCGCCGCGCACACGCCCGCGTCGTCGAGGCGGCCCGCCGCGGCGCCCGCCTGATGGTGATGGGCGAGTCGGGCGTCGGCAAAGAAGGCCTTGCGCGCGTCTACCACCGGCACACCGGCCGGTCGGGTGCATTCATCCCTCGCAACTGCTCGATGTTGACCCGCGAGCTCGCCCGGGCCGAGCTGTTCGGCGCCGAATCGGGTGCGTTCACCGGCGCCACGCGGCGCAGCATCGGAGCGGTCGAGCGAGCCCATGGCGGCACGCTGTTTCTCGACGAGGTTGGTGACATGCCGGCTGAGGTGCAGCCGATGTTGCTGCGCTTCCTCGACCGCGGCGAGTTCGAGCGCCTCGGCGACTACGGCGGCACGCGCAACTCCGACGCTTGCATCGTGTCGGCGACGAACCGAGACCAACGCGAAGCGCTCCAGCAGCGCTCGTTTCGCGCCGACCTCTGGTACCGGCTGTCGAACGAGCTCGTCGAAGTGCCTCCGCTGCGCGAACGGCCCGCAGACATCATGGCGATGCTCGCGACGCGGCCGGCGCGCACCGGCGTGCCGGCCATCGAGCTGCTCGAGAAAGACGCCGTCGACCTGCTGATGACGCACCAGTGGTCGGGCAACTTTCGCGAGCTCGAGAGCTTCATCGCGCGGCTCGACGGCCAGCGCGCCGACGCGCGCAAGTGCAGCGAGCTGCTCGCGCGCGGCACGCTCGAGGCGGTGCCGCAAGGCGCCGCACCTTCGGGCACGACCGGCGCGGTCGGCTGGGGTGAGGTGTTCGAGCGCGCGGTCGTCGCCTTCGGCGACGACTTCGGTCACGTGCCCGAAAACTGGGACGAGGTGAAGGAGCTGATCGAGAAGTACCTGAAGCCGATCGTCTTCGTGAGGCTCGGCGCAGACGGCGGCGCCCTGCCGAGCGACGCCGACGTTCGCGCGCTCTCGCAGAAGCTCGGCGCAGACCGGGGCACCGTGGCGAAGCAGCTGCAACGGTACCGGGAGCGCTTCAGCCGGTGACCCGCGTCGCTCACGGCACGGCGTGGCTGCTGCTCGTGCTGCTCGGCTGCCCCCGCGAAGTGCCAGCCGCCACCAGCGCCTCACGCTGCTCGCCCCAGACGATGCGCAGCGCCTTCAACATCGCCGACGGCGTCATCGAGCTCGACTACGTCGGCGTTCTCCCGGGTCTGCATGCCATCGACGTCGCTCTCGCCGACCTCAGCGGCGACGGTCGGCCCGAGCTGGTCGTCTCGAGCGGCGACGTCATGAGCCCCCAGCCCCTCATC
>JAEUJP010000063.1 GCA_016793725.1 Myxococcaceae bacterium | reverse complement strand
CAGCTCGCGCACGACACCTTGTTCGTCTGCCCCTGCATGCCCACGCCGTTGTGCCGGCCGTCGTTGTCGCTCTCGAGCAGCGTGCCGCTGAAGCTCGTGTCGAAGAAGAGCGCCTGGCCCCAGGCCGCGGCCGCCGCGTCGTCGGCCACGCGGTTCGTGGTGTCGGCGGGCGGGGCTGCGTTCGCCGGCAACGTCAGGTCGAGCAGCGCCTCCCACTCGGGGTCGCCGGCGTCGGCGGGCATCATCATCGGAGGGGGCTCGACGAGGCTGCCGCCACACGCGGCGAGCACGATGAACGCGCAGGCTCTCATGGGCGAATCGTCTCGATGTTCTGGACGTGAGCGCCCGCGTAGTGCGGCGAGTCGGGCACGGTGGCGCAGGTGATGTCGCTCACGTTCACCGGGTTCGTGTCGTTCAGCCGCACGTGCCAGGTGTGCCACGCGCCCCAGAGCAGGTTGCGGGGGCCGTCGGCCTGCACGCCGCGCACGGTGCAGCCGCTCGTCGAGTACGCGCGGAACAGCACGTCTTGCGAACCCATCGGCGTCAGCGCGTTGACGGCGTACGACGGGCCGTCGAAGGCGATGTTGTCCCACTGGAAGCGGTTCTTCTCGTCGCCGTCGAAGCCGTCTTTGGCCGGGTTGTACGAGACCTGCGTGAGGTGCACGTACGCCTTGTCGAAGCCGATGTCGGCGAACGTCGAGTACACGCGGCGAATGCCGTCGAGCTTCAGCTCGAGCGAGGTGCGCGTGACGTAGATGTCGAACTCGTGCAGGCCGGTGAAGTCGATGTTGAGGGGGCCGTTGCCGTGGTCGGTGTACGTGTTGTTGCCGTCTTTCCACGTGAGCAGCGTGAACGGCCAGCCGCCTTCGCCCTGGAACAGCACGGTGACGGCGGGCGACTGGTCCATCGCGCCGATGCTCGGGTCGCGCAGGTCGGGCATGTTGTTCGTCGGCTGCGGTGAGAGCTGCACCGCGAGCTGCATGCGCGGGTGACCCTTCAGCACGCCGGTGAAGCGCAGGTGGCCCGTGCGACCGGCGAAGTCGAACGGCTGCTTGAGGCGCGTCACGCTCATGCCGAAGCCGCTGTCTTCGCTGTTGATGAACGCCGAGCCGTTGAGCAGGTAGGGCGAACAGTCCATCGAGGTTTCGCAGGTGACGCCCGTCACCGTCATGTGGCTGTGCGCGTTGAACGAGAGCTTCGTGTTCGACGGAGCGGGGTAGGGGATGCGCATGCCCACGCCGAGGCCGTCGAAGTCTTCGCAGTACGCCCACGGCGTCGACGTCGCCTCGTTGCAGAAGCCGTCGCGGGGGAAGTCGGGCGTGCCCGGCATCGGCTGCGTCGTGCCGCCGGCGGTCGCCGCCGAGCCGCCCGCGGTGCCGCTGACGGTGCCACCGCCGGCGGTGCCGCTGACCGAGCCACCGGCGGTGCCGCCCGAGCCCGCGGTCGCGCTGCCGCCGGCGCGGCCGCCGATGGGGGCGGGTTCGACATCGCCCATGACACCGTCACAGGCAGTGAACGAGAGGACGACGGCCAGAATCGACGAGACGTTTCGCATGGTGAGCCTCCGAGACCTCTTCATGTCGGCCCGCGGTTTTTTTATTGCCGCGAGCAAGAGCAGCAGCGCCGGGGTGAAGAGGCCCGCTGAGGCGCTGCAACCCAGCGTTCCTTCGAGGTGTTCTGCGTGGGGAGGCTCGGGCTCGGTCGCGGCGACGCGGGAAAATGGAGGGGCCGAGGGCCCTGCGTCGACGGGGGTGGGCTCGGGCTCGGGTGCGACGACGGCGCCGGCATCGGTGACGACGACCGGCGGAGCCCCGGCGTCGACGGGGTCGCCCTCGAGCACGATGTCGGCGCACGAGAAGTAGCCGGCGCCGTTGATGAAGTGCTGGCCGAAGCGCAGCGTGCAGCCGGCGCACGGCGTCGAGGGCAGGGTGACCTCGGCGCTGCCCGGCCCGCCGCGCTCACCCGTCTCGAACAGCACGTTCTGCTCGAAGCCCTGGTCGTTCGCGGGGCTGAACGACACGCGCAGCCGGCCTGAGCCCGGCGGGTTCTCGTGGGGCTGGAGCACGTTCCACCTCACCGTCAGCTTCTGCCCGGGCCGGTAACGCACCGGGGCGACGCGCGGGGCCTGACCGCACGGGGCGTCGGTCGCTCCCGAGTCGCCGTCGCGCGGGGCGGGGTACACCATGAGGCTGTGGGCAAGGGCGGTGGTCGAGCCCAGGGCGACGGCGAGCAGGGCGATGCGCATGCCGCGTTGATGTCGCGAGGCGCGAACTTTCTCTTAGACTCGGCATCGCCGATGCGAGCGGTGGCCTGTCTTCTGTTGTGTGCATGCGACATCGGCGCCATCGCGGCGCGTCGGGGCTGCGGTCTCGAGGGGGCGGCGTTCTGTGACGGGCCGGTCGCCGACTCGCCCGGTGGCCGCGGGGGCCCGCTCGACGAGCGGCGCTGGCAGGTCTCGCGCTTCAGCCACGTCTCGAACGTGCCGCAGGGGCAGATCAACGCGTGGGAGCCCGCGCCGGGCGTCGGCTGCGGTGGAACACGCGAGGGCCTCGTGCCTCCGAACGACGTCTTCGTGTGCGACGGGCGCTTTCACGACGCGTTCACCGCGTCGCTGTCGTTCGCGATGCACGACTTCAGCCTGCGCCAGCCGTTCGACTTCGCGGGGCGCACCGGCACCGTGACGTTTTCGCTCGGCGGGCCGGTGAAGACGACGAACGGGTGGTGGCCTGAGGTGTGGCTCACGGAGGCGCCGCGGCAGATTCCCCACCTGCACGAGTCGACCGGCAGCGAGCCGACCGTCGAGCGCGGCCTCGGCATCGTGCTGAAGGGTGAGGGCCCGTGCAGCGACGACGAGCGGCAGACCGCGGTGAGCCAGGTGGTGGTGGTCGACGGCTACGCGGTCACCACGTTCAGCGACGCACAGCTTCAGAACGTCGAGTGCTTCGCGGTGGGTGACGGTGTGATGAACCACTTCGAGCTGCGCGTCTCGCAGGGCCAGGTCGAGCTTTTGCTCACGCCGCCCGGCGGCGCGGCGCGCACGGTGCTGTCGCTCGCGGTGAGCCTGCCGTTCACGCGCGGCCACCTGCACCTCGAGCAGATCGCCTGGGGCACGACGCGGCCGAACACGCTCGCGTGGGCCGACGTGGGGTTCGACGGGCCTTCGCTGCCCGCGTGGGTCGCCTACGAGCACCCCGACGCGCAGGAGCCCGCCAGCCGCCTCGCCCCCGGCAGCATCAACACCGGCTACGCGATGGTGAGCCCGTTCGCGGCGAGCTTCAAAGGTGTCGAGCTCGACGGCAAGACCGAGGCGTGGCTCGCGCTGACCGCTTCGCTGACGCAGCCGTTCGAGCTGCAGGTGCGCGTGAACGGCGGGGCGTGGGAGCGCGTGGCCGACCCGACTCCGGCGATCACGCACGAGTGGCGCGCGCTGCTCCTGCCCGTGCCGATCGCTTCGCTGAGCGAGGGCGACAACACCATCGAGCTGCAGACGACCGTGGTCGATGGCTTCGCGCACGTGGCGAACGTCGAGCTGTTGCTGCGGTGAGCTGCGCAAAAAAGGGGACAGGCTACTTTTCTGCGCAACGCGGCACGCCTCTTGCGCCGTTGCGCAAAAAAGTAGCCTGTCCCCTTTTCTGCGCAGTCACTTTCCGACGATGAGATCGATGTTGGCGAGGGTCGCGGGAATGTTGTCGGGCACACCGACCGTCGCGATCTCGAGCGTGTTGTCGCCCGCGCGCAGCTCGCTCAGCGGCACCGTCAGCACCTGCCCGAGCGCGCCCCAGATGACCGGGTTCTCTGAGCCGGCGCCGTCACCCAGCAGCACCACACCCGACTCGAGCAGCGCGCGCTCGGCGGCCGACAGCGGGTAGCGGTGCGAGGGCCCGCCGTTCAGCCTGTAGTCGAGCGCGTACGTCGAGAAGTTGGCGTTGCCGTAGTTGTTCTGCAGGTACTGCATCGTGAACGCGAGCCGCGCGCTGGTGGCGCCGGTCACGTCGACGCCGCGAATCGTGACGATGCGCTTCTCGGGCCTCGTGTTCAGCGGTACCTGCCAGCCGACGTCGACCTGGTTCGGGCCCGCAGAGACCAGCGAGTCGGGCACCTCGAACTCGACGGCCTCGTCGATGACCGGGCCGTCGAAGCC
>JAEUJP010000479.1 GCA_016793725.1 Myxococcaceae bacterium | reverse complement strand
GCACGCGGCGGGCGCGAAGGTCGGCGACCTCGCGAGCGTCGTGAGCTTCGTCTGCGAAGGGGGCAAGCCCGAGCTCGTGCGCATCGTGCTCGCGCAGGGGCCGAAGCTCGACGTGCTCGACGGCAACGGCGCGGCGCCGCTGCACTACGCAGCGGTGCGCGGGCACCTCGAGACCGCGAGGCTGCTGCTCGAGGCGGGCGCAGACCCGGCGCAGCCGGCGGCGAACGGCCTGAGCGCCCTCGCGATCGCGCAGCAGCGCAACGATGTCGCGATGATCGCGCTGCTCGACCGAAAGCCATGAGCTCCCTCGCCCTCACGCTCGCACTGCTCGTCTCGGCCGACGGCCCCGTCTGCGACGACGACTGCCGCGCGGCGCTCATCACCGGCATCGACGCTGCAGCGGGTGTGGGGCTCGCGATCGGCGCGTGGGTCGACCCGCGCGGCGACGCGGGCCGCGGCGCCGCGATCGGCGCGAGCGCCCTCGGAGCGGCCTCGCTCGGCGCGCTCATCGGCATGGGCGCCTCGTGGGGCATCTCGCTCTTGGTGAAGAACGACCCGATCGTCGCGATACTCGGCGCCGTGGCGGGCGCATTCATCGGCGGCGCGCTGGCGCTCGCGGCCGGTGGTGTGGCCGGCTACTTCGCGAGCGCGACCCCCGGCACCGAGCGCGCCGTCACCGGCATCGCCGGGGGCATCGCGATGCAGGTGCCCGTGCTCGTCTTTGCGGTCTACTCGCTGGTGAACCGGGGCAGTTCTGCTCCGCTCGATGCGCCAAACCCGTGATTCACGGAAGAGGCGCGGGCCGTGCACTGTCTGCGCGGCATGCGACCTTCGCGACTCGTTCTCATCACCGCTGTGCTCGTCACCGTCGGCGTCTTCGGGCAGACGACGGGAGGCACCGCGCCGACGCCGACCGCTCCGGGCTCGGTGAACCCCTCTCAGCCGAACACCGGCAACCCGGGCAGCGTCACGGCGCCGGGCAACACCCCGACGGCGCCGGGCTCGACGAACCCCTCGCAGCCGAACACCGGCAACCCCGGCAGCGTGACGGCGCCGGGCAACGTGCCGACGGCGCCGGGCTCGACGAACCCGGTGCCCCTGCCGACGGTCGACAACCCGACGCCGAGAACCCCCGTGGTCTCGCCCACGCCCGACAACCCGAACCCGAACCCGTCGGGCTCGCTGTTCGGCAACGGTGCGGGCGGGCTGAACGTCGGCTCGGGTGACGCCGGCCGGGGCTTCATCGACGGCGGGGTTGCTCTGCGCTGAGGGCGACGAACGATCGCAGAGCGCGCAGGAGCGTACCGCATCAGCCCGTCTTCTCGACGACGCTCAACCCCTGCCCCCCGCCGAGCGCAAGCCCGTGTACGGCGGCGCGCGTGGCGGTGGCGTGCCGCTCGAGCCGCACGGCGGCGGCGACGAGCCGCAAGAGCCCGCCCGAGGGGTTCAGGCCGAACCGCTGCCAGTCGTCGACGGCCTGCAGCTGCACGCCGAGCTCTTCGCCGAAGAACGACGAGGCCAGCGTCTCGCGCCCGCGGTGACCGAGCTTCGCGTCGAGCAGCGCGCGCGTCTGGCTGGGGGTCGGCAGCGCGTCGGCGAAGCACGGGTGGCGCACGAGCGTACAGTCAGAGATGACGAGCGGAGCGCTCTCGCGCGAGAGCAGCAGCGCGGCGGCGCCTGCGGGCGCGCCGAGCCCTGCCCACCCCTTGCGCAGCGGGTGGCTCGCGTCGAGCACGCCAGCGAGCGCGGGGGTTGCGTCGTCGGCGGCCACGACGAGCACGCGCTCGACGCCGTGCGCGCCCAGCAGGTCGATGGCGACGCGCAGGGCGCTCTCGGCCGTCAGCTCGCGCGCCGAAGTCGTGATGCCGACGCCCTTCAGGCCCAGCTCGATGCCGAGGTGCCCCGCGAGCGCGTGGTACACCGATTCGTAGAACGCGAACGGGCTGCCGTGCTCGAGGCCGCGCTGCACGGTGCCCTCGAGAAAGTCGGCCGCCGCGGCGAGGCGGCCGTAGCAGGTGCCGACGACGAGCGCGGTGCCCTTCACGGAGTGCGGCCCGAGCGCCTCGCGCGCCGCGCCGACGGCCATGCGCTCGAGCCGGGTGAGGCGCGACCTGCGCTTCGCGCCGGTCTCGACGGGCTCGGGCACGACGTCGGGCCGCGGCGGCGCGCCGAGGCGCGTGAGCAGGGCGTCACACCCGAGGGCGCCCGGGGCCACGACTCCGAGACCGTGAATGAACGCGCGCGGCGGCGGCAGAGGCGTCACGAGCGACCTCGCCCTGCTCGGGCGCTGAAGCACGAGCGAGGCGTTGTTGCCGCCGAAGCCGAACGAGTTGCTGAGCACCGAGTCGCCCGGCAGGTCGACGCCGCCGGGTGGCACCTGGCGAACGTCGCACTTCGGGTCGAGCTGCTCGAGGCCCGTGGTCGCCGGGGCGCGCCCGTCGCGCAGCGCCGCGATGCTGACGACGGCCTCGAGCGCGCCCGCGGCGCCGAGCGAGTGCCCGGTGAGGCCCTTGGTCGAGCTGATGTACGGCTGCCGGTCGCCGAAGAGGCGGCGCATCGCGAACGACTCGACGCGGTCGTTCGCTTCGGTCGCGGTGCCGTGTGCGTTCACGTAGGCGACTTCGTCGGGCGGCAGCCGTGCGTCGGCCAGGGCCGAGGCCATCGCGGTCATCATGCCCTCGCCGCTCGGGTCGGGGGCCGTCTGGTGAAATGCGTCGACCGCGCAGCCCCACCCCGCCACGACCGCAAGAATCGGTGCGCCGCGGCGCATCGCGGCGCCGAGCGGCTCGAGCCTCAAGAACGCGGCGGCCTCGCCGATCGAGACGCCCGACCGCGCGACGTCGAACGGCTTCGATGCCCCGCGCGACAAGAGCTTCAGCGCGTAGAAGCCGGCGTAGGTGACGCGGCAGAGCGTGTCGACGCCGCCGACGAGCGCCCACGGTGCGCCGTGGCGAATGCGCAGCGCGCCGTAGCCGATGGCATTCGAGCTCGAGCTGCACGCGGTGGCGAAGGTGTGGCATTCGGCGTCGAGGCCGAGCTCGCTCGCGAGGGCGAACGCGGTCTCGCCCATCGGGTGATCTCGAAACGAGCGGAGCGCATCGCCGCCGCAGTCGCGCGCCTTCTGCCACTCGACCTCCGACTCGAGCACGCTGCCGGTGGTGGTGCCGACGACGACGACGCCCCCGCCCGGCGGCTGCACGCCTCCGAGGGCGTCACGAGCCGCCACGACGCCGAGCCGTTGAATGCGAAACGCCTCGGGGCTCGTGCCTTCGAGCGCGGCGGCAGGCACCTCGCCGACGGGTGACCACGAGAGCTCGGGGGCCGCGAAGAGCGACAGCGCGCCGAGACCGGTGACGCCGGCCTCGAGGGCCGCCGCGTGCGCGTCGAGGCCGCGGCCCAGACAGCTCACGACGCCTACTCCGGTGACGACGACGGTCTCGGGTGACACGGCTACCCCAGGTGCCTCTTGATGGTCGAGAGGAAGCGCTGCCGGGCGTCGGCGTGATCGACGATGGGGTGCGGGTAGCTCGAGCCGAGCTTCACGCCGGCGGCCATGAGCTCGAGTGGCGGCGCGAGCCATGGGCTGTGCAGCCACCGCTGGGGCACGCGCGCGAGCTCGGGCACCCAGCGCCGCACGTACTCGCCGGTGGGGTCGAACTTCTCGCCCTGCGGCACGGGCGCGAAGACGCGAAAGTAGGGCTGGGCGTCGAGGCCGCAGCCGAAGCTCCACTGCCAGCCGGCGTCGTTGTTGGCCCAGTCGCCGTCGACGAGCCACTTCATGAACCAGGCCTCACCCTTGCGAAAGTCGATCATCAGATCGCGGGTGAGAAAGCTGGCCGTGATCATTCTCGCGCGGTTGTGAATGAAGCCCTCGCCGAGGAGCTGGCGCTGGGCGGCGTCGACGACGGGGTAGCCGGTCGTGCCGGTCGACCACGCCGTCCACCCGGCCCGGTCGTCCCGAAAGGGGAAGTTGCGCCACGCTTCGCGCAGCGGCGTCTTCAACGCCTCGGGGTGATCCCACAAGGTCGAGTGCGCGTACTCGCGCCACACGAGCTCGTTGCGAAACGTGTCGAAGCCTTCGGTCTCGTTCCACACCTGACGGGCCGAGAGGGTGCCGAACTTGAGATCGGCCGACAGCCGGCTCGTCTCGGCGAGGTCGAGGCGGTTGCGCAGCTCGGCGTAGCGCTTGCCGGGGCCCTTCACGAACGCGGCGAGCCTCGCCTGCGCCGCCTTCTCGCCGCCCTGAATCAGCTGCGGGTTTCGGGTGAGGCCCAGGTCTTCGAGCGTCGGCACCTTCGTGCCGTTCTTCTGGGGCGGCAGCCGCGCAGCCGGCAGGGCGGCGCCGATGTGCTCGGCGAGGTGCCACGACCTCGAGAACGGGGTGTAGATCGAATACGGCTCGCCCGAGCCGTTGCGCAGGGTGCCGGGCGGCAGCAGCGTCTCGCCCTCGAACAGCTCGAAGGGCACATGCAGGGCCTCGGCGACCTGGCGATCGCGCTCGCGGCCGAACGGCTCGACCCAGCGGTGGGCGACGACGCGGTCGACCTTCCACTCGCGGGCGAGCTTCGGCACGACCTCGACGCTCTTGCCCTTCACGACGATGAGGCGGTCTTCCAGCTCGTGGAGCGCGTCGAGCAGGTACTGCATGCGGTTCGGCAGCTCCCGCGCGCGGACGGGGTCGAAGAAGTACGGGTCGAGCACGAACAGCGGCACCACCTCGCCCTTCTCGAGCGCGTCCCGCAAGGGGGCGTGATCCCGCAAGCGCAGGTCTTTGCCGCGGAACCAAACCAGCGTCTTCACAGGGTGCTTACGGCTCAGGCCCCGGTGCCGTTTCGTGACGATCGCGCGAAACGAAAGCCGGTGAGGCCCGTAAGCGGAGCGTGGTTCTTGCTGCCTCCCAGGTGCGACTCCAGCCGGCTTTTGCCACCGACGAAAGGTCGGAGGTGTGCGTTGCGCCTCGGGAAACGGCCGGGGAGGCGCGGCGTAAGCCGGGCCCAGGGATGTCGAGGCCGAGTGACGAAGAGCTCATGTTGCGATTCTGCAGTGGAGACGAGAGTGCTTTCGACGCGCTGTTCGAGCGCCACGCGGTGGCCGTGCATGGGTTCATCTCGAGAATCGTGAGGGACAGCGATCTCGCGAACGATCTGCTGCAGGTCACGTTTCTCTCGGTCGTAAGGGCGCGAAATCGCTTTCAACCCGGCGCCCTGGTGAAGCCCTGGCTGTTCACCATCGCGGGAAATGCAGCCCGCGACCTGCTGCGGCACGACAAGCGAGCGATGGGGTCGGTCGAAGAGCGCCGGCAGTCGCGCGAGCGGTCGCTCGAGGTGGCCTTCCCCGACCCGGGGCTGCGTCGGCTCTTGTCGAACGCGCTCGCTGCGCTGTCGGCAGACCAGCGCGAGGCCGTGTTGCTCCACAAGGTCGAGGGCTGGTCGTTCAGCGAGATCGCCGCCGCGGCGGGCATCACCGAGACGGCCGCACGAATCCGCGCGCACCGCGGCTACGAAAAGCTGCGGCAGATTTTAGGGCCCCAGGTGGAGATGTGACGTCATGACCCCCGACCAGCTGGTCAGCCCGTCGACACGAGAGTTGCTCGACCGCGTTCGCGCCGCCGCGCGCCACGAGATTCGTACGGGCAAGCCGATCGCCCGGTGGCACACGCAGCTCGTCACGCTGCTCGGAGCGACGCTCGGAGTGGTGCTGATCGCAGCGGCGGGCCTGCTCCTGACCGGCCAGGCGACTCCGGCCGGCGTGCTGGCCCACCTGCCGCAGCTCGGGTCACTGCTCGGTGCGGCCGTCGTGTGTGCCGTGGCGGCGCTGTGGCCACGGGTGCGGGGCGCCGGGTTCATGGCGGTCACGGCCCTGCTCGCGGCGGCCTGCATCGTGGCGCTTCGGGCCGAGCCTGCGATCGCCTCGGAGTCTGCCGGGTGGACGTGCCTCGTCAGCCACCTCGGCGCCGGCAGCATTCCCGTCGCGGTCGCGCTGTGGCTGCTGCGCAGCTTCGCGCCGTCGACCGGGCGCGCGCTGGTGGCGGGCGCGGCCGCGGGCACGACGGGAGCGATGCTCGGTGAGATGGGCTGTCAGCAGGGCGCGATGCACATCGCGATCTGGCACCTCGGCGCGTGGGTGATCATCGCGACGGTGGTGGTGCTGGTGGCGAGCCGCCTGAAGCGACGCTCGTACGCGCCGTAGCACACAGCAGCGGCGGCGAGCGCGCAGAACACAGCAGCGGCGGCGAGCGCGCAGAACACAGCCGCGGCGGCGAGCGCGCAGAACACAGCAGCGGCGGCGAGCGCGCAGAACACAGCAGCGGCGGCGAGCGCGCAGCAGCGGCGCAGAACGCAGCAGCAGCTACGCGCTGAGCTTCAGGGTCTGCTCGAGGGCCGGCGTGTGCGGCCACACCGGCAGCCCGCGGTTGCCGGCCTCGCGGCACAGGTAGTCTGCGGCGATGTTCGCGCTCTCGAGAATCGTGAGCAGGCCGCTGCCCGGGTGGGTGCCGCCGCCGACCCAGAACAGGCCGTCGACGTCTTTCGACTTCACCGGCGGGCGCAGGGGGCCGAGCTGCCCCCAGTTGTGCGACAGGTTGAACACGGCGCCGCGAAACACGTTGAAATCGTCGCGCCAGGTCTCAGCGGTGAACGTGCGCATCGCCTTGATGTGCCGCTCGACGTCACGAATGCCGACCTTCTCGAGCCACCGGGGCAGCTTCGCCTTCACGGTCTTCGTCAGCCCTTCGAAGTCGACGCCGCGCGACGTGTTCGGGGTCGGCACCAGCACATACAGCGTCGAGTGACCGTCGGGCGCCCCGGCGGGGTCGGTCGGGGTGGGGTTGCAGACATAGAACGGGGGGTCTTCGACGTCGGCCTCGAGGTCTTCGAGCGCCGCGCGGTCGGTGCGGCGTGCCGCGCCCGAAAGGTAGATGAGGTGGTGCGGCAGCTCGTCGTACCGCCGGTCGAGCCCCACGTACGCCATGAACGTGCTGCAGCTGTACTTCGCCGACGCGAGCGAGGCGTCTGACAGCTGCGTGCCCTGACGAACGCCGGAGTCGATGAGCCGCGTCGCGGCGTACGGCAGGTCGGCGTTGATGACGACGGCGTCGGCCTTCAGCACCTCACCGCTGGCCAGCTGCACACCCGACGCGCGGCCGCCCTCGACCAGCACCTGCGTCACGGCCGACCCGTAGCGAATCGTCGCGCCCAGGTTCTCGACGCACGCCGCCATGCCCTTCGACAGCGAGCGGAAGCCGCCCATCACGTGCCAGACGCCGTAGTGCAGCTCGAGAAACGGAATCACGCTGAACACGCTCGAGCACGTCGTCGGGTGCAGCCCGAGGTACTTCGATGGGTAGCTCAGCGCGTACGTGACGCGGTCGTCTTTGAAGAACGAGTCGAGGTGGCCATAGAGCGTCTGCCACGGCTTGAAGCGCAGCGTCGGCATCAGGCGCCACGGCGCGTAGTACGCGAGCGAGCCCGCGTTCGTGCAGATGAACTTCTCGTAGGCGACGAGGTATTTCTGGCGCGCCTCTTTCAGCCAGCGGTCGAACGCAGCCGGGTGAGCGGCGTTCAGCCGCGAAAGCGCCTCGCGCATGCGCCCGACGTCGGTCGAGGTGTCGAGCTGGGCCCCGTCCCAGAAGTGAATGCGCGTGTTCGGGTCGAGCTGCTTCAGCGTCACGAAGTCGGCCATCGATCGGCCGGCGCGCGTGAAGACCGTGTCGAGCACCTGCGGCAGCTGCATGATGGTGGGGCCCGTGTCGACCTCGTAGCCGCCATCGAGCTTCAGGCCCCGCATGCGCCCGCCCGGCACCTTCTCTTTTTCGACCACCGTGACCTCGAACCCCTGCCCCGCCAGGTTCATGGCTGCCGCGAGACCGCCCGGCCCTGCGCCGACGACGAGCACCTTCATGTGAGCACCCTTCCTCTTCCTCGAAACGACTCCCAGCGATCGGCGACCGAGCGCCGCCCTTCGAGCACCGGCGTGAGCCCGGCCGGCTGACGCACCTGGGCGAGCGCGTCGACCTGCGCCTGCAGCCGCGCCTCGCACTGCGCGATCGACTCGACGGCGTGCGGCTCGCCCACCGACACGAGCAGATCGGGGTACTCGTGCTCGAAGAACGTGTAGCGAATCGCGACAGGCACCGCGCGCGCCTTCGACAGCCGGCCGAGCACCTCGAGGCCCCGCTCGAAGCGCAGGGGCTCGTGCGCACCGAGCAGCCGGCCCTGGGGGAACACGAGCAGCGAGGCTCTGGGCCGCGCCAGCACCGACGCGCAGTAGCGCAGCGTCTCGAGCGACGAGGTGCGATCGCCTCGCCGAATCGAGATGGCCCCGAGCCGCGTGAGAAAGCGGAAGCGGGCGAGGTTCTGCTCTTCCATCACTGCGTAGCCGGTGCGGCCGGCGGCATGTACGAGGGTGTGCACCACGAACCCGTCCCACCAGCTCGTGTGGTTCGCGTAGATCATCACCGGCTCGTCACCGCTCGGCAGCGCGCCCGACGCCCACAAGCCGCGAAACGCACGGCTCAGCTTCCACCGCACGTAGCGGCTCACGAGCGGCGACCAGAGCGGGTGGTGGGCGTCGCGAATCACGTGAGCGCTCCGTGGGCGCCGAGGCGCAGCACGCGCCCGCGCCAGACGACGGTGCGACCGAGCACCAGCGCGCGCACCCAGCAGGCGAGCAGCAGCGCCTCGGCGAGCAGCCACTCGAACGACACCTTCGC
>JAEUJP010000474.1 GCA_016793725.1 Myxococcaceae bacterium | reverse complement strand
CGACAGGCTCGCCGCCGCGATCACCAGCGGGGTCTTCGGCAGCACCTCGAGCTGCTCGCCCCTGATGAACCCCTGCTCGAACGGCGCCGGCAGCGCCACCGCCTGCCCGTCGTAGCGCAGCGTCACCAGCGGGTCGCCGTGCAGCTCGTACACGTGCATGCCCTCATAGAACCGCGCCCCCGAGTACGGGCGCTTCACCCGCGCCGGCGGCGGAGGAAACACGTCGCCTGTCGGCATCGACACGAACCCATCGACCGTCGCGCGCCACAGCGACGCGTCGTCGCCGCGCACCAGCACGCCACCCGCGAGGTGCACGCGCGCCTCGCCCAGCTGCAGCGGCAGCGCAGGCTTGCCGCCCTTCGCCAGCAGCGACGTCGTGTCGCCGAGCCGCTCGCCCTTCGGCCCGTACGCCACGAGCTCACCTTTCTCGTCGAGCACCCACGCCGCGAGGTCATCGCAGCCGACGAGCTGCCCGCCAGGCGGAGCGAAGCTCACGCGCGCAAGCCGCTGCCCCGTCTTCGCGTCGACCCACGTGACCCGGTGGCGCGTCAGCGACGTCGACTGCCCCGAGCTCGACTTGCCCAGGCTGCCGCTGCCGGTCTCACGCAGCACCACCGACGGCGCGAGCTCGAACGCGCACGCGAGCTCGGCCTCGACCGCCGGGCCCTCGCGCGCCGAGCTCTCGGCGCGCCTGTCCATGACGTACATCAGCCCGAAGCCCACGACGACCGCGCCCGCGATCGCCAGCTTGCCCTGCGTCGCGCCGCTCAGCGCCACGTCAGCGCCCGCGCCGCGCCAGCACGATCACCCAGATCAACATCGAGATGACGATCAGCGCCCCGGCGCCGAGCATGCCCACCAGCTTCCACCCCAGCCCGAACGGCCCGCCGGCATCGGCCACCGGCGCAGACAGCACCTGCGGCTCGTCTTCGCGCGGCCCCATCATCATGCGGTTCGGGTCGGTCGGCTTCTGCGACGTGTCGTCGTCGAGCCGCCCCACCGCCGGCGTACCGACCGGCTCGGTCGCGACCTGCTGCTTCGGCGCTGACGCCTCGTAGTCGGCCCGGCTCATCAGCACCGTCGCGTTGCCGGCGCCCTCTCGCGGTGAGGGCTTGCCTGAGTCAGGAGCGACCTCGATCACCGGCGACTCCATCATCACGGTCTTCACTTCGCCGCGCTGCACCCCGTCGCCGCGCGGCTCGGTCGTCGGAGCGCGGATCTTCGTCTCGACGTCCATCGGCACCGCGGGTATCGAGCCGTACGAGATCTCGGTCTTCAGCTGCACGCTGCGCAGGCTGCCCACCTTGGTCAGCGCCTCGGCCAGCGCCGTCGCGCTCTGCCACCGCTCGTCGCGATCTTTTTTGAGCCCCTTGTCGATCACCGCGCACAGCGCGTCGGGCAACATCGGCGCCACCTGCTTCACCGGCAGCGGCGTCTCTTTTTCGACCTTCATCACCAGCTCGCCGTAGCTCGACGCCACGTACGGCCGCTGCCGCGACAACAGCTCGTACAGCATCGCCGCCACCGAATAGACGTCGGCCCGCCCGTCGACCGACCGCGCGTCGAAGAACTGCTCGTACGCCATGTACGCCGGCGTGCCCATCGTCGTGCCGGCCAGCGTCAGCGCCCGCTCGCCCCGCGCCTGCATCTTCGAGATGCCGAAGTCGAGCAGCTTCACGAAGTCGCGCTCGACGCCCATCGCGTCTTTGCGCTTCGTGATGAAGATGTTCGCCGGCTTCATGTCGCGGTGAACGATGCCCTTGTCGTGCGCGGCCTGCAGCGCCGAGCACGCCTGGATCATGATGTTCACCAGCCGCTCGGGGTGCAGCGGGCCCTTCTTCTTGTCGAGCTCCGACAGGTCGGTGCCCTCGAGCAGCTCCATGGTGATGAACGCCACGCCCTCGGGCGTCACGTCGGCGTCGAGCGTGCGGGCGATGTGCTCGCTGCCGAGCATCGCCGCCGCGCGCGCCTCGCGCATGAACCGCTCGACCGAAGCCGCGTCGTCGGCGCGGTCGTGCCGCAGCACCTTCAGCGCCACCTTCGCGTCGGTGCGCGTGTGCACGGCCTCGTACACCGCGCCGAACCCGCCGACGCCGAGCAGCTTCTTCACCAGGTAGCGATCGATCTTCGTGCCGCACGGCCCGGGATCGCTCATCAGCTCGTTCGTGCGGGGGCAGCGGCGCTCGCCCGCCTCATGTTCATCGCCGCAGTGGTGGCACGAGACGGTCGAGACCATCGCTCGACCACCTTTTACCCGTCGTTTCCCCCCACTTCGAGGGGTTTTCCCCGTGCCTTCAGTTCGGGCCGAGGTCCATGAACTCCTGGAGCATGTCTTTCACCTCGAGCCCCTTCTCGAGCCCGGCCTTCATGTGCTCCAGCGTCTGCGCGTTCAGGTGCCCCTCGAGCTGCTTCGCCACCGCCCCGCCGAACCGGCCCGTCAGCTCGCCCATCAGGTAGTCCTTCAGCGCGTCGGTGCCGCTCGCCACCAGCTTCTCTCTCAAGCTCCCCTCTTTCGAGAGGAAGTTCGCCGCGAGCTGACCGCCCTTCACCGCCGCGCCGACCGGCGGGCAGAACCACACCGTCGTCTGCGCCGCCGTGCTCAGCCACCACTTCCCCACCTCTTTGATGCTGTGATTCAGGATCTTGTCGTTGTGCACGAACGCCTGCAGGTTCTCTGCGGGCTGCCGCATCGGGCGCAGCGCCGCTTCGATCTCCCACTCGTTCGTCGCGTTCGCGAGCTCCTTGCGCGAGTGCGCGATCATCTTCAGGTACTCGCCCGCCGCGTGACCCACGATCGCGCCGCGGTTGCCCGTGCGAATCAGCTCCTGCGCCATGTTCTGTTCCTGGTCGAGGCGCAGCCCCACCTCGGCCTTCGCCAGCCCCAGCTTGAAGCGCTCGGCCGCCGGGTTCGGTATCGGCGCCACGTCGCGCGGCGTGCTCAGCGCACGAATCGTCGCCGCATCGCCCACGCCCGTCACCTTGAGCCCGTTCTGCTTCTGGAAGTGCTTCAGCGCTGCCTCGGTCTTCGGCCCCATCAACCCGTCGGCCGTCACGTCGGCGCCCGCCGAGCGCAGCGCCGTCTGCAGCTCCTTCACCTGGCGCGAGGGCTGCGGCTTGGGTGCGGGCTGTGGCGTCGACGTCGTGCCGCGCACGGCCGGCGCCAGCGCCGCGATGCCGATGAGCGATCGCGACTCGAGCAGCGCCGGCTCTTGCACCGTCACGTTCGTGCCCGTCACCACCGGCGCGAGCTGCCCGACACCGGCCAGCGACCTCGACTGCAGGAGCTGCGGTTCGGGCTTCGTGAACAGCTGCCGCGCTGCCTGACCGAGCGACGCGACCTCTTGTGCCGCGAGCGCCCAGTCACCCGACTTCTGGGCGACCTGCGCGGCGCGCACGCCCGAGAGCAGCCGGCTCGCCTCTTCGAGCTTGCCGTTGCGCGTGAGGTCGGCCGCCAGGGCCGTGCCCGCCTCGAGCGCGCCGGCCCAGTCGCCACGCGCGCCCGCCACTGCGGCGTGCGTCGCACCGGCGATGCGCTCGAGCAGCTTCGCGCGATTGGCGTCGACCCCCGCGGTGCCGAGCGACAGGGCCGCCCCTGCGACCGTCGACAGATCGCGCTTCGCCGCAGCCTGCGCGACGACCGCGCCCTGCGCCGCCCGCGTCGTCGAGCTCGCGGCGCGCGTCAGGCCCGCGTGGTTCGGCGCGAACGACGACGCCGCGCCGAGCCCCTCGGCGGCCGCACCGACCAGGCCGGCCAGGTTCTTCGTCTTCACCGCGACGACCGCCCCCTGCGCCGCGTTCGCGCCCTTCGCGACGCCCGTCGCGACCCGCGTCGTCGTGCTCGCTGCGCCCGTCGTGGCCGCTGCGCCGCCGGCGAACGCGCCCGCGAAGCCGGTGATCGCGCCCATCCAGTCGCCCTTCACGGCGCTCTTGATGCCGCTGTACGCGCTCATGCCGATCTGCACCGCCTTCACCGCGACCAGGGCCGCGCCGCCCGTGAACGCCGCCGCCACGCCGAGGCCGACGTTCAGCGCGATCTTGCCGACCAGCTTCCACTTGCTCGGCTTCTTCGTGCTGCTGTCGACCACCGCGCCCGCGCCGTCGACACTCACCTTCACGTCGTACTTCTCGACCTTCAGCGCGTGCTGCCCCGGCGTGTCGAGCGCGCCCGCCAGCTTTTGGTACACCTTCGCCTGCCGGTCGGCCGCGAGCCCGTCGATCGCGTGCCCCGGGATCTTCGCCGCGTCCCACATCAGCTCGACGAACTCCTTCTCTTCGAGCTTCGGCGGCCCGATGGTGTCGAGCACCGCCAGGTTGTCGAGCGCCTTCACGACGCGCGCCTGGCCGTCTTCGACGCTCGTCGCGCGGTTCACGTACGCCGCCGCCGCCGCCAGCTGCTTCGGGTCTTGCCGCTCGGGCGCGATGCCCGCCTCGGCCGCCATCGCCGAGAGCACCGACGCGTCGAAGCCCACCTCGGGGTCGAGCAGCGCGGCGACCTCGCGGTTCGCCGCCGCCTGCGCGTCGGTCAGGCCGCCCTGCTCCTGGCCCCGCGTGCGCTGCGCTTCGACGGCAGCGTCCGTCCACAACAGCTTGCCGCCCGGCGCGGGCTTCTGGGTCGCGGTCGCGCCGTCGAACTGGTCTGCGACCCGGGCCGGTTCGGGCGCCTCGATGACCTGCAGAGGCGGCGCCGGCTCCAGCAATTTCGGGCGGATACGCGACAGGTCGGAGCGCTGGATGACAGACATGCAGGTTCGTGACGGGCGAGGCGCTGCCGATCCATGTCAGACCCTCCTGGTATCGGTGCGGGCATGCGACGCAGCTATTCCCTCACCGAAGTTGCCGCCCTGCTCGGCCTCTCGACCGAGCACATTCTTTCGCTGTCGCAGTCGCTCCTCGGCGGCCCCCGCGATCTCTTCACCTTCAACGAGGTGGTGATGATGCGCACCAACGCGTCGCGGCGGCCGGCCCGCGCACCTTCCGCCGACGTCTCGTTCGAGCAGGCCTGCTCGGTCGAAGAAAAGAACCCGAACCAGGCCATCGACTACTACCTCGAGGCCGTCGCCCAGAACCCCCAGCACGCCGACGCCCACGTGAACCTCGGCCGCCTGCTCCACACCGAAGGCCGCCTGCGCGAGGCCGAGGCCCACTACATCGCGGCCCTCGTCGCCCGGCCCACCGACGGCACTGCCACCTACAACCTCGCCGTCGTGCTCGAAGACCTGGGCCGCCCCGACGACGCCATCGCCCGCTATCAAGAGGCCATCACCCTCGACGCCGGCTGCGTCGACGCCTACTTCAACATCGCCCGCCTCTACGAGAAGAAGGGCGAGAAGGTCGCCGCGATTCGTCACCTGAAAGACTACCGGCGCCTGCGCGGCGGGTAAGGTCGCGCCCGCTCATGCGGGCGGCGCTCCTTCGCTGGTTCGACCTTCACAAGCGTGACCTGCCCTGGCGCGGGCAGCGCGACCCGTACGCGATCTGGGTCTCAGAGATCATGCTCCAGCAGACCCAGGTCTCGACCGTCATTCCCTACTACCGTCGCTTCTTGAAGCGCTTCCCCACCGTGCGAGCGCTCAGCGCCGCGGCGCTCGCCGACGTGCTCGGCCAGTGGAAGGGCCTCGGCTATTACTCTCGCGCCCGCAACCTGCACCGGGCGGCGCAGGCCATCGTGGCGGAGCACGGCGGCGAGCTGCCGCGCACCGCCGCAGGCCTGCGCGAGCTGCCGGGCTTCGGCCGGTACACCTCGGGCGCGGTCGCTTCGATCGCGTTCGGCGAAGAGGCCCCCATCGTCGACGGCAACGTCGCGCGCGTGCTCTCGCGCGTGCGCGCCATCGAGGGCCTGCCCGGCGACAAGGCGCGCGAGCAGCGCCTGTGGGCCGAGGCCGCCGAGCTGGTGAAGGGCGAGCGGCCCGGCACGCTGAACGAGGCCCTGATGGAGCTCGGCGCCACCGTGTGTCTGCCCAAGGCGCCGCTGTGCCTGTTGTGCCCGGTGAGCGCGCACTGCGTGGCGTTGAAGACCGGTCGCGTCGACGAGCTGCCGCCCGCGAAGGTGCGCACCGCCCGCAAGCGCCTCGAGCTCGCCGTCGCGGTGTGCCGGCGAAGAGACCGGCTGCTGCTCGCGCGCCGGCCCGACGCCGGTCTGTTCGGCGGGCTCTGGGAGCTGCCGACCGCGCCGACCCCCGACGGCCTCGCGAAGCTGCTCGGCGGCACCGTCGGCGAGCGGCTCGCGACCATCGAGCGCACGCTCACGCACCGCGACCTGGTGCTCGACGTGTTCCCGCTCGAGACGCGCAAGAAGCTCGACCGCCTCGACGGCTACACCGAGTGCCGCTGGGTGACGAAGGCCGAGCTCGAGCCTTTGGGCATGGCGACGGCGATGCAGGCCGTGCTCGGGCATGCATGGAGTGAAGGAACCCGCGGTTGAGGCTGCCGCCGCGGCACTAGAGCTTCACGGCGACGGTCGCCGACCGGCCGCCCTTCAACGTCACCACCACCCGAGCCGTGACGCGCTCGAGCTGCTTCTCAGGGCCGAGCTCGAAGTCGAGCCCCGCTTCCGTCGCGTGCGAGGGCCGGGCGACCTCGGGAGCGTCGGGGAGGAAGACTGCTGCAGCGGCGAGGGCTCCGTCTCGGGAAGGCTGTACGACGAGGTGTACCTTCGCGGCTCGACGAAAGAGGAGGACCCGGAACTCGCGGCGCTCTTCGACGACCTGCCCGGAGCCTGCGGAGGGGCTGGTGGCGGTCGCGCCTTGTCCTGCAGCCCTCCGAAGCTCGCGGACGTTGTCCGCGTTCTGCGGCGCCGCGCCCGTCAGCTCGAGAATCGCGCGCTCGCCCTCTTCCATCGCGGCCAGCGCCCGCGCCAGCTCGGGGTTCACCTTCTTCTGCTGCGCGATGAACGCCTGCTCGGCGTCGGTCGCGAGCCCCAGGTCGTAGCGGAACAGCTCGTCGAACGACACGGCGCGCTTGCGCGGCTTCAGCACCTCTTCGGCGGCGGCGGCCTCGGGGCCGGCCAGCTTCGCGTCATCGGAGCCGAGGGCCCTCACCAGGCCGTCGTCTGAAGTTTCCGCGCGGTGGCTGAACCACCAGGCCGCGGTTCTGAACTCGCCATCGAGCAGATCTCGTTCGGTGCGGCGCGAGGCGTTGAGTGCCGTCAGAGCGACCGCGAGTGACTTCGTCTGCACATCGAGCTTCGTGAGCGCGGCCGTGAGCCGCGTGTGAATGGGGGTCGCGTCGGGGCGACCCAACTTCGCGAGGTGCTGCAGCGCACAGACCGCCGACTCGGCGCGATCTCGGGCCAGCAGGCCTTGCATCGCCCACGCCGACCACGTGTTCGAGTCTTCGTCGCTGTCGGGCAGCGCGGCCTCGACGGCCTCGTCGGCGCACCGCTGAACCCGCGACTTCAGCTCGTCGACGTTCAGCCCGTCGGCGTACGACTTGAGCCCCTCGGCGCTCAGCTGCCTCAGCGCTCCGTCGATGAGCGCCCCGTCACACGGCACCTGCTGCTTTCGGCGCAAGAGATCACCCGCTGCCTCGAGTACGCGCTGAGCGACCGGGCCTGGGTCTCCCTTGCGCGCCTGATTTTCGAGCTCGGCCTTGAGTGCTTCGAGCTCGTCTTTACGGGCCTGATACCGGGTGATCGATTCCATCTTCACTGCTCCTTGTTCCTCGTCTCGAGGAGGTAAAGCTTGAGCCACGCCTGCGCGCGACTGACGCGCTTGTACGAGTTGGCGACGGTGATGTTCAGCAGCCGCGCGCACTCGGCGTGATCTTCGACGTCCTGGTGGTGGTACAGGTCCCACGCCGACGCTTCGTTCGGGTGCTCGACCTGCAGCCGGCGATACGCCGCCCAGTACTCTTCGTGGGCCTCGCCCTTGTCTTCTTTCGCCTGCGCCTCTTTCACCGAGCGCGCGGCCTCGTGCCGCGACACCTCGGGCACGTCGTCTTCACTCTCGTAGCCCCGGTTGTCTTCGAGGTCTTCGCGCTGCCGGCGGTACCGGTCGATCGCGCAGTGCTTCACGATGCGGAGGAAAAACGTCTTCGGCGAGGCTGCCTTACCGGGCACCTGCTCCGACACTCCGCGAAACTGCTCGAGGCCCCGCGACATGAACTTCACGACGGCATCTTGGAAGATCTCGTCGGCGTCGTCGGGGGAGCCCCTCATGAACGCTCCCTGAACCCGTCGCACGACCGTGGTTGAAGCGTCTCTCCACCGGGCGACGAGCTCACCCAGGGGGCGAGCGAAGTCTTTGCCATCACTGCGACTGCGGGAAATTTCGGCGAACAGCTCGTCGTCGGTGAGCATGGGCTGAAGGCTTGCACCATACATGGGGCCTGACGGCCCCCGCTTCAGATTCCTGACGGGCCCCCGGCGTCTGGTC
>JAEUJP010000418.1 GCA_016793725.1 Myxococcaceae bacterium | reverse complement strand
TCTGCGAGCGCGCGCTCTGCGAGCTGACGCCGAAGTACGTGCCGACGCCGGCCGTGATGATGCCGGCGCCGATGAGCGCGTAGCTGACGGCGCGCAAACCGACGTTCTTCTTCGGTGCGGGCTCTTCGACGAGGTTCGTCTCGGGCTCTTTGTCGGCGGGCGTGAGCTGCGCGCTCTCTTTCGGAGCGTCGGCGACGGGCGCGGCCTTCTCGACGGCCTTGGGCTTCTCGGCGGCGGCGACGGCGACCGGCGCGGTCTGCGTGATGGGGCGAATCGCCGAGCCGAGCGTCTCGACCTGGTTCTTCTTGTCGTCCCACGCTTCGGCCCAGAACTCGACCTCGGCGGCGTCGGTGTCGGCAGAGGCGATGCCGCCTGCGGGGGCCGCGTCGACGGGCCGCCACCCGTTGCCGTCGCGCACGTTGATGCGCACGGCCTTCACCATCGAGAGCGGGTCGTTCTTCACCTGCACCGAGACCTTCTTCACCTTGCCGCCGCTGGCCTCGGGGTCGAGGGCGACGAGCTGGTTGCCTCCGGCCTGGGCGACCCAGGCGAGGGCGGCGTCGAGCGCCTTGACGACGTCGCCCTTGTACTTGCCGGCGAGGTCGCGCCGGGGGTCGAGGGCGAGCAGCTTCTTGAGCTCGGTGGTCGCCTGGTCAACCTTCTTCGTCGAAGCGAGCGCGAGGGCCCTGCTCTCGAGCAGGGTCGCGTAGCTGTCGACGTCGAGGCCGCCCTTCTTCTCGGCGGCGTCGAGGAGCTTGAGCGCGTCGGCGTACTTCTTCGACGCGAGCGCCTTCTGCGCCTTCTCGAGCTCGGGGTGTTTGACGGGCTCACCGGCCGCGGCGAGCGCCGAGGCGGTGAGCGTGAGGGTCAAGAGGAGCGCGCGCATCAGTTGGTGCCTCCGTCGAAGAACGCAGGCGAGTACGTGATGGGGGCGTCGTCGGGCAGGTTGATGAACTCGGCCTCGGGGCGAGGCTGAGCCGTGTCGCTGGTGCCGGTGACGATGAGGTTGCGCACGTATTCGGTGAGCTGGGTGTTGCCCATGCCGCCTGCCGTGCCGCCGCCGGCCGTGCCGCCGCCGGCCGTGCCTGCGCCGCCGCCCATGCCGCCGGCGGTCATGTTGCCGCCGCCCATGCCACCCGCCATGGCGTCGCCGCCCGCGGTGCCGCCGCCGGCCGTGTTGCCGCCGCCGGTGCCGCCGCCGCCTGCCGTGGCGCTGCCGCCGCCCGCGCCGCCGTCGGGCGGCGAGATGATGGCGTCACAGCTGCACCCCTGCCAGGCCATCGCAAGCGTCGCGATGGCGATCATCTTGCGAAAGTGGCTCACGGGTACGTCCCCGCGTTCGGGGTCTTGAGGTACGGGAACACCGCGTCGAAGTCAGACGAGTGCTGCTTGATGGCGTCGTGGAAGGGCACGCCACCCGCGGGAGCGTCGTCGGTGCTGAGCAGGTAGCCCATCGCCACGCGCAGCGCGATGTCGACGACGTCGTCACCGGGCCGGCGGCCGTTGGGGAAGCCGTGAGGGTCGCAGCCGGGGTTCATCGTCATCAGCGCGGCAGGGGCCGACTGGCTGCGTACGAAGCAGTCGAGCGCGCCGAGGTCGTTCTGGTTGGCTGCGGGAGTTGCGGGCCCGACGACGGCGACGTTCGTCTGCAGCCGCAACATCTCGGAGGTCGCTCCGTTCGCGTTCACCGGGGCGACCCCGGTGAGAAAGGCGGTGACGAGGTCGTTGCGCGGAATCGCGCGCGGCGCGGGTGCCGAGAACAGAATTTCGATCAGCGCCGGCAACGTCGGGTTGAAGACGTACTTCGCGAAGTTCGCGACGTCGTCTTTCGGCTCGCTCGAGTTGAACTTGTCTTTGTCGGGCAGACCGATGACGACCTCGTTCACGAGCGGGTTGCCGAGCCGCGACACCTGCACCCACGCGCCGCCTTCACGCGAAGGCGCGTCGTAGCGCGCGGTCGGGTTCAGCACGCGGGCCTGACGAAGGCTCGCGGTCGACCAGCCGCCGAGCACCGTGCCGCCGCCGGCCGCCGTGAGGCAGCTCGCCGAGACCTCGAGCGCGATGGTGGTGACGTTCATCTGGCTGATGGTGTTCGGCAGGCCGGCGTCGCGCAGCGTCGGGTCGGTGATGACGGCCGCCGGCGCGTTGACCAGGTCGAAGATGGTGCCCAGGTTGACCGCGAAGCCTTCTTTGCGCGACCCGACGAACATCTTCGCCGGCACCGCGCAGCCCGGGATGTTCACGGTGTAGAGAAACGAGTTGGCGTAGTTCGCGTAGCTGTTGCCGGGGAAGGTCTTCGGGCCGACGTTGTCCATCGGCTTCTCGAAGGTGTTGCCGCCGGCGGGGTTCGGCACGAGGTCGCCGGCGGTGGCGCGGCGTGGGCCACGAATGACGCGCACCTGATACTGCTCTTGCAGACCCTGGAAGCCGGTGGTTCTCGCGAAGCCGCCGTCGCTCTGGCCGAGCGGGCCGGCGTTGATGAGCGGAATCGGAATCAGCGAGACGCCGCCGTCGGCGGTGGGGAAGAAGCCGCCGCCGTCGGGGCGCGCGATGGGCAGCGCGACGCCGAGGCCGCCGTTCGAGAGCACGTTCTGAAAGCGGAACTGAAAGGTGATGTCTTCGACCGAGTCACCCGAGTTCTCGACGTGAATCTCGTAGAGGGCCTCGGGGTCCATCGTGAAGTAGTTGGGGCCGCCGTACGGGTGCTGGAGCGGCTGGAAGTTCGAGATCAACGTCACGAACCCGGCGCGGCCGGTCTCGTAGCTGTTGAACATGTAGAAGTCGGTGTTGTCGACCTTCGGGTTCTTGGTAATGAACGGCGCCTCTCGATGGCTCGAGGCGAGGGCCGTGCTGGAGAAAACCAATGCGAAGGCAGCTGCGAAGAGGGAACGCATGAGACTCCTTCAGGTGAATTGCGGCGCGCGACGCTACTTCGGAGCTGCTGCAGTGTCGGTTTTTCTGGGCATTTCCGGGGGCTTTTCCTGCAAGAAGTCAGAGCCGCCGCCGTTACCGAAGCGTGACTTCGCCGCGGGCCTGCCGCAGGCGCCCACGCTCGACGGGCAGCTGGCCGCTGAAGCGGCTGCGCGACTCAACGATGCCGACACGATCACGATCGAGCAGCTGTCGAAGGCCCTCGAGCCGCAGGGCGTCACGTTCGGGCCGCCCAAGCAGTCGATGGGCAAGAAGCAGCTCGCCCTCTACTGCGCGACCGCCGACGGCAGTGAAGGCCTCATCGTCACGGTCTGCGAGTACCCCGACGCCGAGGCCGCGGTGAACGGCGAGCAGGAGTCGAGGGTGCTCAGCGCGCAGATCGCCGGCCACACCGCGCGCGTGCAGGGCAAGTCGGTGCTGCACCTGATTCAGAAGAGCACCACGCCGCAAGCGACCGTCGACAAGGTGCTGGCGACGTTCGCCTCACTGCCCGACGCCGGCAGCTGACGCTACTTGTCGGCTTCGAACTTGAACGACACCTTCACCTTGGCGCGGTAGGCGGTGACCTTGCCGTCTTCGATGATCATGTCCATCTGCGAGACCTCGGCGACGCGCAGGTCGCGCAGCGACTTCGACGCCCGCTCGACCGCAGCGGCCGCGGCCTTTTCCCACGAGGTGTCGCTCGTACCGATCAGCTCGATCACCTTGTAGACGCTCTCAGCCATGTGCCGCTCCTTTGCGAAGTGAGCGGTGTGCATGACAGGCGCGCCCCTCAATAGCGAGCAAACATCACCCGCCCGAGATCAGCGCCCTCACCGACCCGTAGTTCTCTTGATGAATCGAGCCGACGCGCACGCAGCGCAGCCAGCCGTCGGGGTCGACGAGCACGTGAATCGGTATCGCGGCGTTCTTGTCGACGTCGAGGCCCTCGAGAAACGCGGCGAAGTCGGCGGGTGACTTCACCCAGCTGACGTGCCCCGGCAGGTTCTTCTTCTGCCAGGCCTCGAGCTCGGCCTGCGCATCGCTCTCGTCGATGCTGAGCAGCTCGAACGCGACCGGCAGCTGCTCGCGCTCGAACCCCTCTTTCCACCGGTTGAGCAGGCCCATCTCTTCGACGCACGGCTTGCACCACGTCGCCCAGAGGTTCACCCAGTGCCAGCCGGCCGGCTTTTCCCACTTGCCGCCCCAGTCGCGCGTCTGCGCGGGCGTGAACTTCTTCACGTTGGGGGCCCAGGTCTTCTCGCAGAACCGGTTCGCGCGCGGGTCTTCTGCCTTCTTCTTTACCGACGCGAACCGCTCGGGCGGCGGGGTCTCTGCCGTCTTCTTCTCGTCACACGCCGCCGCGAGCACCACCACCGACACCACAAAAGTTTCAGATCGCACAGTCTATCCACGCCACGAAGGCCGACCGATTGAGCTCGGTCGGGGTGCACGAGCCCGTACGCGAGCGGCTCCAGCCACAGAACTCTTCACCCAGCTGCGCGTACTCTTCGCCCAGCCACAACAGCCCGACCTGGTTCTTCAGGTCATCGTCTTTGAACTTCTTCTGCAGGTGCTCGAGCACCGCCTGCGCGCGGTCGCGGCTCAGGCCCTGGTTGTAGTCGGCGGCCCCGTCGGGGCTCGCGCGAGAGACGACGAAGAAGAACGAGGCGCCGCGCTGGTCGCTCCACGCCTTCTCGACCATCTTCTTGCCGTCGTCGTCGAGGTCGACCTTCATCGAGTCGAACTGAATGATGCTCGCGCGCTTGTTCAGCGGGCGGAACATCGCGTTGAAGTCGTCGCCCGACAGCGCCGCCACCTTCTGCGCCTGCATCGGCTGACAGCCGCGGCCGCCTCCGCCCTCGAGCAGGCCGCACGCGCCGGCGACCCGGCGGATGATCGCCTTCAGCGCCGGCGTGCAATACGAGTCGTCGCTCACCGACGCGATCGCGGCCTGCTTCGACGGGTCGTTCTCGCTCTGCGCCGCCTTGTACCGCCGGCCCGCCGACGTCGCCCAGCTGCCCACGAGCACGATGGGCACGACGAGCGCGGCGACCAGCACCAGCCACGGCTTCGAGTCGTCGTTCATTCGGGCTTTTCCTCGGGGGCCTCGGCCTCTGCCTCTTCTTCGACTGGCACCACAGGCTTCGGCTTCGCAGCCGGAACCGGCGGCGGCGCCACCGGTACCACCGTCGGCTTCGGAGGCGGTGGCGCCTTCACCGCCGCACGCGCCGTCTTGCCCGCCGGCGACAACATCTTCGCCAGCGTGTACTCGAGGCCCAGGTCGGTGTCTTCGTCGCACATGCGCGCGTTGCCGACGAACAGCTGAGGCGTCAGCACGGGTATCGCGTTCGCGACCGCCCAGCGCAGGCTCTTCGTGAGCTTGCTCTTCACCTGCGACGAGCCGAGGCAGCCCTTCACCTTGGGAAACTGGCTCTCGATTCTGGCGCGCATCGCGCCCTCGTCTTTCGCCGCCAGCTCGCGCAGCGCGTCTTGCTGCTTGAACGCCCAGCGTAAGACCTCGCGGGCGAAGGCATCGTTCTTCGAGCCGTTCGACCCATCGAGCCCCGCCGCGCACAAGAGCGCCTCGCTCATCGCGCACGCGCCGGGGTGCAGGGCCTCGGTCACCATCCAATTGCAGGCGGGGTCCAACGGAAACAGCACCGCCTTCAGGCTCAGCTTCTCGCGAAACGAGCTCGCCGCGAGCCGCGTGTCGAACGCCTTGCACGACGGGCACAGCGGGTCGAGCACCTCGATCGCCGGCTCGCCGCCCTCGTGCAGCGTTACCATCACGCCGGCCGGGTCTTCGGCCGACACCAGCGCTCCGCAGCCGCTGAGCGCCTTCTTCTTGTCGGCGCCCGGCGCGAACATCAGGTACGCGCCCGTCAGCACCGCCACGAACGCCACGCCCTGCGCAAACCAGCCCAGGTAGCGCGAGAACGGCACGGCCTCGGGCTGGCTCTCGTTGCCGCGGTGCGCGAGCGCTGCGGCGAGGAAGACGGCCGCGCTCGAGACGTAGATGCCGACGCACACCTTGCACGTCTGACCGACCTTCGACACCGACAGAAACAAGTAGATGACGCTCATCAGCACCGGCAGCAGCGTGCCGACGAGCAGGAACTTCGTCTCGGCGTTCGAGGGTCGGCTGCTCTTCCACGCGAGGCCGGCCGCGCGCGCGAACAGAAACGCGAACGTCGCGAGCGCCCACAGCGAGACCGGCACCCCACCCCACACGCTCTCGCGCAGAAACGAGCTGTACGGGCTCATCATCACGGCCTTGCAGCCGCTCTCGCCAATCTCTTTGCCCGCGCCCGGGATGAACGAGCAGTGAATCGCGTGCACCTGGCGATCGAGGTGCTGCATGAAGTCGCTCGTGCTGACCGCCGCGAAGACGCAGCCGAGCAGCGCCGCCGCCGCGACGGCGAGCAGGGGGCCGCGCAGGCTCTGCGGGGTGTCGTGCGGGCCGCTCAGCTCCTCCGAGTTCATGCTCGGAGGCGCCTTCTATCACTGCTGCAGGCAGTACATCGGCGTGCCCGCGTTGCAGTTCGCCATGAACGTCGCGCTCCAGAAGTTGCTCGTGATGGTGGTCTGCGAGGTCGTCGCCTGCCCGGCCGTGCTCGTCCAATCGGAGCACGTGCTCGCGATCGTGCCGATCGAGCTCAGGCTCGCCGCGCCGGTGAGCACCGCCGCGCGAATACCGTAGCTACCCGCCGCCGTCACGTTGAGCGACGCCTGAAGGCTGCCGCCGAGCAGGTCGGTGCCCGTGTTCGAGAGCTGCACGCCGTCGGGCCGGTACCAGGGGTTGCCGCCACCGCTGAACCGGCTCGCCGCACTCGCGGTCGAGGTCGCGAGCAACGCGCGGTACGTGCCGGGGAAGCCGGCGTCGGTCGCGAGGTTCGAACAGTGGGTGTCGGCTCCGGCGAGCCCGCTGCCCGGAGCCCACGGGGTGCTCAAGAACGCGCGCCGCGCTGCAGCCGGCACGCTGAGCGCGACCGGCGCGTCGAACGAGGTGCCGAAGCAGTAGTGGTGCTCGGTGCCGGTGCAGTTGCCGCCGATGGCGTACTGCGTCCACGCGCCGGTGCCCATGTCGACCACGCCGTATGCCGAGGGCGCGCCCGCGTCGGACCAGTCGGCGCAGTTGTACGCGTTGCCCTGGCCCGACGGGCCCGTGCCGGTCATCACCGTCAGGTCACCCGCCGGCAGCAGGTTCCCCGTCTCGGTGACCCTCGGCACGTAGAGCACCCTGCCCGCAGCGAGCGACGTCGTCGAGTCGGCGAACGGCCTCCCGTCGGGGCGCACCCACCCGCGGGCCCCCAGAATGCGGTTGATGGCGCTGTTGGTGCCCGACATCCACGCGACGTAGGTGCCGGGAAAGCCTGCCGCCGAGGCGAGCTGCTGGCACGTGGCGTCGTACGGCGCCACGCCCCCGCGCGTCTTCGAGTAGCGCGCCGAGGTCACGAACATGACGTTGTACGGCGTGAACGTGACGCCCGCCGTCTTCGGCCCGTCCATGGAGATGCGGCACCGCCGCGCGAGGCCGGCGTCGGCGCAGTCGCCCGTCCACCCTTGAATCGTCTGCAGCTGAGAACCTGGAGTCGCCGTGAGCTCGATGACGTTGCCCGCGTCGAGCGCGACGCCGCCGAACATCGCCGTACACGTCGACCCGCAGTTGATGCCGCCCGGCAGCGACGTGACCGTGCCCGTCGCCGGCGAGACGCGGTTCACCGTCACCGTCAGCGACCACGGCCCGGGGCCGGCATCGGGCCGCGGCGGCCCCGCATCGACACCCGCGTCGACACCCGCATCGAGCCCGGCGTCGACGCCCGCATCGAGCCCCGCGTCGACGCCCCCGTCGCGTTCGAGCCCACCGTCGAGACCCGCGTCGAGCACACCGGCGTCGCCTTCTTCAGCGCCGCCGCCCGAGCCGCCGGCCTCGCCACCGTCCATCGGGCCGGGGCCTCCACACGCGAGAGCCGCCAGTGACACCCCAATCAACGCGCGAGCACACCGGGTCATGCCCCCGGCCTACGACGCCGACGGGCGCGACACCATGGTCATTTGTGCGGGCGGCTCAGAGCAGCGCGAGCACGAGCGCCGAACCCGCCGCCGCCGCCACCGGCACCGACAGGTTGTCGTCGATGCGCAGGCTGAACAGCTCGGCGAGCGCACCGAACAGCGAACCCGCCGCCGCGACGCCGAGCGCGACGCCCAGCCCCAGCTCGGGTCGAAACGTGCGCAAGAGACCGAACGCCACCGCGCTGCCCGCGACGAAGAACGCGAGCGAGCCCTCGAGCGAGCGGCCGTGCAGCAGCCGCGTGCGCCCGAACCTGCGCCCGATGAACGCGGCGACCGGGTCGCCGACGCCGAGCACGCCGACGCCGACGAGGCACAGCACCGGCGAGTGGGTGAGCGTGAGCAGCACCAGCGCCGTCGCGTACCAGGTCGACGAGTTGACGCGCGTCGCTTCGTGCGAGTGCACGACGTGGCGAAAGAACTTCAGCAGCGCCACGTTCATCGCGCCGCTGCGGCGGCGGCCGAACTCGAGAAACCAGAACGTGCCCGCGTACAGCGACGCGGCGAAGAACAGCTGCCACGGCGACAGCACGACGATGAGCAGCACCGAGACCGCCGCGCCGGCGACGTGAAACACCGAGCGCGCCCAGTTGGTCGGTCGCAGCGACGGCACGTGAATCTTTTCGGCCCTCAGCGACGCCGCGATCTTCTCGTAGCCCGGCTGGAGCGACTTCTTGAACTGGAGCCACCGCGTGCGGGCGTCGGGAGCGACCTCGGGCCCCGGCAGCTGCGTCTCGAGCTCACCCGCCAGCGCCTTCAGCCGCTCGTGCTGAACGAGGTGCTGCTGCAGGGTGACCAGCCGCGCGCGCAGCGCCGCCGCCGCGTCGTCTCGCCACCGCACCGGGTCGATTTCGCTGAGCACCTGGTGAAGCTCGAGAACCAACACCTCGTCGCGCTGTGCGGCCATGTCGCCAGACAACACGCGCGCCGGGCGGGCAGCAAGCGGCGTCGCGCCGCCCGCTGACAAAGCCGTGACGAGCCCGTAACGCCCCGCAAAGAGGCATCACCGGCCGGTACCATCACGAGCGCGCGGCGGTGAGGCCGTTAGGCCTCATGCATGACGTACCTCTTCGCTGCCGCAGCAATTGTCCTGCTCCTCGCCATCATCATCGAGCACGTGCGCCTGTCGCGTGCGGTCATTCGCCCGCCCGTGCCGCCGCGCAAGCTGGAGCGCTACCCGTCAATCACCGTGATTCGCCCGATTCGTGGCCTCGACGCAGGCTGCAAAGAGAACACGATCGCGCTGCTCGAGCAGGTGTACCCGGGCGAGGTGCAGACGCTGTTCGTGTTCGATCACGTCGGTGACCCCGCCCTGCCCCTGGTCTCGGAGCTCGTGCGCACGCTGCCGAGCGGCAAAAACGCGCAGGTGCTGATCGCCGGCCCGCCGCCTCCGCAGCGCACGGGCAAGCTGAACGCCATGATCTGCGGCCTCGCGCACGCGCGCGGCGAGCTGATCGCGTTCAACGACTCCGACACGCGGCCCACGCCCTACCTCTTGCGCCTGCTCGCCGACGCGCTGATGAGCCGCCCCGGCATCGGCTGCACGTTCACGCCCGTCGTCACGCACCGCCCGCCCGTCACCGTCGGCGAGGCCGGCTACGCGCTGCTCGTGAACTCCTGGTACGGCCCCTCGGTGACCGCCGCGGCCGGCCCGCGCGGCGAGCTGCCCTTCATCATGGGCGAGCTGATGCTGCTCACGCGCGAGGCGATTCAAAAGATCGGCGGCCTCGAGTGCTGCGAGGGCCAGCTCGTCGACGACATGCACCTCGGCCGCTGCATCGCGAAGGTGGGCCTCAAGAACGTGATGGTGCGCTGGCCGCTGCCGATCGTGACCGACCGCCTGAGCCTGAAGGAGTTCTTCAAGCTCTTCCGCCGGTGGATCGCGTGCTCGACCTCGGGCCTGCCCGCCTCGTTCATTCGCGCGAACTGGCTGCGCGGCATCGAAGCCGGCGGCGCCATCGCCCTCACGGTCGCGGGCCTGTTCACCATGCCGCTGTGGGCGACGCTGCCCGCAGTCGCCGCGCTCGTCGCCTTCACGTGGAGCCAGCTCGAGTTGCACGAGAAGTTCAGCGGCCAGCGCCTCAAGAAGCGCCACGCCTGGGTGCCTGCCGCGCTGCCGCTCGCCGGCGGCGTCGTCATGGCCTCGACGAAGATCGACCCCAAGGTCGACTGGCGCGGCCGCAGCTATTCGCTCGACGAGGCCGCGCGCCTCGCCCGCGAGCAGGAGCACGCCGCGGGCTGAGCCCGCGCTCCGTCGAGGTCATGCCGGGTCACATGCCCAGCTCTTTCAACCAGTCGTCGACCGCCTGACCGACCTTCGCGTCGGCGACCGGCGGTGACGCCTCACGCTTCGGCGGGGCCCCCATCGTGACGCGCACCGGCTTGCCGTCGTTGAGCGCGACGAGCTCACCCTCGTCGAGAAAGATGCCGCGGCACGTCGCGCACGCCTCGACGCGCAGGCGACCGAGCACGCCCGGCCGCATCGGCGTCTTGCACGTCGCACAGCGCCGCGCGGTCTCGCCCGCATCGAGCTGCGGGTTCGCGGGCTTCTTCAGCACCTGCTCGAGCTCACCGCCGTCGAACCAGAGGCCCTTGCAGAAGGTGCAGCGGTCGAGCTCGACGCCGCTGACGACGAACGCCTTCATCTGACCGGAGCAACCAGGACATGCGCGGGTCGACATGTGGTGCAGTATAAGCGCGGGCCTTCGATGCGCCTCGCCCCGATTGGAGTCGTCGCCGAGAAGCTCCGTGCCCGCTCGAGCGAGGCGCGCGCCGCCGCGCTCGAGCACGCGAAGGGTCACGGCAAGACCGCGGGCCCGCTCGCCGCGCACATCGCGTCGCTGCTCGCCGACCCCGACCCGATTCCGCGGCTCGCCGTCGAGGCGCTGAGCGTCATCGGCGCCGAGGGCTGGGCCGCGCTCTCGGTGCTCGAAGGGCTGCCGTACTCGGCGGTAGTGCTGAAGGCGATGGCCGTCATCGCGCCGAACGCGCCGAGCGTCGAAGCGCGGCTCATCGACGCGCTGTTCGGCGACGACGAAGCCTCGCGCGACGTGGCGGGCGACGCGCTCGTGAACGGTGGGCCGGCCGACGCCGCGGTGCTGCAGCTGCGCCTGCGCGCGTTCAGCTTCTCGAAGGCGAAGCGCGAGGGTGCACACCGGGCGCTGGCGGTGCTGGCGCGCATTCGACCGGCGGCGGTCGAGAAGCTGGTGGCCGAGCTCGCGCGCGGCTCGAACCCGAAGGCGGCGCTGGCCGCGGCCCGCACGGCGCTGGCGCTGGGGCCGCTGGCCGCGCGGGCGGTCGCGGCCTCGCGCGACGAGTACCCCGACTTTCCCGTCGAAGAGGCGCAGCCCGAGCCGGGGCGGCTGGAGCCCGCCGATGACGCTCCGCCCATCGACGCCGAGCTGAGCCACGGGCTCGAGCTGCTCGGGCGCACGGCGAGCGCACCGCCGGCTGACCTCGCCGAGGGGCTGCAGACCTACTTCGTGCGGCAGCGCGATGCGGGCGCGGCACCCGACGACACGGCGGTGCAGGGGCTCGCGGCGGTCTGGGCGCACTGTCTGATGCAGGGGCACCGGTGGAGCTGGGCGCGGTGGGTGCGCGCCGACGAGCGCGCGCTCGTGCTGGCGTCGCCGGCGAAGGGCCACATGGTGTTCCCCGCGGCGTGGGTGCGCCGGCAGCTGAGAAAAAAGGAGCCGACGGCCGTGCAGCAGTTCAACATGCTGGCGAGCGCTCGACCCGCCGACGGTGAGCCGACGGCGGTGTGGTAGGGGACGGGCTGCTTTTCCGACGAGGCGGCGGCTGTTTCTCGCCGCAACGCTCGACGGAAAAGATGCCTGTCCCCGCTCAGCTCCCCGCTCTGCCTTCTCAAGGCGCGGTCGTGAAGTCGACGCTGCGCCGCTGAATGCCGAGCACGGTGCCGCCGCCGTAGCCGGGGTCGCGGGTGCCGGCGCGCTCACGCGCAATCTGCGCCGTCACCGTGCAGCTGTCAGGCACCGCAGTGCCGCCGTCGGTCGTGCTCGCCATCTTCTTCTTCAGGGCGTTCGCGGCCACGGTGTAGTCGGTCGCGCCCGAGGCCAGGTTGGCGCTGAAGTTGTCGATGCACGGGCCCTCGATGCTCAGCGTCATCGGGTCGGCGCCGACCGCGCTCGACCACCGAATCGTCGGGCCGGCCGCGGCGCGCGAGAACGAGCCGGTCAGCGCGTCGATGGTGAACGCGCCCGGCAGCGTCGCGACCGAGCTCGGGGCGCCCGAGTCTTTCTTGCGCGTCAGCGCGACCGTGAACTGCGTGCCCTCGGCGTCGACGGGCACCGACGCCGAATACGAGACGACGCCGAGCAGGCTGAACTCGGTGAGCTCGGTGGTCGTGCCACCCTGCGTCACCTTCACGTCGTCGTCGCTCGTCAGCTGCAGAAACGTGAGCGAGTTGCCCTTGCGAAACGTGGCGGCCACGTTCGTGCTGCCGGTGCCGCTGCCGGTCGCGGTGATGTTGGCCGTGATGTCTCTGGTCTCGACCTCGCTGATGCTCTCGGTGCGACAGGCGGCGGCGAGCGACAGCAGTGCGACGAGGTGGGTGCGCATGACCCGGAACCCAAGCACAGCCAGTGCCGGCTCGCGAGTTCGCAGGCTTCGCCTGCGCCGCCGGGTGCCGGGCGTGACGTTCACGCCCTGTCACCCGTGGAGCACCCGTGCGCCAGCCAGGCTCCTGGTCGCTGCGCTCCCGCTTCCGCGCCAGCGGCGCGCGGGCTCCTGGTCGCTGCGCTCCCGCTTCCGCGCCAGCGGCGCGCGGGCTCAGTGTCTGAACTGAACGGTCGAGCGCAGCAGGTTGCCCTCTTCGCCGTACTCGCGAATGGTGCGCTGGTCACCGATGGTGGTCGCCACCACACGCACCACCGGCTCGAGCCGCCCGTCTTTGTTCTTCGCGAAGCGAATCGACTCGGGCACCTCGGCGGCCGGCTCGACCGTCTCACCCTGCTCGTCGACGAACACGATGTTGCCCGGGTGAATCGGCTTCGCGTTCAGCGCCGCGTTCGCGCCGGTCTTGCCGGTCTTCGGCTTCACCGCCGCGTGGGCGCCCGTCTTGCCGGTCTTCGGCTTCACCGCCGCGTGGGCGCCCGTCTTGCCGGTCTTCGGTTT
>JAEUJP010000375.1 GCA_016793725.1 Myxococcaceae bacterium | reverse complement strand
GAGCAGCGCGTCGTCGTCTGAGGCCAGGCGGGCAAACCGCGCGAGCCGCAGCGCGACCCGCCCGTCGGTCGCCTTCTCGAGCGCGGGCAGCACGCGGGCCCTCACGCGGGTGCGCAGCAAGGTCGTGTCGGCGTTCATCGGGTCTTCGTGCCACCGGGCGCCCTGGGCTTTCAGCCAGGCCACGACCTGCGGGCGCGTCGCGAAGAGCAGCGGGCGAATCACGCGATCGCGCCGCTCGAGAATCGCCGCCGCCCCGCCGAGCGCCGTGCCGCGAGCCAGCCGCATCAGCAGGGTCTCAGCCTGGTCGTTCGCGGTGTGTGCGGTCGCAATCTGCTCGAAGCGGCGCTGCCGCCGCACCGCCTCGAGCGCCGCGTAGCGCTGCGCGCGCGCGCGCTCTTCGATGCCCGGCCCCCGGCCGAGCTTCAGCCGCTTCACGACAGCGCGCACACCGAGGCCCTTCGCCGAGGCGACGACGCGCTTCGCCACCGCTGATGAGCTCGCACGCAAACCGTGATCGACTGTGACGACGAGCAAGGTCGCTTTCAACCGGTCAGACAGGCGGGTCGCGCCGAGCAGCAGGGCGGTCGAGTCGGCGCCGCCGGAAATGGCGAGGATCAGCCTCCGCCTGACGCTCAACAGATCTCTCAGCGAGAGGTAGAGCTGCTCGAGAAAGGGGTCGCCAGAGCCAGGCATCTGAATTTACAGACCTTCGGGTGTTACCGGTCGGTGGCTTGCTGAGGGCAGGGGTGCCTCTTATGATCAGAATGACCTGCGCGAAATGGATCAGCTGGCACGTTGTTCAGATGGAGCAGTCGCAGGCAGAGATTTCTGAAGTTGGGCCCAGGGGTCCCCCCCCTCCCCCTCTGGGCTCACGGGACCGGACGGAGCAATTCGCCTCGGTCCTTCTTTTGGGAACGCCCCGGGTGAGTTGCCCCGGGGCGTTTCGTTTTCAGGGGGTCTGATTGAACCACTGCGTCATCGTGTCGTCGGGCCGGCACTGCCGCAGATCGCCGACCTGCCGCCGCCCGAAGCGCGCGAAGCCCGCGTCGGTGCGATCGATGACCGTCGCCGGCGGCGTGCCCCCGTCGGGCAGCGAGCCGGTCTCTTGCTGCGACGGCCAGCTCACGTCGGCCGCGTAGAACATCGTGCACGGCGCGCCGAGCATGACCTCGGTCGGCGGGAGCGGGATCGTGGCGGCCGGCGTCGAACTGCCCTTCAAGTACACCTTCACGACCGGCTTCGGGGCTGCGCGGCACTCGCCGGCGCCGAGCGGGCGGCCACCATCGTTCGGCGGCGGCGCGACACACTTCGAGCCGGCGGCGCACGTGCACGACTCGCCGTCGTTGCAGTCGGGCGTGCCGTCGGCGACGCACGCGGTCGGCGACGCGGGCCGCGTGTCGTTGAAGTAGTGCACGAAGACCTTGTACGAGCACCGGCCGCCATCACACTTCGCGTCGCGCTCGGGGTTCATGAGCGAGATGTCTTCGACGAGGCCGCCCGAGCCCGTGTCGTCGAGGTTGAGCCGCGGGTTGTCACACAGCCCCTGCCCGCCCCACTCGAAGTTCGTGCCGGCGCCCCACACCGGCAGCCGCAGGTTCGCGTAGCCGTTCAGGTCGCCCGAGGTCTTGGTCACCGGGTCGAAGTACGAAAACGCGCCACTGAACGGCGAGCCCGCCGTCGTCGCCGATGGCCGCACGAGGTGCAGGTCGAGATCGGTGGCGGCGAAGCCGGGCCACTCGAGGCGCACGATCAGGTCTTCGGTGCGAGCGACCGAAAAGCGCAGCTGCACGGTGGTCGCGTGCAGCTGAGGGTCGGTGACGGTGAGCCGCACCTCGTAGTCACCGGGCACGGTGGGCGCGGGGCTCAGCGTGTATTCGGCCATCGTGCCGGTGGTGAAGCCGGGCGAGCCGGCCGGTGCGCCGACGACCTCCCAGCGGTAGGTGAGGCCCACGCGCGCGGTCTCGGGGTCGGTGGTGCAGGTCGTGACCCCGTCGGCCGAGCTCGCCGAGAACTTCACGGTCGAGCCGGGCTCGACCGGGCGCGACGATCTGAAGTCGTAGCCCCCGGCGGGCACCGTCAGCAGCATCGGCCACTCGGGGCGGTAGTCGCGCGTCGCGCAGCCGAGCGGCGGAGCGACCTCGATGAGGTTCGCGCAGACGACCGGGGCGAGGTTCGGCGCGAGCGTGCCGACGAGCGGCACGGTCACGCTCGGCTTCATCGGGTCATCGCCCTCGATGACGAGCTGCGCCGAGTAGCTCATCTGCGTCTCGTTGAGCGGGCGAAACCGAATCGGCACGTTGACGCCCTCCATCGACTCTTTGACGAGGGGCAGCGTGGGCATGCCGCTGGCGATGGTGAACGCCGCGGGGTCGGCGCCCGTGATCTGCAGCCTCGTGATCGTCATCGCGACGAGCCCGTCGTTGGTGATGTCGACCTGCGGCAGGCGCGAGGTGTCGAGCTGCACGGGCCGCATGAACGGCTCGGCGCCGAAGTCGATCGACGGCGGGCTCTCGACGGCGGTGCCGACACACATGCGGCCCACGTCGCAGTCGGCGGTGACGGTCATGATGGGCTCGGCGCCCTCGCCGAACATGCCGATGCGCACGGTCTGGTGCTCTTCGTCGTTGGTCGTGAGAATGAGCGTGGCGCCGTACTCCTGGCGCACGGTGGGCTTGAACGTGACGGCGAGCGACTGGGCGGTGCCGCGGTCGACGGTGATGGGCTCGATCTTGACGGTGAAACCGTCGGCGCCGCCGGGCAGGTTGCCGCTCATCACGGTGATGGCCGAGATCTCGACCGGAGTGGCGGTGAGCGCCTCGAGCTTGACGCTGCGAACGGTCGACTCGCCGACGCGCACGGCGCCGAAGCTGAGCGAGCTCGGCGACCACGCGACGGTGGGAGGTACGGTAGAGATCTGACCACACTTGCAGGCAGTGACCGCGCTCAGGGCGAAGATCCACATCAGCCGTGACATGTGTACGGTCATACCTGAAAGGCGTTGACGGACACACCCTGTCGGCTAACCTCTCCCGACTCTTTCGACCTTCTCTCTCACTCCAATCGCCTACCCCGCGGAGACACAACACAATGGCTGGTACCGACAAGCGTAAGCAGTCGCTCTACTTCCCCGAGGAAATGCTGAAAGAGATTCAGGAGGAGGCCACCCGCCAGGATCGCTCGCTCTCGTGGGTCGTGCAGCAGGCGTGGAAGATCGCGCGCGAGCGCATCAAGGGCTTCCCTGCGGTGAACGACGTCACCGGCGACGAGGGAGTCGATCGCCGCGAGGAGGCGTGAACCTTGTCGACCACCGATCATCGGAAGCAGTCGCTGTACTTCCCCGAGGAGATGCTCGGTGAGATCCAGGCTCAGGCCGAGCGGCAAGATCGCTCGATGAGCTGGATCGTGCAGCAGGCCTGGAAGCTGGCCCGCGCCGAGATGAAGCGCATTCCTTCCGTGAACGACGTGCTCCCGCCCGGCAGCACCGGCGGCGGCCCGCGCTGACACCTGAACCTCTTCTCTTCGAATCTCGAGCCCGCCCAGCGGGAGGGCAAAGGACCCCGTCATGGAACGCGAAGCGTTCTGTGTGAGGCGAGAGCCGTTGGGTCCGGCGCCCGACCAGAAAAGCGGTGACCCCGCCCGCGGGCTGTTTCATTTCGGGGGTTCTGTTTTCGCCGGCTCTTCGGGCGAGAGCACGAGCACCCTCGCCGGCTTTCGCGCCGTCATGAACAGCGGCACCCGCTCGCCCGTCTTCGTGCGGCCCTCGACGTAGTACTCGACGCCCGGCGGCGTCATGCGCGCAGCCGGTATCGAGCCGCGCCACAGGTCGCCGTACTGCAGCTCCATCTTCGACTCGGCGTATTCCTGGCCCGGGCCGCGGTAGAGCACGACGAGCTCCTTGAACACGAAGCCGTGGTTCTCGAGCGAGCCCTCGATGCGCAGCGCCTCGTTCGCCTTCGCTTCGGTGCGGGCCGTGTGCAGCAGCTGCGCCCGCGGGTCGGCGCTGATCAGCATCGGTGAGAGCAGTGAGAGCGCGAGGAGCACGAACGGCTCGAATTGAACCACCGCCACAGGCCGATGGCCTCGACTTTTTTTGCGGTGTTCGCGCGGGCATGTCACCGTTCGACCCGTGCCGGCATCACGCGCCTCACTCTCTCTGCAGCTCTCGCTGTATCGGCGCCAGAAGGCGCGCATCAACCGCAGCGTCATCGGCAGCTCGCCCATCTTTCGCCGGTACGAAGCCCGCTACCGCCGCGCGACGAAGAGCTACTCGAAGGTCACCACGCTCGCCGACGTGCGCAAGCAGGTGTGCGCCGCAGACATCGTCTACGTCGGCGACTACCACACGCTCAAGCTCGCCCAGACCGGCTACCTCGAGCTCGCCCGCGAGGCACTGAAGTCGAACCGCCGCGTCGTGCTCGCCCTCGAGCTCGTCGAGGGCCGGCACCAGGCCACCCTCGACGACTACCTCGCCGGCAAGCTCACCGAGGCGCAGTTTCTCGAGGCGATCGGCCACCCCTACCGCGGCGCCTTCGACATCTGGCCGAACTTCGCGCCGGTGCTCGAGCTCGCGCGCGAGAAGGGGCTCGTCGTGCTCGCGATCGACAAGCGCTCGCGCTCGAAGAGCTCACTCGAAGAACGCGACCGCTTCGCCGCCGCGCAGCTCGCCGCCGTGGCGCGCGCCGAAGATCGGCCGCTCGTGCTCGTGCTGATGGGCCAGTTTCACATCGCGCCCCCTCACCTGCCCGCCCGTACCCGCGAAGCGCTCGGCGGCGTCGAGCGCGAGCACCTGGTCGTCTACCAGAACGCCGAGGGCATCTACTGGCGCCTCGCCGAGGCCGGCCTCGCCGATGAGGCCGAGGCCGTCGAGGTTCGCCCCGGCGAGCTCGCCATCGTGTCGGCGTCGCCGGTCGTCTGTCAGCAGAGCTTTCTCGACTACCTCGAGGCCGAGATGGGCGATTCGCCGCTCGAAGACTCATCGGCGGCGTCGACGTTCAGAGATCTGGCGCGTGCGCTCGGTCGCCTCGTCGGCGTCGACGTGACCCGCGCCCTGCGCGACGTCGAGGTCGCGACGGCAGGCGATCTCACCCTCATCGAGCGGCTGTCGAAGCGCGGCCAGTTTCGCCGCGGCGAGCTCGACCTCTTGCGGCGCCACGTGCTCTCGCGCGAGAGCGCGTACATACCCCGCGCGCGAATGGCCTACCTCGCCTCGCTGTCGCTCAATCACGCGGCCGAAGAGGCGACCCACTTCGTGCGTCACGTCGCGGTCGGCCCGGCCATGGAAAAGCCGCGGAGACGCACCGACGCGTTCTGGGCGCGCTGCCTCGAAGAGGCGCTCGGCTTCTTCGGCTCGCGGCTCTTGAACCCGAAGCGGCGCTGCACGCAGCTCGCCGAGTGGAGCGCCCTCTTCGCCGGCGGCTCACCCGCCCAGCGCGACGTCTCGGCGTTCGTGCTCGCGCTGAAGGCCGCAGAGGCCGAGGGGCCGGCGGCGTCGCGGCGCCTGATCCCCATGGTCGACGACCACCTCTTTCACGCCGTCAGCCACGCGCTCGGCTACCTGCTCGGCGAGGCGCTCGCGCGAGCGTTCGAAGACGGGCGCCTGTCGCGCAAAGAGATGCGCGCGCTGTTCGTCGACCCCTTCCCCACGCCTGGCGACCGCTACTTCACGCTCGCGTCGCGGCTGTTCTCGATGGGCTGAAGCCCGGCGAAAAAACTCAGGCGTCGACGACCGCGTCGTACTGGCCGAGCTTCTGGCGGTCGCGCTCGGAGGTGTCGGGGTAGAGGCGCTCCATCAGGGCGCGCAGCTCGCGCTCGCCCGCGGGCTGGCTCTCGAGGAACTTCTCGAGCTCGGCGCGCATGGCCATGGCGTTGCCGTAGCGCGCGGCCGGCGCCTTCGCGAGGCACCGGTCGATGATCTCACACAGCGCCTCGGGCGCTTCGGGGCGCAGCTCGCGCACCGGCAGCGGCTCGCCGTCGGTGATGGCGATGAGCACCTGAAAGTCGTTCGCCCCCTCGAACGGCATCGCGCCGGTGAGCAGCAGGTACAGGTTCACGCCGAGCGCCCAGAGATCTGCCGTGCCGGTGACGGGGTCGTTCTTCACCTGCTCGGGCGCCACGTAGCCCGAGGTGCCGCGCACCCTGCCCGGCCTCGTGATGGGCTTCGTGCCCAAGGCCCTGGCGATGCCGAAGTCGAGCACCTTCACGCGCCCGTCGAACGAGAGCATGATGTTTTTCGCCGACACGTCGCGGTGCACCACGCGCAGGGCGTGCGCGTGATCGAGGCCGGCGCAGCACTCGGCCATGATCGCCGCGGCCAGCGCCGGCGCCATTCGCTCGCCCCGCTCGCCGAGCCGTGCCAGCACGTCGTGCAGCGTGTGGCCGGCGACATATTCCATCGCGATGAACGGGCGGCCCCGGTCGAAGCCGACGTCGTGAATCTGCGCGACGTTCGGGTGGGTGATGATCGACGCGAGCCGCGCCTCGTTGAGAAACCGGGTCACGACGTCTCTTTCGTCGCTCTGTGACGACGAGACGGTCTTGAGCACGACGGTCGCGCCCTCGGCGTTGCGGGCCATGAACACCTCGCCCATGCCGCCCTCGGCGAGCTTGCCGAGAATCGTGTAGCGCCCCACCACCTCGCCCGGCGTGAGGGCGCTGCGCTGCGGTGACCACGGAGTCAGGGGTGTGCCCTTCTTGTAGCTCGACGGCGACGGCGCCGGCGGCTGCACCTCGATGTGGAACTGCAGCTCGCCCGACTTCTCTTTGGCCTCGCGCTCGGCCGTGATCTCACGGGTGCGCACCAGCGACAGCCGGCGCCGCGATGCGCTCATCAGCTCGGGCGTGAGCTCGAGCTTGAGCAGATCTTCGGCGAACGCGGCGCACCCGGCCGGCCGGTCGTCGGGGTCTTCCGAGATCGCCGCCAGCACCAGCCGGTCGAGCGCCTGCGGCACCTCGCGGTTGAGCCGCGACGGAGGCACCGCCCCCACCGAGACCGCCAGCGCCAGGTGATCGGCCGTGTCTGCCCGAAACGGCACGACCCCGGTGAGCGCCTCGTAGAGCAGCACGCCCACCTGGTACAGATCGGCCTGGGGGGTGGGCGGCCTGCCGGCGAGCACTTCGGGTGGCATCCACGGCAGGTATTCGGCGGTGCGGCGAAACGGCGACCCGAAGCCGGTGACCTTCACGTTGCCGGCCCCGTCGATCAGCACGTTCGAAGATCTCACGTCGCCGTGCAGCACCTCGAGGTGGCTGCCCTCGTAGCCGAGAATGTACCGGTGGCAGTCGTCGAGCGTCGTCAGCACCTCGCGCACGACGCTCAAGACCGCGTCGACGGGCACGTGCTGCCCCTTGCGCGCCAGCTCGGCGAGGCCCTCTTCGAGCGACGAGCCGCGCACCAGCTCGGTGGCGAGCCACGTCTCGCGCGTGTCGCCCATGCACGAGTAGACCCGCGCGACGCCCGGGTGCTCGTGCAGGTGACGCCCGAGCTCGACGGCCGAGAGGAAGCGCTGCGTCCACCCTTCGACGTCGTGGGGCTCGCCCTTGAAGTGCTTCAGCGCGACCTCGGGCGCACCGTCGGTGTCGGCCGCGGGGTTCAGCGCGCGCGCCCGGTACACCTCGACCGAACGGCCGCGCGCGTACAGCGAACCGAGCTCGAAGCCGCCGATGCGGGTGCCGGTCTGCTCTGATGGGGCCGCAGGCGTCGGCCGCGGGAGGAACAGGAAGGCGCGCACGAGCTGCTCGACGAGCACCGTCGCCGACCGGTGGGTGTGAAACCTCAGGCCCGCGACACACTCGGCGCGGTCGTTCTTTCGCCACACCACCTCGGCCGGCACGGTGAGCATCTCGCCCGTCTCTTCGTGCCGCACCGAAAACAGGCCCTGGGCCGCCGGCGGAGGCACCAGCTCGCCGCGAATGCGCGCGCCGGTCTGGCTCAGGTCGACGAGCTGCAGCGCGGTGGCGCCCCCCGAGCCGGGGCCCGACCAGAACGCTTCGGTGTGCAGCTCGACGCGGGGCCCCGAGCGGTGGCCCGACGGCGTGGCCATGGCGCCCATCATCAAGGCCTCGATGCCCGACGACGACGAGGTGTCGAGCGCGGCGAACTTGAGGCCGGCGACGTACTGCCAGGTGCCCGACTTGCGGGTGAGGCCGGCCGTCTGCTGTTCGCCGGGTGGGCCCGAGGTTCTGACGGTCTGGACCCGAACGACCTCGGCCTGCACGTTGACCTCGACGCGGCCGTCTCTCGAGACGAGGGTGAGCTGCTCGAGCGTGCCCGGCACGAGGGGGGCGCCGGTGACGAGGGCGACACCGGTGGCCGAGAGGTTCAAGGTCTTCTCGGGCACGAAGCGCTCGTCGACCCGCCGCAGGACAGACAGATCGACCGCGACGCGCGGCGCGCGCCGGTGCTCGGAAAAAGTGTTGTCGTGCATACGAGGTGGGGGCGCTGCGGCGGGCACAGTACCTCAAATCGTCAAAACGCTCCTCAATGGGTGGGAGTACACTGTTGGCCCCCATGGGCGCCGAGGCACTCGAGGTACGCGCGACGGACGAAGACGCGGCGGCGAAGGCTGCACGCGCGGCCGAGGCGATGCGCGAAGAGCTGGGCCCCGTCGGCCGGGCGCTCGCGCGGCACTACTTCGAGCCGGTTCGGTTTCCCCAGTCGGCGGCCGAGACGCTGCAGCGGCTGTCGGAGCAGGGCTTCGTCGTGCACGTCATGCGCACG
>JAEUJP010000324.1 GCA_016793725.1 Myxococcaceae bacterium | reverse complement strand
TCAGGCGATGATCTCTGAAACGACGCCCGAGCCGACCGTGCGGCCGCCCTCACGAATCGCGAACCGGAGCTCTTTTTCCATCGCGACCGGCGTGATGAGCTCGACCTCGATGGCGATGTTGTCGCCCGGCATCACCATCTCGACGCCGGCAGGCAGCTTCACGTTGCCCGTCACGTCGGTGGTGCGGAAGTAGAACTGCGGGCGGTAGCCGTTGAAGAACGGGGTGTGACGGCCACCCTCTTCTTTCGACAGCACGTACACCTGGCCCTTGAACTTCGTGTGCGGCGTGATGCTGCCCGGCTTCGCGAGCACCTGGCCGCGCTCGAGATCTTCGCGCTTGAGCCCGCGGAGCAGCGCCCCGATGTTGTCGCCCGCCTGCCCCTGGTCGAGCAGCTTGCGGAACATCTCGACGCCCGTGACGACCGTCTTCGACGTCGCCCGAATGCCGATGATCTCGACTTCTTCGCCCACCTTGATGACGCCGCGCTCGACGCGGCCCGTCGCCACCGTGCCGCGACCTTCGATCGAGAACACGTCTTCGACCGGCATCAAGAACGGCTTGTCGACCGCGCGCGCAGGCGTCGGAATGTAGGTGTCGACGGCCTCCATCAGCTTCAAGATCGCGCCTTCGCCGATCTCGCTCGCGTCACCCTCGAGCGCCTTGAGCGCCGAGCCCGGGATGATGGGGGTCTTGTCGCCGGGGAAGCTGTACTTCTTGAGCAGGTCGCGAACCTCGACCTCGACCAGCTCGCGCAGCTCGGGGTCATCGAGCATGTCGACCTTGTTCAGGAAGACCACGATGTACGGCACGCCGACCTGGCGCGCGAGGAGGATGTGCTCACGCGTCTGCGGCATCGGGCCGTCGGCCGCGCTGACGACGAGAATCGCGCCGTCCATCTGGGCGGCTCCCGTGATCATGTTCTTCACGTAGTCGGCGTGGCCGGGGCAGTCGACGTGCGCGTAGTGGCGGTTCTTCGTCTGGTACTCGACGTGCGCCGTCGCGATCGTGATGCCGCGGGCGCGCTCTTCGGGCGCCTTGTCGATCTGGTCGTAAGCGAGGAAGGTCGCGCCGCCGGTCTTCGCGAGCACCTTGGTGATGGCCGCGGTCAGCGTCGTCTTGCCGTGATCGACGTGGCCGATGGTGCCGATGTTGACGTGGGGCTTGCTGCGGTCGAACTTTTCTTTGCTCATGGGCTCTCTCTAGAGAATGCGTCGGTGGAACTGCTGTGAGCCCCGATCCGGGATTGAACCGGAGACCTCATCCTTACCAAGGATGCGCTCTGCCATCTGAGCTATCGGGGCGTGAAATCAGCGCTGCTGACTTAGCGGGAAATGGGACTCGAACCCACGACATTCAGCTTGGAAGGCTGACGCTCTACCAACTGAGCTATTCCCGCGCGCGTTTGTGGAGGGGGAAGGATTCGAACCTTCGAAGGCGTAGAGCCGGCAGATTTACAGTCTGCTCCCTTTGGCCACTTGGGTACCCCTCCAGTTGTCTTCGTGCAGCTTCTCCTTTGGTGCTCTTCTTTCTTCTCTGGCCGGCGGCGGGATTTGAACCCGCGACCTACTGATTACAAATCAGGTGCTCTACCAACTGAGCTACACCGGCACGACGCCGGAGCGAGCGGGGGATTACCGGCCGCCATGTGACGAGTCAAGACTTGGTCGGCGCCGCTCTCTGACGAACGATCTCGTAGAGCAGAATTCCCGCCGAGACCGACGCGTTAAGCGAGGCCACATCGCCCAGCATGGGGATACGAACCTTGAAGTCGCACTGGGCCAGCACGCCCTGCCGTACGCCGGGGCCCTCGGCGCCGATGACGACGGCGAGGTTGCCCTCGAGCGGCTTCGTGCCGAGCGGTTCACCGGCCGGGTCGGCCGCCACCGTCCACCAGCCCTTCTCTTTCAGCTCTTCGAGGGCGCGGCTCAGGTTGGTGACGCGGGCGATCTGGGTGTGCTCGGTGGCGCCGGCGCTGGCCTTGGTGACCGAGCCGGTGATGGCGGCGGCGCGGTCTTTGGCGATGACGACGCCCTTGGCTCCGAACGCGTTGGCGCTGCGAATGATGGCGCCGACGTTCTGGGGGTCTTGAAGTGAGTCGAGCACGACGATGATGCCGGGCTCTTTCACGAGGTCTTCGAGCTCGGCGTAGGCGAAGTCGCGCATCTCGAGCACGATGCCCTGGTGCACGCCGCCCTCGGCGAAGGCGGCGAGGCGCTCGCGGGGCACCTGGTCGACGCGCACGCCTGCGTCTTTCGCACGCGAGAGAATTTCGCCGGCGACGCTCGGGCTCAGCGAGCCTTCAGCGAAGAAGAGGCGGTCGATCTCCTGCGGGCGGGCGCGCAGGGCCTCGAGCGCGGGGTTCACGCCGAACACGAAGCGGGTCGATGAAGCCGCGCCGGTGTCGGAGCCCTCCTGAAACAGCTCGACGGAATCAGAAGAGCGGCCCCGTCGCTCGTCGTACGGGAGCGGGCTGGGCTGAGGGGGCCGGTCGCGGCGGAACTTGCCGGGGCCGCCGAACTTGCGGTCACCCGAAGGGCGATCACCGAACTTGCGATCACCACCGCCGGGCCGGCCACCGAACTTGCGGTCACCACCGCCGGGGCGGCCGCCGAACTTGCGGTCACCCCCTGGCCGATCGCCGAACTTGCGGTCACCGCCACCGGTGCGACCGCCGAACGAGCGTTCGCCGCCACCGAACTTGCGCTCGCCCCCACCGAACTTGCGCTCGCCCGCACCGAATTTTCGGTCGCCGCCGGGCCGGGCCCCAAACTTGCGCTCGCCGCCACCGGGCTTACCGCCGCGGAAGCTGCGCTCGCCGCCGCCACCCTCGCCGCGCGACTCGCCGCCGAACCGGCCGCCACCGCCACCGGCCGGCCGGCCGCGGCTGAACTTGCCACCATCGCCGAAGCTGCGGCCCTTGCCGCCACCGCCGAAGCGCCGGCCGCCGCCACCGCTGCGACCGCCACCGAACTTCCCTCCCCCTCCGGGCGGGCTCAAATGACGTCCACCGGTACGGTCACTGTCTTCGTCTGCGGAGCGCAGACCTTGTCGGTACACACGAAGAACTTCATCTTGGCCTCGATGCTCGCTTTGCCCGGCTTGTCGGAAGTGAACGGCACTTCGAAGTGCGGGTCGGGGTACTCGACTCCGTCGTGCTTCACGCCGATGGAGTCTTTGTAGGTCAGCTTGTCTTTTTCGGTCTTCGCGCCGGTCGCCTTCAGCTCGATCTTGAGCGGCGCTTCATCAGAGATGTGTGCGCCCGACTTCGCGCGAATGTCGAGCACCAGCTTGCCCTTCTCGCCGGCCTTCACCTTCAAGGTCGAGCCCTCGGTGGTGAGATCGTAGAGCCCACCGACATCGGGCGACTGGGAAAGTACCGCGGCCATCAACAGCGCAATCACGTTCGACTCCTATTCACTCGCGGCCTTCTTCAGCTTCGACGCCTTGTCGTACAGCTCTTCGGCGCGTTCGACCACCATGCGCGCAATGTTGAGCCGCGTCACCTTCTCGATCTCGGGAAGCGCCGGAGTCGCGTTCACTTCGATCACGTGACCCTCGCCCCCACCTTCCAGCAGATCGACCGTACACAGCTCGAGCGCCAGCGCCTTCGCGGCCCGCTCGGCGAGGCGCGCGACCCCAGGTGACATCAGCACCCCGGCGAGTTTCAGCTTCTTCTTCTTTTTCACGCGCTTGCGCTCGACGGCGGCGACGGCCTTGCCGCCCAGCACCACGACGCGAACGCTGCGCCCGCCCTTCAAGAACTGCTGAAGAATGAGGTCGTGGCCGAGGCCGAGCACGGCCTCGAGGGCGGCCTGCAGCGACTTCTGCGACTCGACGACCATGGTGCCGTGCTTCTCGGTGCCGCGCAGGATCTTCACGAACAGCGGGTAGCCGCCGATGCTCTTGGCGAGCCGCTCGAGGTCGCGGGCCTCGTGCACCATGCGCGTGGGCGGTATCTCGAGGCCGTTGGCGGCCAGCACCTGCAGGCAGCGCATCGGGTTGCGCGAGCGGGCGATGGCGCGGGCGTCGTTCATCACGCAGGCGCCGCGCATGCCGAGCTGGTCGACGACGGCGAGGCCGTACGCGGCGATCGAGCCGGCGAGCCTGGGCACGACGACGTCGGGCACGGCGAGGCGCTTGCGCTCGAGGAAGAGCTCCTGGCCCTGGCGGTCGAAAGCGAGCTCGACCTTGACCGGGTTCAGCACGGTGACCTTGTGCCCGCGTGCCCGGGCCTCGTGCAGCAGCCGCGCGGTCGACGGCACCGAGGCGCTGCGAGAGAGAACGGTGAAGCGCATGACGAGGTCACCCTAGTGCTTTTCCCGATGGGGCGCGCGGGTGTCGCGGGGCCGTAACGGGAAACCCGCGCCTCGGGCGTTGCAGCGGGAGCGCAGTGAGCGGAAAACGGCGCTTGCGCCTCAGCGGTGAGGTGTGGCTTCTTCGCCCCATCGGTCCAAGGGGTTTCGGCGTTAGGATGGTGAGGTCATGAGAACTGCACTTCGAGCTGGCGTGGTGTTCACGGTGTGCGCTGCTGCGACCGGCTGCCAGGTGTACGACTTCGAGCCGGTGACGCCGCTCGCGATCGCGCAGACGACGCAGAAGAACAACGTCACGGCCAAGAAAGAAAAGCCGAACCTGATGATCCTGCTCGACAAGTCGGGCTCGATGAACGAGCCGCTGCCGGGCGGAACTGGCTGCAACAACTGCCGCTTCCCGAACTGCAACGAGGCAACCTGCCCGACCCGCATGGGGGCCGCGCGCCGCGCGATGGACGACTTCCTCATGAACAACAGCAGCGTCGCCCGCATGGGCCTGACGGTGTACCCGAGAGGGTCTGTCTGCGAGGCAGCGACCAGCGCTGAAGTGCTGGTGCCCGTGAAGCCGGCGACCGACGACCCCGCCGACCTGCAGACCTGGGCGAACAGCATCAACCTGCAGATTCAGGCGCCGTGCAACACGAACCCCGGTCCGACCTGCCCCATCGGCGGTACGCCGACGGGTGGTTCTCTCTCCTTCGTCGGTACGATCCCTGAGATCAACGACCCGAACCGCGAAGACTTCGTGCTGCTGCTGACCGACGGCCTTCCCAACTGCAACATGAACAACCCCAATCGGTGCGGCGCGCCGGGCACCGCCGATGAGGCGTCGTGCAGGTGCACGCTCCTCGCCGGCCAGTGCGGCATGAACATCACCGACCAGTTCTGCCGGTTGGGCTGCCTCGATCAGGACGGTGCCGTCGAAGCCGTGCGTGAGCTTCGCAGCGAGACGGCACACGCAGGCGGCATCAAGACCATCGTCGTCGGGTTCGGCAGCGACTTCGACCCCAGCAACCCGAACTCGGCCGGCTTCTTGGTGTTGAACGCCATGGCTCGCGCGGGCGGCTTTCAGCGCACTTGCCCGAACGGCACGAACGCCGAGTGTGGCACCGGCGGTGTCTGCGACATGAGCTCCGGTCAGGGCATCTGCCAGACCGCGTTCTACTCGGCGAGCAACCAGACCGAGCTCATCGCGGCG
>JAEUJP010000226.1 GCA_016793725.1 Myxococcaceae bacterium | reverse complement strand
GACGCCGCCTTGCCGATCACCGGCTGGCCCGCGCCCGGCGCATCAGAGAACAGGTTGCCGCCCGCGCGCTCGAGCTGATCGGCCGCCTCGAAGTCGGCCACCGCGACCTGGCCGAGGGTGCGCGACTGGCCGTTCGAGAACGTGCCGATGATGCTGCCGTCGGTGTCGATGTTGATGTTCGCCAGCGTGCCCGACGCGTACCCGTCTTGGCTCTGGAAGGTGACCGCCTCGGCCCGCGCGTACTGCGTGATCTGGCTGAAGTCGAACGCGAGGGGCTGCGGGTTCACCGCGCCGATCGGGTTGAACGCGCCCAACTGCGTGAAGGCCGTCTGGTTGCCGCTCGCATCGAACGTCATCGTGCCGCCCGCGATCTCGGTCATCGTGCCCGCCGTGCCGCCCTGCAGGTTCGCGCCGTCGGTCAGCGCGTGCCAGTCCCACGTGCCAACAGCGCTCATGCGCCAGTACACGTCGACCGAGTGCTGTTTGCCGAGCGAGTCGTACACCACCGTGCTCGTCTTGAAGTTCGACGTCGCGTCGGGGTTCGCCGGGTCGAACGCCGCAGTGATGGGCGCCTCTTCGGGGTTCAGGTTCGCCGTGATGCGCACGTTCGCCGTCGCGCGCGGCGGCGCCGTCGCAGACGAGAACTGCAGGTCGCCGAGCGTCGCGCCGACCACACCATTGTTGTCGGCCGCGAAGCCCTGCACCTTCAGCCCATCGAGGTTCACCAGGTTGCCGTCGCGGTCGAGCGTGAACTGACCCGCGCGCGTGTAGTACTGGCCGTCGGTGCCGTTGTGGTTGCCCTTCACCACGAAGAACCCGTTGCCCTGCAGCGCCAGGTCGGTCGCGAGGCCCGTCGTCGTCAGCGCGCCCTGCGTGATGAGCTTCTGAATCGCCTGCACGTTCGAGCCGAGGCCGCGCTGGCCCGAGCCGATCATCGACTGCGCCATCATGTCTTCGAAGGCCGTGCGGCTGCCCTTGAACCCGATGGTGTTCGCGTTCGCGATGTTGTCGCCGATGACGCTGAGGTCGAGGCTGTTTGACTGCATGCCGATCGTGCCGGTGTACAGCGAGGTCATGAGGCTCATGTTCAGTTCTCCTTCGTGGGTTCTTTGACGGAAATGATCTCGTTCATCAGCAGCTTCAGGCCGCCGACCTGCAGCTCGGGGAAGCCCTTCTCGTAGGTGATGCCGGTGACGCGCCCGCTGCCGTTCATCTGCACGGGTATGTTCTTGCCTTCCTTGTCGGCGGCCGTGAGCTGCACCTTGTAGGTGCCCTTCGGCAGCTTCACGCCCTTGTCGTCGGTACCGTCCCACTTCAAATCGAACGGGCCCGCCTTCACGTCGTTGATGTCGACCGTTCGCACCACCTTGCCGTTCGCGTCGGTGATGACCGCCTTCACCGTCGCGGCGTCTTTCTCGAGCTGGCCGACGATGTCGGTCGAGGCCACGCCGTCGAAGTCGACCTTGTCGGTCTTGAACGTCACGTCTTTGCCGAGCAGGCCGACCGTCTGCGTCTGGTTGCCCGCGGCCTGCGCCATCAGCAGGGTCTCGAGCGACGTGTTCACGCCCTGCAGCTGCTCGACGTTCGCGAACTGCGCGAGCTGCGCGACGAACGCCTGGCTGTCGGCCGGGCTGGTCGGGTCTTGGTGGCTCAGCTGCGCGAGCAGGAGCTTCAAGAACTCGTTCTTGCCCATCGTGGCCTTCGGGGCTTCGACCGAGCCGCCGGCGCCTGCGTTCACGACCGATGCTACGTCCATTCGTCTTGCCTCTCTTCCTGGTCACGGCGCCGGCGATCGCTCGTCGCGTCGTCGTTGCCGTGGTTCTGCGTGGACTCCGTCTCGCGGAGCTTCAAACCCTCTTGTGCGAGCGCGACGCGCAGCTCTGCCTCTGACGCCTTCAAGCTGTGGGCGAGCTCGCCGCGCGCCCTGATGCTGACCTCACCGTCACGCACTTGCAGGTGGAATGCCTGACCCTCTGCCGCGAAGTTGACGCTGTGGGCGAACATCGTCAGGCGCGCGCTCTCGTCGATGGCCGCGGCCGCCTCTTTCGGCAGCCACACCGTCGGCGCCGCCTCGACCTTCGCCGCCGGCGCCTCGCGCGGCGCCTCGGCGAGCGTGAAGACCGCCGCCGGCTGTGCCGAAGTCTCTTTCGTCGGCGCGGGGAGCTCGGGCAACGACGGGCGCTCGGTCGACGCCGCCTTCACCTCGGCCGCGGCGAAGCCCGGCTTCTCGGTCTTCTTGCCGTGCGACGAATGTGAGCCGTGCGCGCCGTGTGACGCGGGCGGCAGCTGCAGCGCCCCAAGCGGCGCCTGCGGAGCGAGCGCCTGCGCCTGCGCCAGCTCGGCCGCGAACGAGCCGACCGTCTGCGCCGCGTCTTTCGCGGCCTTCTTGTCGCCCGCCGTGGCCTTCTCGGCCTTCTCGGGCTTCTCGGCCCGGCCGGTGGCCTTCAGGCCCTTCGTGGCGGTGGCCTTCGAGCCGAACAGGAGGCCGAAGTCGGGAATCTTGGCGAGCTTCACAGCAGGTCTTTCTGCGGGGGCGGCGTGGTCGCGAGCAGCGACACCAGGTCGGCCGCCACGTCGGGCTTCAGCTTCTCGAGCACGGCGCCCGCGTCGGCCGGCTTCATCTCGCGCAGCAGCGAGGCCGCGAGCGGGCGCTCGAGCTTCGCGATCACGATCGCCGCGACCTCGGGCTTCATGCCCTTCATCGTCTTCGCGAGCGCCTTCAGCTGCGCGCCGGCGTTCGGGTTCGGCTTAGCGGCCGGAGCGGCCGGGTGCGGCGCGGGCGCTGCGGCAGCCGCCACAGCCGCGGTGGGGAGAATGCCCTCGAGCCGCTCGGTCTCGGCGCGCAGCGCGGCCCGCGAGCCGTCGATCTCTTTCTTCAGCGCCTCGAGCTTCGCGCGCTCGTCGTCGATGGCCTTGCGCTCTTCTTCGAGCTTCGTGCGCGCCGCCTTCTGGTCTTTCGCCGACTTCTTCAGCTCGGCCGCGAGCGCCGACTGCGACAGCGCCGGAGGAGGCGCCGCGTGCTTCTCGACCGCCTTCTCTTCCTTCTTCTTCGGCGGCGCCTCGTGCATCTGCACGTCGCGCTTCGGGTCGGCCTTGACGACCTCGGCCTCGTCTTTCTTCGGCTCGTCTTTCTTCGCCTCGTCCTTCTTGGGCTCTTCGACCTTCTCGACCTTCTCGCCCGGCCGCGGAATGGGCGGGGTCTCTTCGGTCGACGAAAGCACCGCGATGAGCGCAATCGCAATCACTTCGCACCTCCGGCCAGAACCGCCTTCAGCTCCGTCAACGTCTTGTCGCGTGCCACGCGCATGTCGGGGCTCTGTTGCAAGAACGAGCGCAGCGGCTGAATGACGCGCAGGGCACGGTCGACGCGTGGGTTCGAGCCCGACACGTAGGCGCCGACCTCGATGAGGTCTTGCGCCTCTTTGTACGAGGCCAGCACGTCGCGGGCGAGCATCGCGACGTCGAGCTCGGCCTTCGGCACGATGTCGGTCACCACGCGGCTGACGCTCGCGAGCACGTCGATGGCGGGGAAATGACCTGCCGAGGCCAGCTTTCGCGACAGCACCCAGTGGCCGTCGAGCGCGGCGCGCGCACAGTCGACGACCGGGTCAGACAGGTCGTCGCCCTCGGCCAGCACCGTATAGAGCGCCGTGATGCTGCCCTGCCCCTCGTCGTTGCCGGTGCGCTCGACCAGCCGCGGCAGCTGCGCGAACACCGACGGCGGGTAGCCCTTCGTGGTCGGCGGCTCGCCCGCAGCGAGGCCAATCTCACGCAGCGCCATCGCGACGCGCGACAGCGAGTCCATCAGCAGCACGACCTTCTTGCCCTTCTTGCGCCAGTGTTCGGCGATGGCCGTCGCCACGTGGGCGGCGCGCACGCGAAGCAGCGGCGACTCGTCTGACGTCGCCACCACCACCACCGCGTTCTTCAGGCCCTCGGGGCCCAGGTCGCGCTCGACGAACTCCCGAACCTCGCGGCCACGCTCGCCGATGAGGCCCACCACGAACATCTCGGCGTCGGCGTGCTTCGCCATCATGCCGAGCAGCACGCTCTTGCCCACCCCGGGGCCGGCGCACACACAGATGCGCTGCCCTTCACCGAGCGCCAGGCACGAGTCGACCGCCTTCACCCCGGTCGTCAGCGGCTTCGCGATGCGGCGGCGCGACATCGCGCGCAGCGGCACGTTCTTCAGCGTCGCCTTCTCGGGCAGCACCATGTCGGGCCCGCCGTCGATGGGCTCGAGCGTCGCGTTCACGACGCGGCCGATGAGGGCGTCGCCGACGCTCAGCACGTCGTCGTTCGGGCGCGGCGCCACGACGCTGCCGGCGCTGATGCCCGAGATGTCGCCGAGCGGCATGAGCAGCGCGGTCGTGTCCGAGAAGCCCACCACCTCGGCGCGCACGGTCTTGTTGTTCTGGGTCACGATGTCGCACAGCGTGCCCACGGCGACGCCGGGCAGCTGGGCCTCGACGACCCACCCGCTCGCGTGAATCACCTTGCCCTGCACCGCGAGCATCTCGGTCTTCGAGATGCGGCGCTTCAGCTTCTCGAGGTCGACGACGCCCATGGTCAGTCTTCCCCCTCTGCGGCCTTCTTCAGCTCGGCGAGGCGCGTCGACATGCGCGCGTCGACCACCCCGAGCTCGCTCGTCACCTTGATGTCGCCCGCGCCGAACGTCGGGTCGACGACGAAGGTCACGTTCACCAGGCCCGGCTCGTTCGCGGCGCTCAGCCGCTCGTGGTCGGCCGCGCTCACGCTCACCTTCACCTCGCGGCCGTCGGCGAGCTTGCGCATCGCGCTGCGCACCAGGCTGATGAGCGCGCGCGGGTTCTGCGACACCTCTTGTTCGAGAATGCGCTCGGCGACCATGAAGCCGATCTCGAGCGCGTCGGTGCGCGCCAGCTCGGCCAGCCGCTCGTTCTGCAGGCTCAGCTTCTCGAGCGCGTGCTGCACCTGCGCCGACGACTGCTGCGGCGCCGGAGCGGGAGGCGGAGGCGTCGGCGGCGGCCGCAGCTCCGACAGCGCGACCGACATGCCGATGGGCGCCGGCGGAGTCGGCAGCGGAGCCGGCGTGGGCGCCGGAGCGACCGGCGCTGCGACCGCGGGAGGCGTCGGCGCCGCCGTCGGCTGCGACTCGACCAACCGCATGAACTTCGCCGGCTGTGACGGCCGCGGAGTGACACCCTGCATGAACGAAGGGGCTCGCATGGCGTCAGACCATCTTGTCCGTCGCGCGAACGATGGTGAGCTTGCCCTTCTCGGCGAGCTCGAGCGCGACCTTGCAGATGTTGCCCTGCGCCTCTTCGACCACCTGGAGCCGCACCGGCCCCATCGCCTGCAGGTCGTCGGCGAGCATCTGCGCCGCGCGCGACGACATGTTGCGCAGGAACTTGTCTTTGACCTCGTCGGTGCTGCCCTTGAGCGCGGTCGTGAGCTGCGCCGTGTCGGTCTCTTTGAGCAGCGCCTGAATGTCGCGGTCGCCGAGCATCGACAGGTCGTCGAACGTGAAGAGCTTCGTCTTGAGCTCGGCGGCGAGGTTCGGGTCGTCGCGGCCGATCCACTCCAGCACCTGGCCCTGCTGCGCCGTCGAAGCGCGGCGCAGAATTTCGAGCGCCGCCTTGCGGCCGTCGACCTTGCGCATGCCCTCGGCCACGAGCGCGTTCAGCTCGCTCGTCAGCGCCGCACGAACCTCGCGCAGCACCTCGGGCGCCACCGACTCGACCACCGCCATGCGGCGAACGATCTGCGGCTTGTTCGCTTCGGGCAGGTGCTCCATCACGGCGACCGCGCGGTCGGGCTCGAGGCTCGACAGCACGAGTGCCACCGTCTGCGGCTGCTCGCGCGCCAGCACCATCGCGAGCGCCTCGGGCTCGGTCGCCGCTGTCGTCGAGAGCAGCTCGTCGACGCCCGGGCTCGCCGGCGCGTGGCCGCCGAACAGCCGCTTCGACACGTCGTCGCCCAGCACGCCCGCCGCGATCTCGCGCAGCATCTCTTCACCGGCCGGCATGTCGCCGCCGACCTTCTCCATCGCCTCGACGTAGTCTCTCAGCGCGTCAGAGACCGTCGACGCCGGCACCTTCTTCAGGTCTTTCGCGCCGAGCGCGATCTGCCGCACGTCGCTCTCAGACAGGTGGCGAAACACCGCCGAGGCGGCCTCGGCGCCCATGCCGAGCAGCAGCGCGGCGGCCTTGCGTGCCCCCGCACCGGTCAAGAAGCGCGGGGTCGTGTCTGCAGCAGCGGGGGACGTCGGCGTCGGGGGGGTAACGGCAGTCTCAGCCACGGCGGGCCTCCTTGGCCGCTTCGAGGTCGGCGGCGATCCACGCGCGAATCAGCTGCGCGGTCTTGACGGGGTCCTTCATGGCGTGTGCCATCGCCTTCTCTTTGACGCTCGGCTCGGGCGGCAGCGCAGGCGTCACGACGTCGACGGTCTTCGCAGGCTTCGTGCCAGGGGCCGCGGCGGCGCCGGTGCCGGCCGGAGCGTTCGCGAGCGCGGTGGCCTGGGCGTTCTGCGCCTCGAGCTCCGACACCTTCATGCCGGGCTTCAGCACCATCGGGGCGAGGGCCGGCTTCTTCTTGCGCAGCGAGATGGCGACGACGGCCATGATGACGATGAAGGCGAACACGCCGGCCGCGTACGGCGCCCACCAGGGGAACTTGGGGGGGCCGTCGGGCGCGATGGCCTCGGCGCCGCTGTCGGCCTTCGTGAAGGTGGCCGACGAGATCTGAAACTGGTCGCCGCGCTGATCATCGAAGCCGACGGCGCGCTTCACGAGCTCGCCCAGGCGGTTCAGCTCGGCCTCGGAGCGGGGCGCGTCTTTCGGCTGATCGAGCAGCACCGCGACCGACAGCTTGCGCAGCCTCGGCTGCTTGATGACCGACGTCGTCGTGGTCTTCGAAATTTCCCACGTGCGCAGCTCGTCGCCGCTCGCCGACTGCGACTTCGACGAGCTGCCCGTGCCGTTGCCGTTCGGCAGGTACGTGCCCTGCGCCAGCACCATCGGCTGGTTCGCCTGCGCGCCCGCGACGCCCGTCTGCGTGCCGTTGTCGGAGCTCTGGTTCTGGTTGCTCTTCTTCTCGGTGCGCAGCGCCGCCTGATCGGGGTCGAACACCTCGCTCGACTGGCTGACCTCGCTGTTGTCGACCGTCACCGCGACCCGCGCCACGACCGCGCCCGCGCCGACGACTGGCTCGAGCAGCGTCACGATGCGCGACTGCAGCTCGGCCTCGGTGTTCTGCTCGAAGCTCTTGCCGTTCGTCGCCTCGCCCGGCGCGCCTCCGAGCACCGCGCCGTGCCCGTCGACGATGGTGACTCCGTCGGGCTGCAGGCCGGGCACCGCGGCCGCGACGAGGTGGCGAATGCCGCTCAGCTGCGAGTCGCTGAGGGTGCGGCCGGGGTGCAGGGTGACGACGACCGACGCGGTCGCCTTCTTGTCTTCGCCGCGGTACAGGCCGCGCTCGCCGAGCGAGAGGTGCACGCGGGCGCTGCGAACTTCGTCGAGGCTGCCGACGGTGCGGGCGAGCTCGCCCTCGATGGCGCGGCGCAGGTTGACGCGCTGGGTGAACTCGCTGACGCCGAACTGGCCCTTGTCGAAGATCTCGAAGCCGATGCCGCTCGCGCGCGGCAGGCCCTGCGCCGCGAGAATGAGGCGGGCGTCGTAGACCTTGCTGGCCGGCACCGCGAGCGCCGAGCCGCCGGCCTCGCTGCGAAAGGGTATGCCCGAGGTCTTCAGCACCGCCGACGCCGCCTGGCCGTCTTCGGGCGACAGGTTGGTGAAGGCGTACTGATAGGGGTCGGCGGCGCCGCTCAGCAGGTACGAGACGAGCGCCACTGAACCGAGCGCCACCAGCGTGCCGATGAGCAGCATGCGGGTGGCGCGCGAGAACGACTGCCACTTCGCGGGAAGAGACTTGAGCTGCTGAATCAGGGGCTCCATCAAGGCCCTGACACTTCAATTGGCGGGCCAGCCAGATCGTCAGGGACGTGACGGGGTTCGCATGACGCACTCCGCTCACACTGAGCGGAGGTCACGCGAAGCGGGACGCAGTCGAAGTGCGTACAGACTGCCGACCACGGCCCCTTCGACTCCGCGTCCGCTTCGTGGCCGCTCCGCTCAGGGCGAGCGGAGGTTCTTCGACTGCTTCACACGCTCATGCGCATGACTTCGTTGTAGGCGTCGACGAGCTTGTTGCGCACCTTCACTGCCACGCGCATCGCCACATCGGCCTTCTCGAGCGAGAGCGACAGCTCGTGCAGGTTGCCTTCGCCGCGCGCGACCTTCGTCGCCTCGCCGTCGGCCTGGTTCTGCAGCGCCTCGACCTTGCCGACCGCCTCGGCCAACACCCCGCCGAAGCCCTCGGTCTTGCCCGTCTCTTTCGCCGCGGCCGCTGGCAGCTGCGTCTCTAAGCCGGCGATCTTCATCGGGCGATTTCCAGCGCGCGGGCCGCCATGCCCTTCAAGGTGTCGACCGCAGTCGCGTTGGCGTCATACGACTTCTGCGCCTGCATCAGGTTCACCACCTCGTGAATCGGGTTCACGTCGGGAAACGTGACGAACCCATTCGCATCGGCGTCGGGGTGACCCGGGCTGTACACGCGCTTGCCCGGCCCCTGGTCTTCCTGCACGCCTGCCACTCGAACCCCCTGCAGCTCACCCTCGAACGTCTGCGTCTCGAAGATGGGGTCGCGGCGCCGGTACGGCTTGCCGTCGGGCCCGCGCGTCGACTCGGCGTTCGCCAGGTTCGTCGCGGTGATGTTGACGCGGGTGCGCTCGGCAGCGAGGCCCGACGCCGAGACGTGAAGTGCGGTCAAAAAGTCCATCAGGCGGCTCCATCTGAGGCGACGTATCGCAGTATCGACAGCTTCTTCCCCGCCGCCTTCGCAGCGGCCCCGTACTGCAGAGCGTTTTCGGCCAGCGTCACCAGCGTCTTGTCGACGTCGACCTGGTTGCCGTCGATGTTTTCGGTCGCACCCGGCACGTCGACCACCGCCGACGCTTCGGTCTGCACCCCGTCGACCAGCCCCGTCACGTCGACGTCTTTCGGCTTGAAGCCCGGGGTGTTCACGTTCGCGAGGTTGCCCGACAGCACGTTCTGCCGCTGCAGCCGGGCGTCGAGCGCGCGCTCGAGCGTCGAGAAGGTCGAGTCGAAGAGCTTCATCGCGACATGCCCCCCGTGCCGCCGGCGCGCGCCCTCGAGCGCACCACCGCCGCGTTCGCCAGCTCGGCCGCGAGCTCGGCGTCGCGGGGCTCGAAGGCCTCTCGCTGCGCCAGCTTCGCGTTCTCTTTCGAGACCTTCTTCGCCTTTTGCGACGGCTTCAGGCCGACCGAGTCGATCGCGTAGGCGCGCACCGCCGCCGCCCGCGCCGGCTCACCGGCGAGCTCGTACAGCGCGATCACGCGCAACAGGTGCTTCTTCAGCTCGGGCTTCTTCACGTCGGCCGTCGCCGCCGCCAGCGCCGAAGCCGCGTACTGCGGAGCCCCCAGCGCCACCGCCGCGTCGGCCGCCGCATCGGCCAGCCACGGCCGCCGCGCGAAGCTCGTCGACACCGGGCCCGACGCGTACAGCGTCAGCGCCGCGATGCGCGCCTCGACGTCGTTCGACTCGAGCGCCTGGAACATCACGTTGTGGCAGATGGCCGTACCCGCGCCCGCGCACAGCGCCTCGGGCCAGCTGCCGCGACCGGCGTCGAACAGGCGCGTCGCCGCGGCGACCGGCGACTCGTAGCGCAATAGGCGCAGCTCGCGCAGCTTCAGCTCTTCGCGCATCGGCAGCGGCATGCCGGCGCTGTCGAACAGCGCCTCGCGCTGCGGGCCCTTGAAGCAGCGACCCGACAGCTCACACTGGCGCACCGAAGCGAGGCGGCCCCAGTCGCCGGTGCGCCCGACCTTCTCGAGCCACTCCATCGAGTCGAGCGGGCAGTCGGCGTCGAGCGCCAGGTCGGCCATGCGAACGGCCGCATAGTCTCGGTGCATGCTGTCGAGCGCCGCGTTCAAGAAGGTCTTCGCGGCGGTGACGTCGCCGGCGGCGAACGCGCACTCGGCCTTGCCCGCGGGCGTGGTGCCGGGGCACGCGCCACCGAGACCAACCTCTTCGGGCTTGTAGTACCGGCGCGGCGCCGGCTCGTCTTTCGCGGCCCAGGGCAGGCCACGCAACGCCACGATGGTGACGGTGCCGCCGCTGCTCGTCGCATGCAGGCGGTCGTTCGTGCAGCTCAAGACCAGGTCGTGACCTTCGGCGCGCGCTCTCGGGCACAGGCCCTTCGCCTTCCACTTCTTCGCGAGCGACGCCGCGCCGGTGATGCGAACTTCTT
>JAEUJP010000205.1 GCA_016793725.1 Myxococcaceae bacterium | reverse complement strand
GCGAAGCGGGGAGCTGTGGCTGCACGCCCGAGAGCGACACGGCGTTCTGCGGGCGGCTGCAGGCGACGTGCGGCACGCACACGGCGGCCGACAACTGCGGGGCGATGCGCACGCGGCTGTGCGGCTCGTGCTCGGCGCCGCAGACGTGCGGCGGCGGGGCGACTCCGAACGCGTGCGGCTGCACGCCCGAGAGCGCGGCGGCGTTCTGCACGCGGCTGGGGCGCGACTGCGACCTGGTGACGGCGATCGACGCGTGCGGCGTGATGCGCACCGAGAACTGCGGCGCGTGCATGTCGCCGAAGACGTGCGGCGGGGGCGGCACGCCGAACGTGTGCGGCTGCACGATGGAGACCGATGCGCAGGTGTGCCAGCGCAACAACGTGACGTGCGGCTCGCCGACGTTGACCGATCTGTGCGGCACGCAGCGCACCCCGACGTGCGGCCCGTCGTGCGGCGCGGGCGGGGGCGGCGGGGGCACGGGCGGAGGCTCGGGCACGGGCGGCGGCAGCGGCTCGGCGGGTGGGGCGGCGGGCGGCGGCACGGGCGGAGGCTCGGGCGCGGCCGGCGGCAGCGGCAGCGCGTGTGTGAACCCGCAGACGTTCACGACGACGTTTCAGCACCTGAACAGCACGAGCACGGGCTCGACGCCCGAGTGGGAGTACCGGTGCCTGGGCTCGATTCACGCGGGCGGGCGGGGCTGCGGTGACTTCGAGACGCCGGCGGTGGAGCTGCGGTACCAGGGGTCGCAGATCTACCGGCTGGCCGACGCGCCGCTGAACGCGCCGTGGGTGCGCACGCCCGACGCCGGGTTCAAGGCCGAGTACACGGGCGGCTCGATGTTCTGCGAGGCGATGGGGTACAGCGGCCCGTCGACCGAGGTGTTCAGCAACACCTCGTCGCCGAGCGGCAACTGGGCGGTGATTCAGGTGAACCCGCGCCTGTGGGCGCGCACCGACAGCTCGGGCTTCAGCTACGTGTCGCCGGTGATGTCGATCGACTGCGCGTGCCCGCCGTGACCTCGAGCGCTCAGGGCTCGACGTACAGCGGGCCGGGGTCGACCTCGAGCGTGTAGCCGCCGCGCTTCTGGAAGAACTCGACGCGCACGCGGTGCAGGCCCTTCTCGAGGGCGATCTCACCGCTGCGGGGCCGGGGGGCGTGCAGGCCGTCGTTGTCGGCGACGAGCTTGCCGTCGACGGTGATGCGGCCTCCGTCGTCGCTGGTGACGGTGAAGCGGTAGACCTTCGTCTCTTTGGCGTCGAAGAGGCCGTCGAGGCGCACGGCCCACGCTTTTTCGCGCACGCCGTCGGGCACGAGCTTCGGGCTGGTGCCGGTCTTCAGCGGTTTTCCCAGCCGATCGAAGTCGGGGAGCTGCGTGAACGTGCCCTCGAAGTACTCGTAGCGAACGCCTTCGGGGCCGGCCTTCACGCCGGTGAGGGCGGGCGACGGAGGCTCGACGACGACGAGGCCGCGGGCGATGCCGCTCTTGGCGACGCGGGCGCAGATCTCGGTGGTGTGGTCGACGGTGATGGGGCCGACGTACTTCTGCATCGGGCCGTCGCAGCCGAGCTGGTACTCGATGGCGGCGCCGGTCGACTTGAGCTCGACCGAGCCCTTGCCGATGAAGGCGCGGCGCGGCTCGAGGCCGGTGGGTGGGTCGATGAACGAGCCGACGCCGCGGTCGTCGAGAATCGAGCGGGCGTTCTCGAGGCGGCCGAGCAGCGGGTTCGACTTGCGCACCTCGGGGCTCGACCAGGCGACGTCGGCGACGGCGAGGAGGCGGGGGAAGAGCTGCTGCTCGGCGCGCTTCAAGTCGGTGATGAACTCGGTCCACAGGTTCGCTTGAACGCCGAGCACGTGGGGTGAGGTGGGGGGCTCGAAGCCGACGATGGTGTCGAGCAGCACGGCCTCGTCTTCGAAGGGGAGCTGGGGCTTGTCGAGGTAGAAGACGTCGTACGGCACGAGAATGACGTCGAGGTTCATCTCGATGGCGCGCTCGGCTTTGTTCATGCCGCGCCAGGCCATGATGATGAGGTCTGACGGGGGTTGGTGGTCGAGCACCTCGTCCCACGCGATGGCGCGGCGCCCGAGCGAGCGCACCTTGGCGGTGGTGGTGGCGAGGAAGTGGGTCTGGGGGTGAATGCCGAGGGCCTTGCAGCGCGAGCACGCGTCCCACCGCACGGTGGGGGTCTCGTCGCCGCCGATGTGAATGTAGGGGCCGGGGAAGAGGGCGGCGACCTCGTCGAGCACGTCGTCGACGAGCTTCTGGGAGTCGGGGTTGCCGACGCAGAGCACGTCTTCGAAGACGCCCCATTTTTCGGTGGGAATGGGGAGCTCTTTGCCGCGGCAGCTGAGCTCGGGGTGAGCGGCGAGGAGGGCGCGCACGTGACCGGGGAACTCGACCTCGGGCACGACGGTGATGCCGCGCTGCCTGGCGTAGTCGACGACGTGGCG
>JAEUJP010000018.1 GCA_016793725.1 Myxococcaceae bacterium | reverse complement strand
AGCGACGGGTTCACGCACGACTCGTCGAACGGCAGAATCGCGAGATCGAAGTCGTTCAGGTCGAGCGCCTCGCGGGGCACGAACTTCGCGTTCTCGCGCAGCGGGCGGGTCGAGAAGTCCCACTCGCGGCTGAACTGCGGCCGCCCCGCGAGCAGCGTGAAGTCGTGCGGCAGCTTGAACAGCTCGTACTGGTGCGCGCAGTGCCAGCGGTACGTGAGAATGCGCAGCCGCTTCTGCGCGCGGGCGACCGGGCGGCGGCGCGCCGACTCGGTCAGCCAGCCCGCCTCGGGGTGCGCCGCGAGAAACGGCGCGACCGGGTCGGCGGCAGGTGGGCCCTCGCTGCGCGCGTCTGACGCGTGCGTGACGCGCACGCCCGCCTGGTACAGCCGGTAGCCCTGCTCGAGCGGGCTCGTGGCCCCACGCAACGCCCCCGCCCGCGAGCGGCGCACCGAAAACGCGCCGGTGCCGAAGTTCACGAAGCTGGTGGGCGTCAGCGGGTCGATGAGCTCGCTCGTGCCGTTCGGCAGCGGGCTGGTGGCCGCTTCGGTGCGCTCGTTCAGCAGGTACTCGCGCGCGTGTGTCTCGAGAAACACCGCGCCCAGCGTACGGCGGGCGTCGGTCACCACGAGCACGTCGCCGCGCGCCTGGTCGAGCGCGTCGTCGAACGACGGCACCGCGCGCACCCACGCGTACTTGCGCGCCGCGACGTCGAGCAGCTCGGTCGTGCTGGTGACGACGAGCACCTCGAACCCGGCGCCGTAGCCCTGCGACGCGATCGACAGCAGAAAGTCGGGCAGCGTGCCCGCCTGCGCCTCGAGCGCGACGACGCTGACCGTCGGCAGAAACAGGCTCTCTTTGGGCCGAAACGACGAGAACCACTTCAGCCCCTGCGCGAGCTGCTGGTTGAACGCAGTCTGAAAGCGGAACACCTCGTTCCACAGGGGGCGCGTGGCGCGCAGCGCGGGAGCACCGGCCGGGGCCGCGAAGAGGTCGGCGCTCGACACGAGGTCGGCGATGAGCGGAGCATCGGGGCGCAGCGTGCCGGCCGAGAGCTCGACCAGCCCCTGAACCACGAGCTCGTTGAAGCGGCGCTGCTGGGCGACGAGCTGCTTCACCACCGGCTGCATGGTCTGCAGGTACGACGACTTCGCGCGCGTGATGGCGGCGCCGACGCGACCCTGCCGGTGCGAGCTCACCGACCACCGGCCCGGGTCGGCCGCGGGCAGCAGCGTCGCGCGAATGTAGACGCCTCCGTCGGCCGGCCCGATGGCACCCACCGAGATCTGGGCGAGCACCTTCAGCGCGGCGAGGTTGAACTCGCGCTGCGGCCGCAGCGTCTCGATGTGCATCGGCTTCAGCGCGCGCAAGAACGCGTTCTTCGCCGCCGTGACGCCGAGGCCGGGCAGACCGCGGTGCGATCTCGGCACCTCGAAGCGAAAGGTCTCGGCGGCCCGCGCGAGCTCTTCGAGCGGGTTCGCGAGCTGCTCGCTCATGGCACCGCTTCCGCACCCGAGCGGCGGTTCAGCGCGACGACCTCGTTCAGCACCCCGTCGAGCTCGCCCGCGAGCCGCTCGGGGTCGTAGTCGGTCGTCACGGCCTTGAACGCAGCCTCACCCATCGACGCGCGCAGCGATGCGTCAGAGACCAGCCGCTCGAGCTTGTCGGCCCAGTCGGCCTCGTTCTTCGCGAGCAGCCCCGTGACGCCGTCGCGAACCGCGTAGCGGTACGCACCGACGTTCGACGCGATGGTCGGCCGCTTCACCAGCGCGGCCTCGGTGAACTTGATCTCGCTCTTCGCCTCGACGAACGGGTCGCTCTCGAGCGGCGCGATGTTGATGTCGAAGCCGCGCAGAATTTTCGGCAGCTGCCGCCACGAGACGCGGGGCACGAACGAGAGGCGGTCGCCCAGCTCGGGCAGCTTCTCGCTCAATGACAGGTGGCCGATGACGCGCAGCTCGGTGTTGCGGTACCGCTCGAGCACGTGCAGCAGCCCGGGCAGAGCGACCTCGAAGTCGCGCTGGTGCGTCGGCGTGCCGCTCGCGTAGCCGATCACGATGCGCCGGCCGCGGCGCGCCGCGTCTTCGGCGACGGCCGCCGCCGAGTGCGTGCGCATCTCGTTGCTGAAGCCATTGCGCACCACGAACGCGGGCTTGCCGAGCGCTTCGAGCCGCTCTTTCAAGAACCGGGTCGAGCACGTCGCCGCGTCGCAGCGCGCGATGGTCGCGAGGTAGCGCTCGACGTCGTCGGGCCCAAGGCGCGAGCTGAGCTTCACGCGCTCGAAGAAGCGCGGGTACGCGGGGTCGAAGAGCAGATCGTCGGTCTCGAACAGCACCGTGCCGCCCTTCGCGCGAATCTTCGAGATGAGCTGGTCGACCGACGGCGACATCGCCACGCGGTGCAGCACGAAGACGTCGAACGGCTCGATGGTGTCGTCGATGCGCCCGGCGCGCAGCTCGGGGTCGTCGGGCGACATGATCTTGCGCCCGAAGCGGTTCGCCCGTCGCAGCAGCTCGAGCGGGTGGTCGACACGGTACCGCTGCGTGTCTCCCTGCGCCTGCGAGATGTAGAGCACCCCACCGCTCAGGCGAGGGCGTGCCTTCGCCACCGGCACCGGAGCCGCCTTCACGGTGCCGCTGCCGAGCAGGTCGTCGATCGTCGAGCGCCACTCGCCGAGGTAGCGATCGATGTGAAACACGTCCATCGCCTTCTTGCGGCCGGCGCGACCCATGCGGGCGGCGGCGTCGGGCCGGTTCGCGAGCCAGTCGAGCTTCTCGGCGAGCTCGTCGGGCGAGTTGCTGTAGAAGCCGTCGACGCCGTTGGTGATGAACTTGTCGACGTCGTGGTTGTGCGCGTTGACGCTCGCGAGCCCGACCATCATGCCTTCACCGCGCGTGCGCGGCATCGGCGAGGTGCGCGTCGGGTTGAAGAAGATCGAGTAGCGGCCGAGAAACCGCGTGAAGCGATCGAACTTGATGCGCGCGTAGAGGTTCGGGTCGGCGAAGGCCTGCGGGTCGAGCGGTTCGGGGCGCACCCGGTTCGGCAGATCGTCACCGAGGTAATCGATGCGCGACGAGAGCTTCGCGACGACCTTCTGGTACAGCTCGAGCCCGCGGTAGTGCGGGCGCTGCTTCATGTTGCCGACGGCGGTGAGAATGCCGCGCTCGCGCCGGGCCTCGGGGTAGTCCGACGGGTCGAAGCCGTGCCAGATGACCTTCGAGCGGCGAAAGCCCCACTCTTGCTGGGCCTGGTACGAGTTGCAGATGACGGGAATGTCGCCGAGCGCGTCGACGAAGCGGCTGCGCTCTTCTTCGATGACCTGCAGCAGGTTCGGCTTCGAGTAGTCGGGGTCGTAGGCGCCGTAGAACATCGGCACGCCGTGGCAGATGGCGACCTTGGGCCCGGGGAACTCGGCGAGCAGGTGCTGAAAGCTGCTGCCCCAGTCGAGCGAGAGCCGGTTGTTCGACAGGTCGGGCCGCAGGCAGAACTCGTCGAAGTGGAGGATGCAGAGATCGAAGTCGGTCATCGACACCGAGTCGACGTCGACGATCTTCGCGTTCGGGCGCAGCGGCCGTGACTCGTAGTCCCACACGGTCGTGAACGCGGTGCGGCCTCCGGCGAGCGTGAACTCGTACGGCAGGCGGTACAGCTCGTACTGGTGGCCGCAGTGCCAGCGGTAGCTCAGCACGCGCAGCGGGCGGCGACTCTCGGCGCGGGCCGGCAGCGGGCGCACCGGGTCGAGGCCGAACAGCGTGCGCAGCGCGCGGGCGTCGGCGTTCGCGGGGTCACCCGAGTTGCGCAGCCAGTTGTCGATGGCGCGAAAGGTGTCGAGCGACCACTTGCGGGCGACGTACTGCAGATCGGGGTGCTTCTCGTGCAGCTTGCGAAAGTTCTGGGCCGAGCGCGGGGCCTTCTCGTTCTCGGGCACCGCCGACGGGTGCGACTTGTGAACCGCCCACGCGTCTTTGTTGAACCGAACCGTGAGACCGCGCTGGTGCAGGCGGTACCCCATGTCGAGGTCTTCCCACCCGAAGCCCGCCGACGAGTGCACGCGGTAGCTGAACGCCTCGTCGAACATCGGCGACTCGATCGCCTCGCGCTTGATCGAGAACGCGCGCGTGATGCAGTTCAAGAACGAGTCGCGGTTGTCGTTGTCTTGCAGCGACATGTCGGCGAGCACCCGCTCGGGGTTCGCCTCGTAGTCGGCCATGACCTCGGCGATGGGCCGGTCGCGCGACTCGATGTTGAACGCGCCGAGCACGACCTCGCAGCCCCACTTCTCGTGAGCCTTGAGGTGCTCTTCGACGAAGCGGTAGTTGACGATGTTGTCGGCGTCCATGATCGCCACGATGGCGCCGGTCGACTTGTCGATGCCTTCGTTGCGTGAGGCGCAGTTGCCGAGGTTTTCGGAGTGCTCGACGAGCACGATGTCGACGTTCGGCGGCGCCGACTTCTGCAGCCGGCGAATCATCGCGACCGAGTCGTCTGACGACGCGTCGTCGACGAGCACGAGCTCGATGGGCCCCTGGTAGCTCTGCGTGAAGTACGCGCCGAGGTACGCCTCGAGGCTGTCGGTCTTGTTGTAGACCGCGCTCACCACCGAGAACTTCGTGCCGACGATGACGGGCTTCGGCGCGACGACCTCTTCGGGCTCGCCGTGGCGCAGCCGCTTCGCGTGAAACTGCACGTACTCGGCGGTCTTCTTGCCCATGCCGAAAGGGCCGGTCGTGGCGAGCACGCGGGCGGCGCGCAGCGCGACGGGCGCGCCGTGCGGCGGGAACTTCGCCTCGAGAAAGCGGAGGTAGTTCTGCGCCTTCGTGATCGCCCCGCGCGGGCCTTCGGTCGCCGCGACGCGGAGGGCCCGCGCCACCAGTGGAGCGCGCTGCGACTCGTTCACCGCGCCGTGCAGCGCG
>JAEUJP010000127.1 GCA_016793725.1 Myxococcaceae bacterium | reverse complement strand
CGGGCCGCTGCCGTTCGCGACGATGTGAGACGACGGTAGGCCGAGCGTCGGCTGCCTGGCTGCTTCAGCGGCCTCGGGCCTGGGTCAGCGGGCAGAAATTTCGAGCGGCCGCGTGTTGGCCAGCAGAGATGCGGCGGGCTTCTTCCGCGGCGGCGCCCTCTTGGGGCGACAGGTAGAAGGCCGACGTTTCAACTGTCGCCAAAGGGTAAAGGTCTACCCCTTCGAAGCATTTCAAAAGTCGCCCTCTACCCTCGCGCGCCGAGGTCCCGGTCGTCGAGGCTCGGGCGTGAAGAGGCCGGTCGTCGCACGTCGGCAGTCGGTCGCGCGCGGCGCCTGCGCACCCCGAAGGGCGCCGTCAGGCGCGGCGAAGCCGGTGCGCGGAGCAGGGCCGCCGGTTTTCAGGCCGCGACTTGCCGAGCCATGACTTGCCCAGCCGCGACCTGGCAACTCGCTGTCACGCGAGAATGTCGAGGCGCTGCTGGCGCAGCAGGTTCTGCGTGGGAATGGTCTCGAGCTTCTGTTCCTGCACGTTCGTCTGAATCGTCGTGGTCTCGGTGGTGATCGGCACGGGGTTCTTCGCGGCCGCCACCTCGCGCATCGTCTTCAGCAGCGAGTCGGCGAGCTCGGGCTTCTTGGCGCGCAGCTCGTCGTAGAACGCGCGCAGGCCCTTCGGCGCGCTCGCGATCAGCTCGGCGTCGGTCTTGCCGTTCACCTGCTGCAGCTCGGCCTGAATGGCGCGCGTCGTGGCCGGGTTCTCTTTCGTGTACGTGAACAGCTCGGCCTGAACCGGCACGTCCATGCGCACCGACGAATCGACCTCGACCTTCTCTTTCACGCCGTTGCGCACCATGCGGTCGCCCTGGCCGTTGCGAATCACCTGCTGCTTCGCGTCTTGCTCGAACTTGTCGGGGAAGATGAGCTGCCGGCCCGCCTGAATCTTGTTCGCGTCGCGCAGCCCGTTCGCCTGCGCCACCTGGGCGACGGTCAGCGACGTGCCGTTCTCTCGGTTGTACTTCGCGACCAGCTTGCCAAGCGTGTCACCGCGCTGAATCTGGACCATCGACATGTGAGGGGGCTCCTTGCTGCGTGTTTCTCAGAGGACGAGAGGAGCCTCGAAAACGTGCGGGCTAGAGCTTCTGGTCGCTGCGCTCCCGTTTTCGCGCCAGAGGCGCGGAGCTCAGCGCGCGGCGGCGCGCTGGGCGAGCGCGTAGAGCGACTCGAGGTCGTACCACTTCGCGCCGTCGTCGCGCGGCGAGCGGGCCTCGCGCACGAACAGCCGCCGCACGAGGGTGGCGTTCTTCGGGTTGGGGTAGGCGAGCACCTTGCGCTCGAGCTCGTCGCGGAGCGCCTTCGGCGAGCCCACCGCGCCCCACTTGCACTCACCCAGGTCGATGACGCCGTCGCTGCGCGCGCCGACGACGTCGAGCTGCACCGCCTTGTCCCAGTACTCGCCGACCTGGGCGTCGGCCGTCACCTTCTCGCTCGCCCAGAGCCACGGCAGCGCCTCACGGCACAGCCGCTCGAAGCACAGCCCGAAGTAACCCTCGAGCTGCGGCTTGATGAGCTCGAGGTACGCGGCCGACGGGCCCAGTCGCGCCACCGCGCTGCGATGGGGAAACACGAAGCGGAACCAGAAGCGCAGCAGCGGGTCTTCGAGCACGAAGCGCACCGCGCGCTGCTTCACGGGCCCGCCGGTCAGCGGGTGGCGGCGCGCCACGTAGCCGAGCTGCACCAGCTGCTCGAGCCAGTAGTGCAGGCTGCGCAGCGGCAGCGCCGTCGCCTCGGCAATTTCCTTCTGCGTGTAGTGGCCCTCGGCGATGGCGTAGAGCACTGCGTGGTACTTCTCGACCTCGCGCAGCTCTTCGCGGAGCAGGAACTCGGGCTCGCGGTACAGCGGCGCGAACTCGTGCAGCAGGTTCGCTTCGATGTTCGCGCGAATCGAGCGCGAGCTGTCGAACGTCTCGAGGTACTGGGGAATGCCGCCGCAGATGAAGTACGCCTCGGCGCGCGCCTGCAGGGAGTAGCCCGGGTGAAACCGCGCGGCCTCGCCCCAGCCGAACGGCTTCAGGTGAATCTGCGCGGTTCGCCGCCCGAACAGCGGGCTCTTCGAGCCGAGCACCTCGCGCTCCATGAAGCCGATGAACGAGCCGCACAGCACCAGCATCAGCCGCTTCGAGGTCTTCCACCGCCGGTCCCACAGCTCCTGCAGCACCGAGGGCAGCTCGGGGCTGGCCGACACCATCCACTGGAACTCGTCGAGCACCAGCACCAGCCGCTCGGCCTTCGTCCACGACTGTTCGATCAGCTCGAACGCCTCTTTCCACCCGCGCGCCGGCGCTGTCGCGAGCAGCGGCTGCTTCAGCGCCTGCGCCGCAGCCTCGAGCAGCTCGCGAATCTGCAGCTCGGCCGGAGCCACCTTTCCCACCTGGTAGATGCCCGGCTTCTTCCCGAGCCACTCGAGCAGCAGCGCGCTCTTGCCGACCCGGCGCCGGCCGTAGACGGGGATGAAGGCACCCCGCGGCCCGCTCCACGCGTCTTCGAGCACCTGCAGCTCGCGCTCTCGCCCTACGAACGTCGCCGCCGCGTCGGCCATCGAGACAAGTCGTAACTTGACAAGTTTAGACTTGTCAAGTCGTGACTTGGCAACTTGCCTCGGCGCCCGCAACACCCGACCACGAACGCTGTGCAGAATCACAGCTGCGATATGCGGGCTTCAGGATGAACCCGCTCCTCTCTGACCGCTTCGTCGACTTTCTGCTCTACGACGTCGTCGACGTCGTCTCGCTCTGCAAGCTACCGGCCTTCGCGCACCACGGGCGCGAGACGTTCGACCCGTGGCTGGCCGCGTGCCGCCGCGTCGCGCGCGAGGTGCTGTTCCCCGCCTACCGCGCCTTCGACGAGCAGCCGCCGCGCTTCGAGAACGGGCAGGTGAAGGTGCACCCGAAGATGCACGCGGTGTTTCGCGAGCTCGTCGACCTCGGCATCATCTCGGCCGCGCGCCCGCCCTCGGTCGGAGGTCAACAGCTGCCGCTCACCGTGATGACGCTGAGCGGCGCGTACCTGATGGCGGGCAACCTCTCGGCCGCCGGCTTCTTCGGCCTCACTCAAGGAGCC
>JAEUJP010000011.1 GCA_016793725.1 Myxococcaceae bacterium | reverse complement strand
CCATGCAGGCGCCGCAGTTCAACCTGACCTTCAACAGCTGCCCGGCGACGGCGGCGTGTGCGTCGCCCCTGCCGGGCACCTGGTACTACACGGCTGGGTGCGTCAATGACCCCTTCGCCCAGGCGCGCACCGCCTGCGCGGGCGCGACGACCGCGAATGTCACCGGCACGGGGCGCGGGTGCGTGACGTTTGGAGCCAACACCGTGACGCGCCGCTTCTCGACGTCAATCACGGGCACGATCGTCATTCCGGCGTCGTGCCTGTTGGGGGGCGCCTTGACCTGCACGCAAGTCCAGACGGCGCTGCGGGCGTATTACCCGAACGCGACCTGCACGGCCTCAGCGGGAGCCGGCTGCGATTGCACCGCGACGATCGACACGCCCATCACCGAAAACGCCAGCCCCTACACGAACAGCGCGGGCGTGGTGACGGTCGCCGCGGGCACCTACAACACGTGCGTCAGCCCGGCCGGCACACTCAAATACACCCGCACGGGCGGGCAGAGCCTCGAGGACGGGCAGTTCACCTTGATGCTGCAGTAGGGCGACCCCTCACGGCGTCTCGCACCTGACTGGAGTCGACGCACTGAACATTTGATGAGTGTCAGACCCCCGCGCTAGGTTGGGCAGCGGTGACAGTCGCCGTTCTCGCAGAGAAGCCGTCGGTCGCGCGCGACATCGCGCAGGTGCTGGGCGCCAACACGCGGCGCGGCTCGACCCTCGAGGGCAACGGCTACGTGGTGACGTGGGCGATCGGCCACCTCGTCGGTCTCTGCGAGCCCGAGGCGATGTCGGCGTCGTGGCGCGGGTGGCGACTCGAGTCGCTGCCGATGTTGCCGAAGCAGTGGCCGCTCGCGGTGCACGAGAAGACGGCCTCCCACTTCGCGAGCGTGCGCGACGTGCTGAACCGGAGCGACATCGAGAAGGTGGTGTGCGCGACCGACGCCGGCCGCGAGGGCGAGCTCATCTTCCGCTACATCTATCGGCAGGCCGGCTGCTCGAAGCCCGTCGAGCGGCTGTGGCTCAGCTCGCTGACGCCCGACGCCATTCGGGGCGGCTTTGCACGGCTCAAGCCGGGCCGCGACTTCGACCCGCTCGCCGACGCCGCCGAGGGCCGCGCCCGCGCCGACTGGCTCGTCGGCATGAACCTCTCGCGCGCATACACCGTGCGCTACGGGCCCGACCTGTTGTCGGTCGGGCGCGTGCAGACGCCCACGCTCGCGATGCTCGTCGAGCGCGACCGCGCCATCGCCGCGTTCGTGCCCGAGAAGTACTGCGAGGTGAAGGCGGGCTTCGGGGAGTACGGCGGCACGTGGTTCGACCCCATGAAGAAGGAGCGCTCCACCTGGCTCGACCCCGAGCGCGCTGCCGAGATTGCCGCTCGATGCCGCGACCGCGTGGGTGAAGTCGCCTCGGTGAAGGGCGAAGACAAGCGTCAGCCCCCACCGCTGCTGTACGACCTCACCGAATTGCAGCGCCACTGCAACCGCCTCTTCGGCCTCACCGCGAAGAAGACGCTCGAGGTCGCCCAGGCGCTGTACGAGCGGCACAAGCTCTTGAGCTACCCGCGCACCGACTCGCGGCACCTCACGAAGGCGATCGCCCCCGAGGCCGCGAGGGTGGCCGCGGCGCTCGGCACCGACGCGTCGAAGCCGCTCTCGCGCCGGTTCGTCGACGACGCGAAGGTCGGCGACCACCACGCCATCATCCCCACCGGGGTCTCGCGCGGCGGGCTCTCGCGCGACGAAGAGCGCGTCTACGACCTCGTCTGCCGGCGGCTGCGCATGGCCTGGTGTGATGACCTCGTCACCCGCGTCACCCGCGTCGTCACGAAGGTCGATGTCGATGTCTTCGAGTCGACCGGCACCCAGGTGCTGCAGCCCGGGTGGAAGGTGCTCGACGTCGGAGCCCGCAAAGACGAGGCCACCCTGCCCGCCTCGCTCGCCGCCGGCCAGCAGCACCCGGTGAAGAAGACCGAGGTCGTGAACAAACAGACCGAGCCCCCGAAGCCGTTCACCGACGCGACCCTGCTCAGCGCGATGGAGACCGCCGGCAAGAGCCTCGAGGCGAAAGAGCTCGAGCTCGCGATGCGCGAGCGTGGCCTCGGCACCCCGGCGACCCGCGCCGCAATCATCGAGACGCTGCTGAGCCGCGAGTACATCGAGCGCGAGGGCAAGGCGCTGCGCGCGACCCGCGCCGGCATGGCGCTCGTCGACCGCGTGCACGACTCGGTGAAGAGCCCCGCCCTCACCGGCGAGTGGGAGCTTGCCCTCGGCCACATCGAGCGCGGTAAAGAGAGCCTGTCGTGTTTCATGGAGCGCATCGAGAAGCTGGTGTCGAACGTGGTGGCCCACGTGGCTGACGCGCCGGCGCCGCCGGCGGCCCCTGCTCTGCTGCTGCCGCAGGCACAGCTGCCGAGACAGCCCGTGACCGGCACGCTGCAAGAGGTGCTGAAAGAGCGCTTCGGGCACGCCGGCTTTCGCCCGTATCAAGAAGAGGTGTGCAGCACGGTGGCGGGCGGCTCCGATGCGCTGCTCGTCATGCCGACCGGCAGCGGCAAGTCGCTCTGCTACCAGCTGCCCGGCGTCGCGCGCGGCGGCACCACGCTCGTCATCAGCCCGCTCATCGCGCTGATGGAAGACCAGACGACGCGGCTGCAACAGCTCGGCTTCGCCGCCGAGCGCATTCACTCGGGGCGCACGCGCGAGCAGTCGCGCGCCGTGTGCCGTGCGTACCTCGACGGGCAGCTCGACTTTCTCGCCATCGCGCCCGAGCGGCTGAGCGTGCCCGGCTTCCCCGAGCTGCTGGCGAAGCGAAAGCCGACGCTCATCGCGGTCGACGAGGCGCACTGCATCTCGCACTGGGGTCACGACTTTCGCCCCGACTACCGGCTGCTCGGCCAGCGCCTGCCGATGCTCAGGCCGTCTCCGGTGCTGGCTTTGACGGCGACGGCGACGCGGCGGGTGCAAGACGACATTCTCACCCAGCTCGGCGTGCCCCAGGCCCGCCGGTTCATTCACGGGTTTCGCCGCGACAACCTCGCGCTCGAGGCGGCCGAGCATTCGGCGGGCGGCGACCGGCTGGCGAAGGCCATCTCGGTGCTGGCAGACCCCGAGCGGCTGCCCGCGCTCGTCTACGTGCCGAGCCGCAAGCTGGCCGAAGAGGTGGCCGACGAGCTGTCGAAAGAGGGCCACCGGTCGGCGGCGTACCACGCGGGCATGAGCTCCGAGGCGCGGTCGCGCACGCAGGCGAAGTTTCTCGGCGCACAGCTCGACGTGGTGGTCGCGACCATCGCGTTCGGCATGGGCATCGACAAGGCCGACATTCGTACGGTGATTCACCTCGGGCTGCCGGGTTCGCTCGAGGGCTACTACCAGGAGATCGGCCGCGCGGGCCGTGACGGCAAGCTCTCTCGCGCGCTGCTCTTGTACGGCTGGGGCGACCGCAAGCTGCACGAGACGTTTCTCGAGCGCGACTACCCGAAGACGAGCGACCTCGACCGGCTGGTGAGGGCGGTGCCCGAGCGAGGCTGCACACGCGGCGAGCTGTTCGCGAGCTGTGGGCTGCCCCTCGAGACGGTCGAGCCGGCGCTCGACAAGTTGTGGATTCACGGGGGCCTCGTCATCGAGCCGGGCGACTGGGTGCGGCCGGGGCACGGCCGCTGGCGGGCGAGCTACGAGGCGATGCGGGCGCACCGGCTCGCGCAGCTCGACGAGGTGCTCGACTTCGCGCAGTCGAGCGACTGCAGAATGACGCGGCTGGTGCGGCACTTCGGCGACGTGCGCGACGGCCGCGCGTGCGGGCAGTGCGATGCGTGCAAGCCGGGCGGCAGCGTGGGGCGCGAGTTTCGGGCGGCGACGATGGTCGAGCGCTCGGTCGCGGGTCGGCTGCTGCAAGAGCTCCAGCGGTGGGACGGCCAGTCGACCGGCACGCTCTACAAGAACCTGTACCCGTCACAAGACGTCGAGCGCCGCCGGTTCGAAGAGCTGGTGGGCGCGATGGTGCGGGCGAAGGCGGTTCGCCTCGCCGCCGACACGTTCGAAAAAGACGGCAAGACCCTCAAGTTTCAGCGCGCGTACCTGATGCCGGGTGCGGTCGGCGCCATCTCGGGCGAGGCCTTCGTGATGGAAGATGCGCGCGAGGGAAACAAGAAGGGCTCGAAGAAGCGAAAGCAGGCGCAGGCGGCGAAGGCCGCGAACGCCGACCCGGCGCTGGTCGAGAAGCTGCGTGCTTGGCGGCTGCAGGTCGCGAAGCGCAGCGCGATGCCCGCGTTTCGGGTCATGAGCGACCGGGTGATGCTGGCCATCGCGGCGCGGCGGCCCCAGAACGCGTCGCAGCTGCTCGAGGTGTCGGGCGTGGGGCCGAAGCTGGTCGAGAAGTATGGGGCCGCGCTGCTGGTGTTGACGCGGTAACGGTTCGGGTCGAGACGCTGGGCGCCGCGGGTCTGGGCCGTTGCGGCGGTGGCCCGACGTCGGTGGTTCGGCTCGAGGGGGCAGCGTGACGTCGCTGAGTCACGGTCGTGGGCCGCGAGCGCGCGCGAACGACGAGCCGCACACGCTCCCGCCCGTCGGCCGCGAGACGGGACGTCTCGTCCGGCGCCACGAGCCCCCCCCGCGCGAGACGGGACGTCTCGTCCGGCGCCACGAGGCCACCTCCCCCCGCGCGAGACGGGACGTCTCGTCCGGCGCCACGAGGCCACCTCACCGCGCGCGAGACGGAACGTCTCGTCCAGTGTCCTGACCGCTGATCGCGTCGGTCTGGGCACACGGCGTGATGCGACGCCCGCCGGCCGCTTGGCTCGCTTTCTCGCTGTGTGGTCGCCGCTGCAGCGTACCGCGCGGTGGGCGCCGCCATCACGCTCTGGCCGCGCTTCGACAGCGCCTCAGTTGTTCAGCGCGCCCTGGTCGATCCACGTGCGAATCGTGTCGATCTCGGTCGCCGTCATGCACTCGTTGTTCATGCACGCCCGGCTGTTGATGCCGCCCGTCGAGATGCGCGGCATGCGCAGGCCGCAGCCCGCCGTGCCCAGCAACTTCCGAATCACCAGGCTGTTCGCCCCGTTGCCCACCACCATTCGGGGCGTGCTCGCACAGTCGGTGTTGCTCGCCGTCGTGCCCATCAGCCGCCCCCGAATCACCGCGTTCGTGTCGGCATAGTCACCGTTGTGGCAGCTCGAACCGCACTTCGTGCGGAACAGCGGAGCCACCTGCGTATTGAACGACACCGCCGCCGCGCCGCCTGCCGCACCGCCACCCGCCGTGCCGCTGCCGCCGGCCGTCGCACCGCCACCCGCCGTCGCACCGCCACCCGCCGTCGCGCCCGTGCCGCCCGCCGTCGCCGTGCCGCCACCCGCCGTCGCGCCCGTGCCGCCCGCCGTGCTCGAACCGCCGCCCGCCGTACCCCCGGTGCCGCCCGCCGTGCTGCCACCTGCCGTGCCCGACCCACCACCCGTGCCACCGGGCAGCTCTGACGCACCACACCCCACCGAGAACACCGCCACCGCGCTCGCTGCGAGAAGAGCTCGAATCATGAGCCCCGCCTATCAGACCTGATAGTCCGGCCGGTAGCGCTCTCTCACATTGCCTGACTCGTCGACGAGCCACTTCGGCGCCGTGCGCCTCGGCACCTTGAGCGGCGGAGCCGCCGGCGCGTGCGACCCGAACAGCACGTCGAACACCGGCGTCGTCACCCCGAAGTTCTCGCGCGGCGTGCGGTAGTGGTGCAGCAGGTGGTGCCGCCGCAGCCAGCGCCCGTACGCGCCCAGCGGCGCGCTGGAGTGGATGCGCCGGTGCAGCACCTCGTACACCGCGTAGACCACCGCGTACCCCGACGCGAACGACACGCCGCGCTCGACCCCCACCGCCAGCGACGCGATGCCGCCCACCAGCGGCACCGCGACCAGCGCCGCCACCACCTTGCGCCACGTCGCCGCGAAGTACGACGGGTCGGCGTGGTGCGACAGGTGCTCGAAGTTGAACTGCGCCGCCAGCCCCCGCGGCGTGAGGTTGCGCCACCACGAGGCGCTGGGCTCGAGCCGCGGCCCGTGCCCCACGTACTTGTGAATCAGGTACTCGCTGAACGCCCACGCGACCCCACCCAGAATGAACGCGATCATTTCACGACCTTTCGTGCTCGAACGATGAGCTCTCTGTCTGCGCCCCACCCCGCCAGCAGCCCGACCGCCGCCAGCTCGGTCACGTCGCGCGTCTCGGGCAGCTGCGGAGCCCAGAGCTTGAGCTTGCCCAGCGCCGCCACCCCGTGCAGCGCGCCCCAGTACGCCAGCGTGCGCTCGGCCGCATCGCCCTTCGAGAGCGCCTTCAGGTCGGCGGCCACGTCGAGCGCGTCGCGCACCCCGAACAGCAGGGCGGTCAACATCGGCATCGTGCGCGCGGCCTCTTCTGGCGAGAGCAGCGGCTTCGGCTCGGCCAGCATGAGGCCGACGAGGTGCCAGGCCTGCGGCGCGCGCTCGGGCAGCGACGCGTAGGCGCGGGCGATGGCGAGCAGGCGGGCGAGCGCGCCGACGGCCGCCGACTTCGTGGGCTCGACGGCGGCGAGCGCCTGCTCGATGACGGCGCCGATCTGCCCGACCGCGCGCCGCTGCAGGCCGGCGAGCAGCGCGTCTTTCGAGCCGTAGTACCGGTAGAGCGCGCCCGGCACGAGCTGCATCGCGGTGGCGACGCGGCCGAGCGTGAGCCCATCGAGGCCCTCGGCCTCGAGCACGCCGGTGGCGGCGTCGAGAATCGCCTCGCCCTTCAGCTCGCGCTTGCGGGCGACGCGTGGGGTCGTTTCATGAGCCATCGCCATTTAGTGAACGACATTCACTAAATGAAGTCAAGCCACGTTCACAGGCACGCGGGGGTGTCGAACGCGGGGTCGACGAGATCGCCGGCCGGGGCGCCGGCCCCCCCGAAGTCGTCGGGCCCCCAGGGGTTGAAGTGAAAGACCTCGGCCCGGGTCCACCCCGCGTCGGCGGTGATGAAGCCCGCGTCGGTGAGATCTTCGACGAGGTGGGCGCCGGGCTCGCCGACGTTCACGAGCGGCACGCCGAAGCGCTCGCCGGCGGCGCAGTCGTCGGTGCAGATGGCGAGCAGCACGCACGACTTCTTCTGCACGTAGCCGGCGTGTTTGTTGCGGCTCGAGTACAGCCGCGGGCGGCCGCCGTCACCGGCCTCGCACGGGTCGAGCCCTGCGCACGCGCCGCAGGCGGTCACCTTCTGGCACAGCGTGTTCTGGTGCGAGATGGCCTTCACCGCGGTGAGGCCGAGCGGCGGCGGCCTGGCCGGGTTGATGGTCACGCCGAACGCCTCGTTGTCGCCCACGTGTGAGCCGATGCCGCAGTCGCGCTCGAACAGCCAGCTGTAGACGATGAAGACGAGCGCCGGGTTCATCGGGTGCGGGCGCGCGCGGTAGATCATGCCGCCCAGCGGGCACTCGTCGTTCGGGTGCAGCGACAGGCTCGGCAGGTACTCGACCGCGAGCCGCGCCTCGAGCGCATCGTCGAGCCCGTCGCGATCGAGGTCGACGAGGGTGCCGGCGTCGACGAGGGCGCCGGCGTCGACGACGGTGCCGGCGTCTGCGACCGCCGTGCCGGCGTCGGCCTCATCACCTGCGTCGGAGCCGGCGTCTGTGTCGAGCCCGGCGTCGAACGGCGTGGGCCGAGTGCCGCAGGCGAGAAGCACGAGAAGCACGCACCAGAGCACGCGACATGATTCTCATGTCAACGCCCCCGGCATCAAGACCGGCGCGTTGGGCGCCGCCCAACCGACCCGTCACTTCGAGACGGTCGCAAGCTCGATGCGCACGAGCGACACCTGATTCGCGGTCACCAGCGCGACCTTCGTCTGCGGTTTGTACCCGGGCCGCTCGACCCGAACGTCGTGCCGGCCAGCGGGCACCTGCAGCGACAGCGGCGTGGAGCCCTGCTTGCGCCCGTCGATGAACAGGGTCGCGGTCGTGGTGAGCCCCTTCAGCGTCGTAATCACGCGCAGCTCACCGCTCTCGGTGACGGTGGCGCCGGGGTCTGAGTCTTCGGGCTCATCGGGCTCCGACTCGCCGGGGTCGGTGTACCCGCTGCTCTTCTCTTCGGTGCCCTCGTCGTCGTTCGTGTCGCTGGCGCTGACGCCCTCGGCAGAGGTCTCGTCGGGGCTCGGCGCATATTCGCCCGACATCTCGGTGCCGGCGTGGGTGTCGTTGGCGGCTTCGCCCTTCTTCGCGACCACCTGGGCCGCGCGCGCCATGTCGATCGGCCCCGTCGGCGAGCCCGTGAGCAGGTGCACGTCTTGCGAGCGCGCCATCGGAATTTCGCTCGGCGTCGAGGCGGGCGGGTTCGCCTTGTGCGACGCCGAGACGTTCGGCGAGGCCGGGTTCGCCTTGTGCGAGCCCGTGACGTTCGGCGACACCGGGTTCGCCTTGTGCGACGCCGAGATGTTCGGCTTCGGCGGCGCCCCGCCGCTCTGCGCCTTCATCAGCGGCACGGTCGGCGCGCGGGTGCTCTTGCTCGGCTTGTTGCGCAGCTTGCGCTCTTCTTCTTCGGCGAGCTCGTCGAGAAACGCGAACGCCACCGCGGGGTCGACGCGCTCTTGCAGGCTGAAGAACGCCTCGAGGTCGGCGGCGAACTCGGTCGCCGAGAGCGGCCGGTCTTCGCGCTTCTTCGACATCGCGTTCGCGAGCGCCTTCGAGACCTGCTTGTTGACCGCCTTGTTGAGCTCGGTCGCGTCGGGCACGTCGAGGTAGCGGTGCGCGTGCAGCACCTCGAAGTTCGACTGCCCCAAGAATGGCGGGCGGCCACACAAGAGCTCGAACGTCATCGCAGCGAGCGCGTAGACGTCGGTGCGCTTGTCGATCTCGTCGGTGCCCTGAATCTGCTCGGGCGACATGTAATAGGGCGTACCCACCATCGCGCCGGCCTTCGTGAGCCCGGGGTTCGATTTGTCGCGCACGACGCCGAGGTCGAGAATCGTCACGCGCCCGCCCGGCGACACGATGATGTTCTGCGGCTTGATGTCGCGGTGAACCAGGCCGTGGTGGTGAATGAACGACAGCCCCGCGGCGATCTGCTTCACCACCGCGAGCGTCTCGCCGGGTGTCAGCTTGCCGCCCTTCTTCTTGAGCACGTCGCCGAGCGTCATGCCCTCGAGAAACTGCATCACGATGTACGGCAGCGCCCCGCGCCGGCCGACGCCGAAGAGCTGAATGATGTTCGGGTGGCGCAGCGTCGACATCAGCTTCGCCTCGCGCTCGAACCGCGCGAGCACCTTCGGCTTGCGGCAGTGCTCGGGCGCGAGAATCTTGATCGCGACCTTGCGATCGAGCTTCGTGTCTTTGCCGCGAAACACGCTGCCCATCGCGCCCTGGCCGATGCGCGCCTCGATCAGCCACCGGTCGTCGAGAATGTCGCCGGGCGCGACGAGGAACACGACGGTGTGTTCGCTGTGGCTGTTGTAGTCCTCCGGCAAGGGGCCTCGACTCTAGTCAGGGGCTGGCGCGCCCTGCCATGGCTTCTGGCGTCGTGCGCCATGGGCGGGTTGACGTTCGGGCTTTACTGTCGGCGCAACATGATCACCGTACAAAACGCATCGGGCGCCGCGCTCTTCACCTTCGACGGTGACGAAGACAGCTTCGCCGCCGCCATCGAGGCCGCCATCGAAGACCGAACTTCGAGCGCGGCAAGCTCGAGGGCGCCTCGTTTCGGGGCGCCGTGCTCGACGCTGCAGCGAAGGCTCGCGGCCGAGGGGGTCACCTACGCGCAGGTGCTCGACGGGGTGCGCGAGGCGCTCGCGCGCGAGTGGGTCGGCGCGCCCGAGCCGGCCCTGAGCGAGGTGGGGTTTCGGCTGGGGTTCGCCGAGTTCGCGACGTTCAGCCGCGCCTTCAAGCGGTGGTCGGGGAGCGCCCCCGGCGCGTTTCGCGATGCGGGCGTCACCAGACGGTGAGCTGCCGGCGGGCTGATCGGCCGCCCTCGTGACGTTTGCGGGCGATCTGCGCGTTCGAGGCCGGGCACAAGTCTTGAAGCTCGCGCGCGTCAGGTCATGCAGCCGATCTCACTCATCCCCGTTCCCTTCTCTTCGCTGAGCCGGCTCGTCGCGACGACGTCGTGGTTCTGCAGCCGCTCGGCGAGCTTTCTTCAGCCGCGCGCGGTGAAGCGCCGGCTCTACGCGGGTGACGTGCTGCGGCTCGCCCTGCTGGCGCCCGAAATTCGGTACCCCATCGACGTGAACGCCACCATCATCGCGCGCACCATCAAGCCGATGGTCGTGCAGGTGCGCTACACGCTCGCCGACCTTCAACAGATGGAGTGCGCGCTCGGCACGCTCTACGCGCGGTCAGGGCCGCAGCTGCCGGTGGTGCTCGACGTGGCGACGGCAGCGCCGACACCTGCGGGCACGCGCCGACTCGACGGGCGGCGCTGCAGGCTGTCGAGCATCTCACCCGAGGGGGCCACGTTCTACCTGCAGGGCGAGGTGACGCGCTGCCCGCACGAGCTGCCGGTGAAGCTGCAGCTGCCGCATCAGAGCGGGCGCGCCGAGCTGGTGGGCAAGGTGCTGTCGGTGACGGCGCGGGGCGGCCGGTCGCGGCTGAGGGTGAGCTTCACGAACATGGCGGCGGCGAGCCGGCAGATGCTCGACGACATCGTGTACCGGTTCAGGCTGGGCCAGGCGCCGTGGACTCCGACGCTGCACGCGGCCGGGCTCTAGATGAACTTCGCCCGGAACTGCCGGTAGTGCATCAGGCTCGCGCACAGCGCAGTCGCCGAGAAGCAGTGCCAGATGGCGTGGCCCTGAAACACGTGGTTCTCGGGGTCGCACCAGGCGCGCGAAGCGTCTGAGACCGAAAACGCCGCGGCGATGCCGATGAGGCCGAGCGTGAGAAAAAACCAGCCGTGCTTCGACGGCTCGGCGCGCGAGGCGAGCGCTTCGGTGGCGAGCACGCACAGCAGCAAGAAACCGACGATGGCCTGCACGGGCAGGTTGAGCTTCGCGACGACGACGGTGAAGGCGGTGAAGCCGGCGATGGTCGGCCAGAGAAAGACGAACAGCTTCTCTTTCGCGATGCGCCCCAGGCGAATCAGGTTCAGGAGCACGAGCAGCACGAAGTAGAAGTACATGCCGAAGAAGTCGAACACCTGGAGCACGAACGTCACGGTCGCGTGGTAGACGAGCGACGTGAAGCCGACCCAGATCGAGGCGGTCACCCAGAACTTGAGCGTGCGCGAGGTCTCGCCGCGGTTGAGCTGCCAGAGCAGCAGCGCGCCGAAGAAGAACGCCAGGTTCGACCACGTGTTCGCCGGCTCGGCGACGACGGCGCAGAGCGTCTGCTCGCACCACTTCACGTTCGGCAGGCCCCCCCACTCGCGCAGCGGCACCCAGGGGCACTGGGGGTCCATCAACGCCGGGTATTGCGAGACGTCCACCTTGGTTTGCAGCGTATACCCCGACTCCCCATGCACGAGTCAATCTTCGCGGCCGCACTGAGCGCGCCTTCAGACGACGGGCCTCGGTACGTGCTCGCCGACCTGCTCATGCACCGGGGCGACCCGCTCGGCGAGCTCGTGTCGCTGCAGGTTCGGCAAGGCGCATTGGGCGTTCACTTCGAGCCCGCCGGGGCCGAGCGGCTCGGCGCGCTGTGGGCGCAGCACGAGGGCGACTTCAAGGCGCAGTTCTTCGAGCGGCCCGACCGGCTCGAGCGCATCGCGTTTCACCGCGGCCTGCCGCACCACGTGCGCGCGACGGCAGACGCGTGGCTCTCGCAGGCCGACGTGCTCGCTCCGCTGGGCACGCTCGAGCTGTCTGACGTCGCGCCGCGGCACCTGCCGGCGCTGCTGCAGCGCGAGAGCACGAAGCGGCTCGAGGGCCTGCGCCTGCGCGCGGCCGACGGCGAGCGGTGGTCGCTGGGCGAGGCGCGGCTGCTCGGCTCGGCGTCGCTGCCGTGCCTCAGGCACCTCGCGCTGTTTCACGCGTGGCAGAACCACGTCGCCGCGCACACGTTCGCGGCGTCGCCGCTGGTGAGCCAGCTCGAGAGCATCGAGCTCGGGCATTCGCTGTCGACCGACCCGCTGCGCGTGCTCGAGGCGCTGACCGGCACGGCGACGAAGCTCGAAGAGATATCGCTCGACGATGACCTGCCCATCTCGGTGGCGCGGTTCGTTTCGCACTGCCGGGTCGTCGCGTTTCCCGACTCGTTCGTGCGGCCGCAGCTGTCTGAAGCGCTCGCCCACCGCGTCGCGCTGTACCTGCCGGCCCACGTCACCACGCCGGCGACGAAGGGTGGGCCGCGCGTCGGGCGCTGGCACGGGCTGCAGCCGCTCGGCGTGCGCAACGGCCTCGACGCCACGTTCGCCCGGGAAGACTCGACCGGGCTGGGCGGCCTGCTGTTGCGGGCGCGGTCGCTCACCGCCGACTTCAGCTCGCCGAAGGCGTGGCTCGAGCCGGGCCTGCACCTCGCCGACCCGGGCGGCACGACGCTGGGGCCGATCGACTGTGGGGTGCTGCCGGGCGGCGAGTGGGCGGTGTTCGCGCTCTCGAGCGGCGAGCGGCTCGACCGGCTCGTCGAGCGTGACGCGAAGCTGCCGCTGTCGTTCGCGGCGCACGCGGCGGCCTGGTCGCGCGTGGCGCGCTGGTCGGCCGAGCAGAAGCTGAAGAAGCCGGTGGCGCTCTCGGGCATCTTCGCGGGGCGGCGCGGCCTGCAGGTTCAACCGCTGTGCGGCGAGCTGCACAGCCGGCGGCGGCCATCGGCCCGCTTCACGCGGCGCGAGTTCATCGAGCTGTCACCCGAGGCGGTGCAGGGGCGAACGCTCGACGAAAAGAACGTGAGCTGGGCGCTGGCGATGCAGCTGTGTCTGACGGCGGGCGTTCGGGTGTTCGGTGAGGCGGCGCGCACCGACCACGAGCTGCTCTTCCAGATTCTGCAGGGGCCGGCCATCGAGCTGTACGGCCACGGCCTGCCCGGCAGGCTGCGCGAGGTGCTGAGGGCGTGCCTCAGCCGCGACCGGGCGCAGCGCCCGATGCCGCACGCGCTCGCCGAGGTGCTGGGCACGTTCGACGACGCCGCGACGCGCGCCGAGCTCTCGCGGCTGCCCGAGCCGGGCGACGAGCTCACGCGCGCACGCGAGCAGGCCGAGGGTTGGCTCGAGGGCTCGAGCGTTCACGAGCCCGACCCCCTCACCTGAGCGAGAACCGCTGCGCGTTCTGCACGGTGACCGCACGAACGACAGCCGCCGACAGCCCCGCCTTCTCGAGCAGGTGCTCGCACCGCGCGAGGCCGAGCAGATCAGACGACCCCTCACCCGCCGCCGTGTCGAGCACCAGCCGCTCGGGCCCGAGCTTTCTCACCAGCGCCGTCGCCGTCTCGGGCGTCAGGCAGTCGGGGTGCAGCGTCAGCCCTGCGTAGAAGCCACACTCGCGAATCAGCCGCACCGTCTTCGTGTCGGCGCCGTCGACGAGCACGCTCGACGGCTCGAGCCCCGACGCCCGCAAGACGTTCAGCGTCTGCCGCGTCACCGCCTCGCGACCCTGCGCCGGAGTCACCACCATCACGTTCAGCTTGAGCCGCCGCGCCAGCTGCAGCTGCTGCTCGAACGCATCGAGCTCGGGCGGCGTGCGGCGCTTCAAGCCGACGGCCCCGACGGCGACGGCGCGCCGGTCAGAGAGGTACTCGGGCAACCGCTGCAGCAGCACCGGCAGCCCGCGGCGCGGCAGCGAGAGCGGGTGAACGCCGAAAGCCGCCACCGCCCGAATGCCCACCTTCTCGAGCCGCGGCAGCTGCTTCGTCAGCACGTCGTCGAACTCGGCCAGCACCGCCTCGACGTTCGCGGCAGCACCCCGCCCCGCGGGCACCAGCGCCTGCTCGACGCCGAAGAACTTCAGGGTCTCGAGGTCTGCGTCCGACAGGCCCGAGGGCTGCAAGTGGACATCGAACACGCTGGGCGTAGCCTAACGAACCCGACGAAAGACGGGGCGCTCCACCGCCGAGTCGCGTGGAATCTCTTCCAACGCCCTCCGACATGTACGCCCTCATGACGGCGAGGACGTGATGCTGACCCGGGCCGGCGGCGAGTCGGGGCGCTCCGACAGAACCACGGACAACGGGCCGCGACGGAGCGCCCCCATCGGTGGTTCTGCTGGAGGCGGCTCTACCGGCGTGGCGTGACCTGCCGAGCCCCGCTTGAAACCGGGGCTCAGCCGTTCGTGCTGGCGGCGACGCCGTTCGGCGACCGCGCACCGATGGGCAGCCGTAGCAGCCTGTAGCGGTTTTTTTGACCACCGCGCGCACGTCTCTACGATGCCCGCCCATGCCCGCCGTTCGCGCCGTCATCGACGCGCTGCTCACCGAGTCGAAGACCCTCACCACGAAGACCGTCGCCGACCGCGCGGGCGTCAGCCGCCAGGCGGCGCAGAAGCAGCTCAAGGCGCTGGTCGCGAAGGGCGAGCTCACGGTGCACGGCAAGGCGCGCGCTGCGAAGTACACGAAGAAGGGCCCCGACCTCTGGGCGAAGGTGAACGAGCTCTCGGTCGCGCTGGCCGGGCTCGTCGAGGCGCCGGCCGCGGCCGCGCCGCTGCACGCCCAGGCACGCATGGCGCGCACGACGCGCGTCGAGGTCGCTTCGGCCGGGTCGTACTACCGGCTCTCGGCGCGCCTGCTGCTCGACGAGGTCGACTGCGACGTGCTCACGCTCGACTTCAACGGGGTCGAAGAGCTCGGCGACGAGTTCATCGAAGAGGTGTTCGAGAAGTGGGCGAACGCGCACCCGTTCACGAAGCTCGAGGTGCTGAACCTGCCCGAAGCCCTGCTCGCCCGCATTCCGACTCCGGGTCGGCCGTCGGGCAGTACCGGGTACTCCGACCCGCTGTGACGCTGTCGCGTCACCGCTGACGCGACGGCCGACGGTCACCCCGCGGTAACACCCTGTTACCGGTTCAGGCCGCCTTCTGGCGCTTCATCGCGTAGAGGGCGGTGTCGGCGACGGCGAGCAGCGACTCCGACGTCGTCACCGACGCGTTACACGACGCGATGCCGAAGCTGATGCGCACGACGAGCTTGCGACCGTCGGGCAGCTCGATGGGGTTCTGCTCGAGCACCCCCTCGGCGCGCTCGAGCATGCGGTGCGCGCCGTCGATGCTGGTGTTCGGCATGAGAATCGCGAACTCGTCGCCGCCCTGCCGCACCACCACGTCGGTCGAGCGGCGCACCGCGCTGAGCGCCTTCGCGACCGCGACGATCGCGCGGTCGCCGGCGATGTGGCCGTAGCGGTCGTTCACCTGCTTCAGCCCGTCTTGGTCGACCAGCGCCAGCGCCACCGGCACGCCCTGCTCTGCGCTCTTGGTGAGCGCCTCCCGCAGCGCGATGTTCAGCGCGCGGCGGTTGAACAGACCGGTCAGCTCGTCGGTGAGCTGCAGGTTGTGCTCGCGCTGCAGCTCCTGCCCGTGCATCACCGCGCTCTGCAGGCGGGCGATGAGCTCTTCTCTCTCGAAGGGCCGCACGAGGAAGTGAAAGACCCCGCGCTCGAGCGCCGGCCGGCGGCTCGCGGTGTCGCGCGGGTCGGCGACCACCACCAGCGGCGGCGCCGGCGACATGCTGCTCACGCGCAAGAGGTCGAGCAGCGCCAGCCCGTCGACGCCCGGCATGCGCAGCGCCGTCACCACCGCGTCGACCGGGGCCTCGCGCGCGAGCTTCACGGCGTGCGTCGCGACGTTCGTCGCCGCCACCTCGAAGTCGTCGCCCAGCATCGCGACGGTGGCGGTGAGCCGGTCGGTCGAGTCATCGACGACGAGCACGCGCGGCTTCGCTTCGGGGTTGCGAACCACCTCGACCATGTGCGGCGCCGGCTGCACGCGCGTCTGAATCGCATCAGAGAGCTGCCGCAGGTCTTTCGAGAGCGACGTGATGAGCCCGATGAGCTGCTGATCTCGAAAGTGAGCGTCGAGCTCGCCCCGCTGCAGGAGCGTGTGCGCATCGCGCACCGCACCCCACAGGGCCACGAGGTGGCGCTCAGCGGCAGTGGTGTAGTCGGGCATGGGTCGCCGACGTGGTGCAGACTCGGGGCCACCCCCAGAGACGTTACGGTCTTGAAAATGTCGGCAGCTGGGGTGAACTGCGCACACCGTGCCGCCTCCTCCGAAGAAGCCGTCGAAGCCGGTCATCGTGCGGCGGCTGATGGCCGACGAGATGAGCACGAGCCGGGGCAAGCGGCTGGTGATGCAGCAGGCGCTGGGCACTTCTGCCCCACCCGTCGGGCCACCTGAGGTGAAAAAGCCGTTGATCGTGCAGCAGCTCGAGTCGCTCACCCGGGCGAGCGAACATGCGGGGCTCTCGCGGTTTCTCTTGTCGAAGAGCCTCGAGCTCGAGCGCACGGCGCGCACCGACTTCACCGCCGGCCACGCGCTGCTGCGTGCGTACGAGCACATCGCGCTCGACCCGGGCCACGCCGAGCAGGCGATCGCGTGGGCGGCGCGCGCCGGCCGCGACAAGAACCTGCTCGAAGCGCTGCTGCTCGGCTCGACGCCGGCGGGCCTCGCCGAGCGCGTGGTGAAGAACATCGTGGCGCCGGCGGTGCCGCACGTGCGAGCCGCTTACGCGACGCGGTTCGCGACGTACCCGAACGCCGCGGCGAAGGTGGCCACGGCGATCGACCGGCTCTTTCGCCCGTTCGATGCGCGCAACGCGTTCGCCGCGGCCGCCGAGCTCAAGCCCGCGACCGGCCCAGCCGATCAGCCGATGCCCGCGCCCGCTGCGACGGCCCTGCGCACGAAGTCTTGAATGAACTTCTTCTCTTCGTCCGAAATTCGGGTGAAGCGGCACCCGAACCCGCGCGGCGTCTTCGAGTCGGTGACCTGGTTTTCCCAGACGACGCTCGCCATCGCGACGATCTTGCGCGCCGGCGGGTCGAAGCTCATCGAGACCTCCATCGGCTCACCGAGCCGCGGCGAGCGCGACGACGCGAGAAAGAAGCCGCCGTTCGAGATGTTCACGAGCTTGTGCGACGTGAACATCTGCACCGCGTTCTGCAGGGTGCACGCGACGTCGCAGTAGACGCGGTCGTCGCCGCGGCGCTCCCAGCCGATGAACTCTTTCGGCTCGAACTTCGGCGGGGCGGCGACGGGCGCCGCGACCGGCGTCAGCACCGGCGGCGCGAGCTGCGGCGGGCGCGGCAGCGGCTTCGCGTGGTTCAGCGCCTCGACCTGCGCCATCAGCCTCGAGAGCAGCTGGAACATCTCGGAGTACGCCTCGCGCAGCCCGGGCTGCGGGTCTTTCGGAATTCGCTCGGGGTAGAAGCGGCGCACGAGCGCGAAGAACTTCGCCCGGTACGCGTCGATCGAGTCGGTCTGCTGGAGCCCGAACACGTCGTGCACCGGCCGCGACTTCAGCGCGTTGATCTCGGCCATCAGCCGGTTCGCCTCACCGGCGGCCTCGGGGCTGGCCGCCGCGGCCTCACGCTCCTGGAAGAGCGCGGCGATCTCGGGGAACTCGGGCAGCGTCTTGAACGTGACGCCGTCGACCGAGACCTTGTCGAGGCCGCGCAGGCGGCCGCTCGTGATGAGGTCTCGCAACACCTCGAGCCGCACCGGCCCGAGACGCCTACCTCCACGATCTGAAACCCAATACTCGGCCATGACTCTAGAGATTCCGGTTGATGGTCTCGGCCAGCTCGAGCGGGTGAAACGGCTTGCCGATGAAGCCGGCCGCGCCCTGCCCGAGCAGGTCGGCCTTCATGCTCTCGCTGTCGAGGCTCGACATGATGACGACCTTCGGCGGGTTCGGCCGCAGGCGAATGAACGAGAGCGTCTCGACGCCGCTCAGGTTCGGCATGAAGAGGTCGAGCAGCACCAGATCGGCGGCGAACGTGTCGAGCCTGGCGAGCGCGAGCTCACCGTCGGCGGCCTCCATCAGCTCGACGTCGGGGTGCATGGCGCGAATCGCGTCGCACACCTGGAGCCGGATCAGCGCGTCGTCGTCGATCACCATGATGCGCTTGCCGGCCATTGCCGCGAAAGACTAGCGACCGACCGCCGAGGCGCCAATAGCTGTCGAACATTGCCTCGCCGCACCGGGCTTCATGGCGAGCGCCGCCGCTCGTGCTGCTCGAGCCAGGCGTCGATCTCGGCTCGGGTCGAAGGGCCGCCGGCCTCGCGCGCGGCCTTCGCCAGCGCGAGCGCCTTGGGCCGGTCGCGGCCCAGCTCCCAGAGCGCTCGGGCGACGCGAAAGCGGCCCTTCGCGGTCTCAGCCGCTCCGGAGGTGCTGCCCTCGAGCAGCCGTACGGCGTGCTCCATCACCGTGATCGCCTCGGCGCGGTGGCCATTGGCGATCAGCGCCCTCGCCAGCGCGGTTCGGGCGAACAGCGTCTCGACGTCATCGTGCATCCCGAACCTGTCGAAGGCGGCGACGGCCTTGCGCAAGAGGGGCTCGGCGCTGGCCGGCGCTCCCTGGGCCAGCTGAACCTCACCGAGCAGGGTGAGCGCGTCGCCGAGGTACGGGTTGGGGCTCGGCAACGTCTCGACCAGCGCGAGGTACCGCTGAAACCACTCGGCCGCCGCGTTCAGGTTTCCCGCGTCGCGCTCGAGGTGCCCGAGCGTGTAGAGCGCCACGACGGGGCTCGTCCACGACCCGCCCTTGCGTGCGAGCGGCAGCGCCCGCTCGAGCAGGCTGCGGGCCTCGTCGAAGCGGCGCTGCTCCCGCAGCACGTCGGCGAGTGACACCAGCGCGCGATCGAGCTGGCTCGAGCCCGTCGGGTCGGCCTCGCCCAGGGCGATGCTCTTGCGCAGGGCCGCTTCGGCCTCCGAGGGCCGCTCGGCAGAGAGCTGGGTCTCACCCAGGCGCCGCCACAGCCACGCCTGGGCCCCTCGCGGTGCGCCCTCGAGCCGCTCGTACGCGGCGATCGCCTCGAGGTAACGCGGCACCGCGCTCTGGGCGTCGCCCCTGATCTCGAGGAAGTGGGCCGACCCCCGAAGCCATCGCGCCTCGAGCGCCGCGGGGCGCGCCAGCGGCGCGATGGCCGAGCGCGCGACCGCAAACAACCGCTCGGCCTCGGTGAAGCGGCGCATCACGATGCCGACCGTCTCGGCGAGGCTCAGCCACGCCTGCGCCTGGAGCCGCTGATCGCGGCTCGCGAGCGCTGCTTCTACCGCCAGCCACGCCTCGGCCTCGGCTGCGACGGTGTGCCCGGTCGTGCGCATCACCTCGGTCTCGAGCACGAGCGCCTCGGTGAGCAGCGGCGGGTAGCCGATCGCTCTGGCCTCTGGCACGACGCGCTCGAGGAGCGCCGTCGTCGCGTCGAGTCTACCCAGGTCGCGCTCGGTCTGGGCGCGGGCGAGCAGGTCGCGCGTGCGCTCGAGCCGCGCGCGCACCTCGAGGTCGGCCGGCGGCGGCACCACCTCGAGCAGCCACCGCGCGTCGGCGCAGTCGTCGATGCGCGGCAGCCCCGAGATCA
>JAEUJP010000100.1 GCA_016793725.1 Myxococcaceae bacterium | reverse complement strand
GAGTGACACCCCCCGGCGGGGGCCGGGCAGGCGAGGAGAAATTCACCTCCTCGGGTGCGTGGGGCTCGGGGGCGGTGACCCAGTCACTGAGTGACACACCCAGGAGGGGGGCGGGCAGGCGAGGAGAAATTCTCCTCATCTGGTGCGTGGGGCTCGGGGGCGGTGACCCAGTCACTGAGTGACACACCCAGGAGGGGGGCGGGCAGGCGAGGAGAAATTCTCCTCACCTGGTGGGTGGGGCTCGGGGGCGGTGACCCAGTCACTGAGTGACACACCCAGGAGGGGGCCGGGCAGGCGAGGTAAAATTCTCCTCACTCGCGCATGGAGCAGTGCGTCGCCTCGTTCAGGCCGCTCAGTGGCGCGCGGCCACCAGCGACTGCGCGAACTCGAACATCTGGCGCTCAACGTCGGGCTCGCCGGCGCCGAGCACTACGAGAGACCACAACATGCGTGTCACCGTCGTCGGCGCGACGCCCGCTGGGCAGGTCGCCTGCTTCACCCATCTGGTGAGGTGTTGGAGGCGCTCTGCTTCGGCTCGAGCGACCTCGGCCATGTCGCGCCCATTCGAAGCGCACGGCCGGAGCGACAGGAAAGCCCGCCCGCGCCGCGACCGGAGGAACGCGACCATCGTCGTCCACCAATCTTCCAAGTCTTCGGGGCGATGGCCATTCGGCCCCTTGAAGGCAGCGTCGACGGTCTCGGTGAGCGCGCCATGGAGGAACTCCATGAGCGCGTGCCAGCCGCGAAAGCGCCGGTACAGCGCCGCCTGCGAGCACGCGAAGAACCTCGCGATCTCGTCGAACCCGAGCCGGTGCGCGCCGTTTTCGGCGACCCAATCGAGGAGGAGAGCGTCGGTGAGATGCCGTGAAAACTGATCTGACTCGGTCTTGATTTCGTCCACGTGCGCAGTCTGCCACGTGGGTCTGACACTCATCCGCTCGGCGCCGTCGCGCCGTCGCGAGTGCATGGCCACTTTGAGAGCGCGGCCTGCATTCGGGGGGATCGACAAGAAGCTCGGACGATGATCTGTCTCCTTCCCGGAGGCCACATGTCACGACGCCGGACGCCCAGAAAACCCGCGAACACCCAAGCCCCGAACGATGGAACTAAGTGGGGGCATCTGAGCGACGCTGAGCGCTTCGCCGAGATGGGGCGACGCCTCGTGGCGAGCGGCGCAAAGACCCTCGACGACATCGAGTTGGCGGCTGAGGAGTTCGGTCGCCTGGCAGGCGAAGAAGTGCAGGCTGCCAAGATTGCGGCTCTGCCGCCCGAGGACGGCAAGCCGAAACCCTGCCCAAGGTGCGGCAAACGGGCGCGAGTGAAGACGCGCAACCGCGTTCGTCACTACCTCACGACCGCCGGCGAGGTTCGGCTCTCGCGCAACTACCACTACTGCAGCGACTGCAAGCATGGCTTCTACCCACGGGATATCGAGCTCAAGCTGCCCGAGGAAGGCGACGTTTCAGATGCGATGGAGAAGCGCATCCTCGACTTCGCGATGAACGCTTCCTTCGAGGGAGCCGCCGAGCGCTGGGACATTCATTACACGCTCCCCATCTCGTCGAACCTGTGCCGCCACGTCGTCGACCGGGTCGGTCGACGACGCGAGAAGGCGCACAGCCGGCTCGCGCTGCAGAAGGCGGCACTTCCGTCGCCTCAACAGGCCCCGGGGTTCCTGCTCATTGCTGCTGACGGCAGCATGCTCGCCGACGACGTCATGCGCATCGTCTGGCTCGGCGACGGCGCCCCAGAGAACTGGACCCCTTGCGAAAGACCTGTGCCCCTTCGCCATTCAGATTCTCGACTTCATCCACGCTGTCCAGAACGGCACCGCCTGCGGCAAGAAGCTGCTCGGCGAGAACGACGCCTGCCTTCCGCTCTGGGAAGCTCGCATCCGGCAGCTCATCGACGCCAACTCGCCCGACGCCGTCATCCGCGAGCTCATGGACTGCCTGCCTCTCGTCACCGATGAGCAACTGCCCGTTCTCAACCAGCTCGTCGGCTACTACCGCACCAACGCCAAGCGCATGCGCTACACCGAGTTCCGCGAGCAGGGCCTGCCCATCGGCTCGGGCATCGTCGAGAGCGCTCACAAGCACGTGCTGCAGTCGCGCATGAAGCAGGCCGGCCAGCGCTGGTCCATCCTTCGTGGCCGCCGCATGGTCGAGCTTCGCGCGCTCTACCGCACGGCCGGCCCTCGCCGCTTTCATTGGGCCATCCGAGAAGCGCTCAAGACTCCGGCTGCCCGTGAGCACCGTCAGCTGCCCAACGGACCACGCCGACGACGCCAGCCGAAAACGCCCAGCCGCGTCAGACCTCTTGCGCGTCACGGCGCCTCAAAGTGATCCTGCACTCCGCCGTCGCCGTCAGCGCTCGAAGCGCGCGAGACCGCGCGTCTTGCCGGTCGACCCGTCTGCGGTCGTGTTCGTCGCCTCGAACAACCGCTCGGGGCTGACGAGCCAGGGCCCGAAGCTTGCGTTCACGTCGAGCACGAACGCCAGATCTTCGTCTTCGAGATAGCCGCCGAGCGGCGAGTGGTGGCCGCCGCCATGCCCGAACAGCGGGGCGCGCGAGAAGTTGGCGACGAAGCGCACGTGCTCATGGTTCGACGCGCGCAGCTGCGCCCGGAGCTCATCGACCGAGCCCGGCCGAACCGCGCTCACCCGCCACGGCGAAGGCAGCAGCTCGGCAGACTCGCTCACGATCTGATCGAGGCTCATCGCGCGAAGGCCGAAGCGTCGAAACGGGTTCCGCCCCGTCTCGAGCTGCATCGAGCGCAGCACGTTCGCGACGCTGGTCGGGCCGCAGATGGCGCGGAAGCCCTGCGACCACAGCGGCGCGTACCGCTGCGCCGACGGCAACGCCCAGGCCTTCTCGAGCAGCCGGGCGTCATCGAGCGTCGTGCGCAGCACGCCGTGGTTCTAGCAACGACCTCGGGCCGAACACCCGCCCGAGCGGGCAGGTCGTACGGTGCGCGCCGTGCGGCCCTGGCTCGTCGTCGTGCTCGCGATCGCCGGCTGCCAGCGCCACCGAGAGCCCGTCGACGCCGGGCCGCGGGGGCCGGTGACGGTGAAGCTGGGGCGGCCGGTGAGCGAGATCACGGGCGACCGGTGGCCGGCGCACGACGCGACGCGGCCGTCGGGCATGCACGAGCTCGTGGGCCCGGTCGAGCTCACCATCGTTCTGCCCGGCGGGCGCCGCTTCACGACGATGACGCGCTCGGCGATCGGCTCGATCGATCGTGACACGCACGTGCTGCGCGACATCGAGCCCGAGCTCGGCGTCTTCCCCTCGTGGGAGGCCGCGGTCACCGCGCTCGAGCGGCAGCTCGACGTGCTGGGCGTGAAGCCCGAGCACCGGTGGAAAGTTCTGCGCGAGCGCCGCGTGCAGCACCCCGCGTACCCGCTCGAGGGCTGCGTGACGTTGACCGGCGCCAACTCCGACCGCCCCAACGGCGCCGTGCTGCTCGACCTCGACTTCCACGTGTCGTCGCCCGAAACCTGGCGCATTCACGAGGGCTGGCCCGCCTGCGAGTGAGGTTGGCGCTCGCGGCCAGATCGTTGGCGCGCGCCGCAATACAGGCTCGGAGCGCGACCCGGCATCTTGCCGTGCATGACCCGACGTCACCCCGTCGGGCTCTCTGCCGCGCTGCTCGCGGCCTGCGGTTCACCCGAAGTCACCGACCCGGCGCTCGATACGCTGCCGGCGTCGACGAAGCAGGAGCTCTTGAACGCCCCGTTCGACCCCGGCCACAAGTTCGCCGTGGGCGTCTGCGCGGGCCCGTTGAGCGCGAACGGCGCCTGCTCGAGCGAACGCTCTCGGCGGGTGACGCGTCGGTGGGTACGTTTCTCGAGCGGCACGCGAACGACGTCGCCGCGAAGCTGCCGGTGCCCGAAGCGAGCTGGGCAGGTCGCGTGCGCGACGTGCTGATGAAGCGGGCCGCCGATGCGCCGCAGGCGGGCGACGTCGCGAAGGCGCTGGCGGTGAGCCGCCGCAGCCTGCAGTGCCGCCTCGGCGAAGAGGGCGTGAGCTTTCAAGAGCTCGAAGACCAGGTGCGCGCGGCGCTCGCGAGCCGGTACCTGAGCGACTCGAAGATCGAGATCGCCGAGGCCTCGTTTCTGCTCGGCTTTCAAAGATCTGAGCGCGTTCTACCGCGCGTTCAACCGCTGGCACGGCACGACGCCGGCCCGGTGGCGTGGGCAGGCGAAGCGCTGGCGAGACCGGCGCGAGCTTCGTTAAGGTGCAGCTGCTCCCCTCGCGGGGCCGCAACCATGATCTCCTGACTCCAGAGGCAGCGTTCGCCGTTCAGCACCGGCCCTCTTCCCGGAGTCTTTCGTCATGTCAGCCTCACCTTCCCTGCGAGCCCAGCAGCTGGGCTTCGCCTACGACACCACGTCAATCTTCGAGTCGCTCGACTTCCACCTCGGTCCCGGGTGGTGCGGGCTCGTCGGGGCCAACGGCCTCGGCAAGACGACCCTGCTGCGCCTGATGTTGGGCGAGCTGAAACCGGGCCACGGAGCCCTCGTCGCCGAGCCGAAGGGCGCGCGCATCGCGTGGTGCCCGCAGCGCGTCGAAGCGCTCGACGACACGATTCGGGCGTTCAGCGAGGCGAACGACGGCACGGCGCGACGGCTGGTGGGCCGGCTGAAGCTCGACGTGTCGCAGCTCGAGCGGTGGCCGACGATGTCGCCCGGCGAGCGCAAGCGCTGGCAGCTCGCGGCGGCGCTGCATCAGGAGCCCGACGTGCTCTTGCTCGACGAGCCGGGCAATCACCTCGACTCGGAGGGGCTGCGGTCGCTGCGCGGGGCGCTGAAGGGCTTCAACGGCGTCGGTGTGCTCGTCTCGCACGACCGTGCGCTGCTCGACGACGTGACCGACTCGACGCTGCGGCTCGTGCCCGGCGGAGCGCGCCTCTACCGCCACCCGTACTCGGCGGCCCGCGCGCTGTGGCTCGAAGAAGAAGAGGGGCAGCGCGAGCAGCACCGCGAGACGAAGCGGCGTCTTGAGAAAGAGGAGTCGAAGCTCGAGGCGAAGCGCCGCGCGCTGGCGTCGGCGTCGAAGATGCGCAGCACGGCGGCGCGTATGCGGAACAGGTACGACTCTGAGGCGAGATCGCTCGGCGCCGACTTTCGCGCCGAGCAGGCCGAGACGTCGCACGCGGCGACGCTGCGACGCGTGACCCGCAGCGCCGAGCGTGTGCGCGCCGAGCTCGAGAACGTGCACGTCGTCGACGAGGCCGGGCAGGCGCTGTTCGTTCGCTATGAGCCGTGCCCGAAGCCGGCGGTGGTGCAGCACGGCGGCATTCAGCTGGGGCGCGACGGGCGGCTGTGGCTCAAAGGCCCGAACGGCAGCGGCAAGACGACGCTGCTGAAGCGGCTGCTGGCCGAGGGCTGCACGGTGCCGGAAGAGCGGCGGCTCGTGCTGCCGCAAGAGCTGACGCTCGAAGCGTCGCAGGCCGACCTCGAGACGGCGAAGGCGCTGCCGAACGACGAGCGGGGCCGGGTGCTGCAGCTCGTGCACGCGCTGGGCGTGGAGCCGGATCGGCTGCTGAGCTCGCCGGCGCCGTCGCCCGGCGAGGGGCGCAAGCTCAGGCTCGCGCTGGGCCTGGGGCGGCACGCGTGGCTGCTGGTGCTCGACGAGCCGACGAACCACCTCGATCTGCCGGCGATCGAGCGGCTCGGCGCGGCGCTGAAAGAGTACCCGGGCGCGCTGCTGATCGTGACGCACGACGCGCAGCTGGGTCAGGGCCTCGAGGCCGACGAGCTCACGCTGCCGGCTTGAGCTCGAGCCGAATGCCGCACGGGCAGTTGAAGCGGGCGGGGTAGCCATGGGTGCCGTCGGGCACGGCGACGGGCTCGTGGCACTTGGGGCAGGGCACTTCGCCGCGGCCGAACACGACGCGGTCGCGCCAGGCGAAGTAGCCGAGCAGCGGCCCCAGAATGAAGGCGAGCGGGAACAGGCACAGGTGCAGGTGTGGCACCGGCAAGAGCAGCAGCGCGATGTTGCCGATGACCAGCAGCGAGCCCGAGACGCCGAAGACGAGCTTCGACGCGCGCCACACACGCTCGGCGAGGCTGAGCGCGCGCACGGGCAGCGTCGCCACCTCTTTGGGGCGGGCGATGTCCATCGTGCCGATGCGTACGGGGGTGGGCTGCACGCCCCCGTATTAGCACTCTGCCGTGCCCCTACCGCGGCACGAACACCTTCATGCCGCTGCGCCCCGCGCCGGTCGTATTCGACTCGATGAAGTCGGAGCTCGTCGTACGACCGTTGCCCCAGCTCACCGCGACGTGACCGAAGCGTGAGCCGAGCGCCGTCGACGTGCGCTCCCACGTGATGATGGCCCCGGGAATCTTCAGCGCCTGGGCCAGCGACACGTTGATCTGCTTGAACTTGTCGCGCGGCAGGTTGTTGTCGATCTGGTTGCCGTTGCCGTACACGCTGACGCCGAGCTGGGCGAGCGCGCGGCTCACGCCCGTCGCGCACAGCCCCTGGCTCGAGTAGCCGCCCATGCTCATCGCCACGCCCTTGCTCGCGCTCACCAGCTTGCGACCGAACGCCGTGCCCCCGATGCCCGGAGGCGACACCGCGCCCTTCGCGTCGACGCCCAGCATGCGCCACGTCTTCTTGCCCACCACGCCGTCGGCCTCCAGCCCGAACGCCTTCTGAAACCTGCGCACCGCCCGCGCCGTGCCCGCCGTGAACTTGCGGTCGGCCTTGCCGCCGAAGAAGCCCAGCTGATCGAGCCGCGCCTCGAGCTGCCGCACCGGGTTGCCCGAGTAGCCCTTCTTCACCGTCGGCCCGCTGCCCGGGTTCTCTTTCGCCCGCAGCACCTGCTTCATGCGCTCGAGCTGCCCTGCGCCCACCGCGCCGTCGCTGCCCATGCCCGGGAACCGCTTCTCGAACGCCCGCGAGGCCTTCAGCGTCTCGCGGTCGAAGATGCCGTCGGCCTTCACGTTCTTGTAGCCGAGCTTGCGCAAGATCTTCTCGGTGTGCGCCACCGACGCCGACTTCTCGCCGAGTCTCTGCGAAGGGCTCGTGCCCGTCTTCGCCAGGAAGCGCGCCTTCTCGAGCTGCCTCCACGTGCGCTCGTTCACCTCGCCCGTCACCGGCAGCCCCGCCTTCGTCTGAAACTGCCGCACCATCGCCTCGGTGCGCCCGTCGAACTTCCCGTCGGCGATGCCCGGGTCGAACCCCGCCGACCTCAGGTGCGCCTGAACGTTCTTCACCACCCGAACGTTCGCTCCCGCCGCGATGCCGCTCTTCGCCGCCGCCGCCGTCGCCGCGTCGAGGCGCCGGTGCTCTTTGTGGTTCTTCACCACCCGGCCGCGGTACGGCGCGTGCGCCAGGCCGTTCACCTCGGCGCGCAGCGCCTTCACCGAGCGGTCGCCCAGAAAGCTCGGGTCGCGCTTCATGCCCTCGTCGCGCTTGAACGCCTTCACCGCCGCCGCCGTCTTCGCGTCGAACACGCCGTCGGCCGCGCCCACGTCGTAGCCCAGGCGCGCGAGGCGCTGCTCGGCCGCCTTCACCGTCGCGCCCGCCTGGCCCTGACCCAAAAACGTGTCGCCGTGGTGCTTGCGCACGCGCGCCTGAATGCCCTTCAGCGTGTCGAACGAGCTCTGATCGAACGCGCCGTCTGCCGCGTTGCCCGTCGCCGCGTCGAGCTTTTCGAGCGCCGCCAGGCTCTTCGCGTCGAACTTCCCGTCGACCGCGCCCACGTCGTAGCCCGCGAGCTTCAGCATGCGCTCGGCGGCCTTCACCGCCTCGCCCGTCGACGTCGCCGTCAACGGGCCCGTCTTCAGCGCCTTCGCGATCAGGGTGTTGCCACGGCGGTCGGCTGCGATTGCGTTCTTCAAGCTCATGCCCGGCTCATCGGCGGGTCGCATGCGCGAGTTGTCTAAAAACATAATAAATACATATGGTTACTGTAGTCTTGAGGTGACAGTGTCCACTCGATGTGACGTGAAGTGAGGTGTGCGCCCGTCGCGATTGCCCTAGCTTGCGCGGCCACCATGATCTCGACGCTGCTGGTGGGGCTGGCTCTGGGAGGTTCGGCGCAGGTGCACAAGCTGTCGCTGGTCACGGCGGCGGGCCCGATCGGCACGTTCACCGCGACCACCACCGGCAACACCATCGACGTCGACTGGCGCGTCGACGACAACGGCCGCGGCTCGAAGCTCAAAGAGCACATCGAGCTCGGCGCGGGAAAGCTGCCGGTGAAGTGGGAGATCGAAGGCAGGGGCTGGGTCGGCGCCCCGGTGAAGGAGTCGTTCGTCGTCGAAGCCGGCAAGGCGAAGTGGAGGTCGCTCGACGACGAGGGCGAGGCCGACGCCAAAGACGCGCTCTACGCGCCGAACAACGGCAGCCCCTGGGCGTTCGGGCTGATGCTCGACACGCTCCTCAACTCGAAGAACCTCGAGCACACGCTCTTGCCGGCGGGCAAGGTGCGGCTCGAGAAGCTGCGTGACATTCCACTCGCGCCCGGCGCGAAGGCCGACAGGGCCACCGTGTACGCGCTCTGGGGGTGGGACGTGTCGCCCTTCTTCGTGCTGCAGGTGAAGGGCCGGTTCGCCGGCACCATTCAGCCGGGCTGGGTGCTGGTCGACGAGAAGTACACGTCGTCGTTCGCGCACCTCTCGAAGCTCGCAGGCGACGTCTCGGCCGAGCTGCTCGAGAGGCTGACGCAGAAGGTCGCGCACCCCATCACCGAGCCCTTGTGGCTCACGAACGTACGCATCTTCGACCCGGCGAGCGGCAAGCGCGGCGAGCCCACCAACGTCGTGGTGTTCAACGACCGCGTCGTCTCGGTGCGAAAAGACGCGCCGCCGAAGGGCGCGAAGGTCGCCGACGGCGGCGGGGGCACCCTGTTGCCCGGCCTCTTCGACTCGCACGCGCACGTCTCAGACTGGGGTGGGCCGCTCGCGCTCGCCTCGGGTGTCACGTTCGGGCGCGACCCGGGCAACGACATCGACACGCAGCTCGCGCTCGCGCAGAAGGTGGGCACAGGGAGGCTGCTCGGGCCGCGCTCGGTGATGAGCGGCTTCATCGAGGGCAAGTCGCCGTTCTCGGCGCACATGGGCTTCGTGATCGACTCGGCCGACGAGGGCGTCGACAAGGTGCGCTGGTTCGCCGACCACGGCTACTGGGGCATCAAGATCTACAACTCGATGAACCCCGACTTCGTCGCGCCGCTCGCCAGAGAGGCGCACCGCCTCGGCCTGCACGTCTCGGGGCACGTGCCCGCCTTCATGTCGAGCGAGCGCGCCGTGCGCGACGGCTACGACGAGATTCACCACATCAACCAGCTCTTGCTCAGCTTCATCATCGACGTGCCGAAAGACGACACGCGCACGCCGTTTCGCTTCACCGCGCTCGGCGAGCGGCTCGGCAAGCTCGATCTCAAGGCCGAGCCGTTTCAGAAGATGCTGAAGCTGATGAAAGAGAAGAAGACCACGCTCGACCCCACGCTCGAGGTGTTCTCGGTGCTGCTGCGCGCGCGACCGGGCAAGGCGTCGCCCGCCGACGAAGGTTGGCTCTCACACGCGCCCATCACCGTGCAGCGCGCGCGCAAGACCGCCGCGCTCGACGTGAAGCCCGAGCACGAAGAGCTCTACGCCGCCTCGTGGAAGAAGGTCGAAGAGGCCGTGGTGCTGCTGCAGAGAGAGGGCGTGCCGCTCGTGCCCGGCACCGACGACATCGCCGGCCTGACGCTGCTCTCGGAGCTCGAGACCTGGGTGAAGGCCGGCATCTCGCCGACCGCCGCGCTGCAGGCCGCGACGCTCGGCGGCGCGAAGCTGGTGGGGCTCGAAGGGCAGCTGGGCTCGGTGGCTCCAGGCAAGCTCGCCGACCTCTATCTGGTCGACGGTGACCCGACGACCGACATCGGCGCGCTGCGCAAGGGGCGCCTCACCGTGAAGGGCGGCGCGTATTACTACCCCGACGAGCTGTTCACCGCGGTGGGCGTGCAGCCGTTCGCGCCGCACGTCGAGGTCACGACGCAGAATTGACGCGGAGCTGGAGACAAAGCCACTCTTTCTAACGCTTCGTCTTGCGCAAGAGCCCACCCAGGCTCTCATCGAGGTTGCTCAGGGTGATGACCTCTTCGACGGTCTGGTTCGACATGCCGAGCTCGACCTTCAGCCGGCCCTTCACCTTCTCGACCAGCTCGGCGCGCGCCGCATCGACGCGCCGCGCCGCAGTCGAGCGGTGAATCGCGTGCAGCTTCGCGAGCGCGTCGATCGTCAGCCCATCGAGAAAGTACTGCCGCAACAGGTTTCGCTGATCGACCGAGAGCTCTCGAAACGTCTCTTGCAGCGCCCTCGTGAACTCCTTGCCGTGGGCGCCGCTCACCATGCCGAGCTCGATCGCCGGCACCGGCAGCTCGGCCACCGCCTCGGGGTCGACCTCGCGCCGCGCCTTCTTCACGCGCTTCAGCCCCTCGTGCACGGCGATCGAGCGCACCCAGCTGCCCAGATCGCCGCGCCCCGAGTACGTCGCCGTCAGCGGCTTGCCGTCGCGCGCGAACAGCTCGAAGCGCATCCACGACACCACGTCGTCGGCCAGCGAGCCCGGCAGCCCCATCTTCGCCAGCGCCCGCGTCGCGTGTGGGAAGTACGTCTTCTCGAACAGCGCGATCGCCGCGCCGTCGCCCCGAGCGCACGCCTCGGCCAGCAGCACGTCGAGCACCCGCGGCCCTTCGACGCCCTTCGGCACCGTCGCCGTCGTCACCTTCACCCCGAGCCGTGCCAGCTCGGCCACTGCGTCGTCTCGCTCGCTCATCGAATCGCCGCTCCGTCGGCGCGCTTCAGCTCGGCCGCGATCAGCGGCAGCCCGATGCTCTTCAGGTTCTCTCTCGCCGCCGCCAGCAGCTTCTCGTCTCTCGTCGCCAGCGCCGCCTCGAGCTGTACCCGCCCCAGCTCGAACGGGGGCAGGTCACCGCCCAGCCCCAGCGCCGTCTGCAGATCATCGGGCGCCGAGGTCTTGCCCGTCGCCCGCATCGCCTGAAAACGGCCGAGCAGCGCCATCGCCCGCGTCGGGTGCTTCGGCAGCGCCTCGGCCCAGCCGGCCGCCGCCCGCTCGAATGCGCTCAGCGCGTCGGCGTGCCGGCCCGAGAACAGGTACGCGAAGCCGAGGTCGGTGCGCGCCGACAGCGAGTAGAGCGTGTTCGCGCCGTTCGACTCGGTCAGCGCCGCCTCCGAGGCGCTCAACATCTCGATCGCCTGGTCGAGCTCGAGCCCGTACAGATAGTCGTCGCCCAGGTTCATGCGAATGATCGAGGTCTCGGGGTGCTTCGGCCCATAGGTCGCCTCGGCGGCCGAGAG
>JAEUJP010000080.1 GCA_016793725.1 Myxococcaceae bacterium | reverse complement strand
TTTGCGTTCGGGTACCTGCCGAAGGGAAAGGTGTTGCCGCTCGGGCAGGGCGCGACGCTCGCGGCGTCAGCAGCGCGGTGGAAGGCGCGGCTGGTGGTCGCCGACGTCGAAGGTCGCCCGCTCTTCCGCCGCGAGGCGCTGTGGCGCACTCATCTGCTTCTGTCGCACTCGGCGGTGAGCGACTACTTCGGTACGCGCTACACGGCGCAGGGCTCGGCGTACCTGTACCTGCACGGGGCCGATGGGGCTCCGCGAGACCAGGCGCTGTTCGCGGCCGCGCTCGCGTACGTCGACCCGGCGCTCGCGCGCGGCAACCTGAAGCAGGTGATGTCGCTGGCCGACGCGCAGACCGCCGAGATCGCGTACTCGTTCGTCGACTACGGCAAGGTCGACGGCGCGGGCGGCCTGCACGACAACCCCTCTGACCTCGACCTCTTCCTGCTCTTCGGCCTGAGCGAGTACCTGGCGGCGACGGGCGACGTCGGGTTCCTCGACGAGCGCGTCGACTTCTACCCGCGCGGGGCAGGGTGGCCGTCGTTCGTGAGCGGCGACACGGTGCTGCACCACGCGCGCGCGGCGTTTCGGCACCTGAAAGACGCGGTGCGGCTCGGAGCGCACGGGCTGATTCGGGTCGGCGACGGCGACTGGTCTGACGGCATCGTCTACGAAGACCTTTCGCCGCTGGCGATCGCGTTCACCGAGGCCGACGGCGAGTCGGTGCCGAACAGCCAGATGGCGCTCGTGGTGCTGCCGCTCATCGCCGAGCAGCTGCGCGCGCGCGACGCGGCGCTGGCCGACGAAATGAACGCGTACGTGACGGCGCTCGAGCCCGCGGTGAAGGCGACGTTTCAGAGCCGCTGGTTCGCGCGCGCGTGGCTCAAGAACTCGCTCGGCCAGAGCTACCTGAAGGGCAATGACCTCGAGGCCGACGGCTACCGGGCGAACTTCATCGACCTCGAGGCGCAGCCGTGGGGCGTGCTGTCGGGCGTGCTCGACGTGGCGCAGCGCGACCGCGTGCTCGACGAGGTGGTGACGCGGCTCGACGCGCCTTCTGCCATCGGCCCGACGATGCGCGAGGGCACGCAGGTGTGGCCGGCGGTGAGCCAGCTGATGACGTGGGCGTACGCGCGGCACCGCCGCGACCTGGCGTGGCGCGCGCTCGACGAGCAGCTCTACGCGACGCACGCGCGCGTGTTCCCCGAGCAGTGGCTCGGCATCTGGGCGGGGCCCGACGGCTTCGACTCGAAGGCGCCCGGCGGCACGTGGGCGAGCCCGGTGACGCCGATGACCGACTTTCCCGTGAACAACATGAACCCCGAGGCGATGTGGCTGTTCGGGCTGGTGCGCGCCGCGGGCATCGAGCCGATGCCGGGCGGGTTGCGCATCACGACGGGCGGCGGCACGTACACGGTTGACTTGCCGCTCATGAAGCTCGAGGTGAAGGGCACGCAGGTGGGCGGCGTTTACCGCGCGCGCAACGCAGGCACGCTGGTGTTGGAGATCGACGGCCGCCGCGTGCCGCTGACGTTCGAGGCCGGGCAGCAGGTGCCGTTCGTTGCGCAATAAAGGGGACAGGCTACTTTTTTGCGCAACCCGGCACGCCGCTTGCGCCGCTCAGCGCGCGTCGAGATACACGGCCCACGCCGCGACCATCGGCGTCGTGTTCTTGCCGTGCTTCTGAATCAGCGCAGCGAGCACGTTCACCCAGGCATTCGGCTTCCCCCCGCGGTGCCAGACCTCGACCGCGCGCGAGCTCTTGCCCGACGACACCTCGAACGTGGTGCTCATGCCGTCGACGCCGTCGTCTTCGTGCTTCTCGGACCACGAGCGCACCTCGTCACCGATCGCCTCGAGCGAGCGCACCTCGTCGGCGCTGAGCTCGAACCAGTCCATCACCGTCTTCGGCTCGGGCCGCTTCGCGGCGGCCGCGTGCCAGATCGACCCACTCGCGCAGCGCACGACCATCTCGGCCTTGGCCTTCGCGCGAACCACCGACACGAAACACTCGGGGTGAAACGACGGCAGCACGACGGCGCGGAACACGAAGTCGGCGCGCTTGGCCTCAGCAGCGAGCGGGGGAATTCCGAGCTGGGCACGAAGCCGGGCGTCGTATTCCTTGAAGTGCCCGTACGTGACGTTCGGCTGCGCCAGCAACACCGCGACGAGCAGGAGCACGGCTCGACTCTACCGGCGCTGAAAGACGAGCGTCGAGCGCCTCAGGCCGTGAGCTTGAGCACCCGCTCGACCTCTTCGCGGTCGCGGTTCAGCTCACGCCGCAGCTCGGCCTCGCTCGGCAGGTACGTCTGGTAGCGCGACGCGCGAATGCGGCCTCCGTCTTCGGGCAGCGAGATCTTCACCATCGCGTCGTTCTTGTCGGAGCACAGCACGATGCCGATCGTCTTCGCCTCGTCGGGCTGTCGCTGATACCGGTCGAAGAAGTTCATGTACATCTGCATCTGGCCGAGGTCCTGATGCGTGAGCTTGCCGAGCTTGATGTCGACCAGCACGAAGCAACGCAGGAGCCGGTTGTAGAAGACGAGGTCCACGAAGTAGAGGTCGCCCTCGAGCGTGAGGCGCTTCTGCCGTGCGACGAAGCAGAAGCCTTTACCCATCTCGAGCAGAAAGTGGTGAATGCGGTCGATGATCGCCAGCTCGACATCGCGTTCGAGCTCCAGCGCTTGCCCTCGAGGTCGAGGAACTCGAGCACGAATGGGTCTTTCAACACGTCGGCGGGCGATGAGACTTTCTGGCCACGGCGTGCGAGGTCACGCACGCGTTTGCCGCTGCGGTTGGCCGCGAGCCGCTCGAAGAGCAGTGCGCCGACCTGACGCTCGAGCTCGCGTACCGACCAACACTCGTGTGAGGCCTCGATCTCGTAGAACGATCGCGCGAGAGGGTTCTCGACGCGCATGAGCACCAGATGGTGCGACCACGAGAGCGTCGGCGGGAACCCTGCCGATTCGCTCAACACCGTTGATTGTTTTCGGTTTGATAATTCGCTCAACAGTGTTGAGCGTTTTCCAGACACGCGCAGCGCCGAGCCGCGCGGGAACTCTGAATAGAACTGACGCATGCGACGAAGGCCTGCAGCGCTGAAGCCGTCGCCGTAGCGTCGCCCGAGCCGCGCCGACAGTCGCCGAATCAGCTCGTCGCCGTATTCGGCACGGCGTGCTCCGCGTTGCTCGACGAGAACGATCTCGCGGCCGATGAGCCAGTACGTCTGCACCATCGCGGTGTTCACTGTCCGCGCGACGCGCCCCCGCGCGGCCTCGAGTATCTCGGCGACGCGAGCGTAGAGTTGCTGATCTGGCTTGCTGAGGTTCCCCATCTTGCCTTCGTACCGCACGGGTCTGACACCATCGGTCTGCGATGAAACGGCAGCGCACAGCGCGGCTCACAGCTCGACGGGAACCGGCTTCAACCGGCTGCGCAGCGGAGTGATGGCCAGCGCCGACACCGAGCGCATGTCGGGGCGCACCGCGATGATCCTCTTCTTCACCTCGGCGACCTGCTTCAACACGGTCTCGTTCGCCGCCGCGACGTTGCTCAGCTCGAGCACCCACCCGTCGGAGGTGCGCCGGAAGTCGAGCGACGGGCTCCCCGGCAGCGAGAGGGTGCGCACGCCGGGCGCGGCGGTCGCCAGCTCGAGCCACTTCTTCGTTTCGCCCGCGACAGCGAACGGGCCACGGTTCGTCGCGATGGTGACCGAGAGGGGCTGCGCCGCGAGGCGCTCGCGCAGAAGGGCACTCGCCGGCGCGAGCATCTGCAGGCGGCTCTCGTCGCTCTTCAGCGTGAGTCGCTCGAGCGCGGGAAAAGTGGTCGCCTTCGACAGCGCGCGCGGCACTCCTGAAGCGCTGCGTCGGTGACGTCGAGGGTCAGCTCGCGAAGCGACGAGAACGGTGTCGCGCGCGACGTGAGGCTCGCCGCGAGCGCCACGGGCATGGGGCGAGCGAAGCGCTCGAGCGCGTTCAGCGGGGCTCTCGCCAGGAACTGCGGTACGAGCGCGCTCTCGTAAGCAGACGTCCGGCGCGCCTTGCTGCGTTTGTCCTTCGCTTTCAGCTCGTGTGTCGCAATCGACGTCACGGCCTCGCGCACCGTCGACCACGCCGCGTCGCTCGCCAAGGCGGCAGCTTGTTCGTGCGAGGTGAACTTCGGCCAGCACCGGGTCAGAAAACCGCCTTCGAAGTCGTTGACCGTCACCCCGTCGAGCACTTCGGCGAGCCCGCCCACCCAGCCCGCGCCGCGCTGCTCGAACAGCTCGGCCGCCCGCACCTTCCCGGCCTCCGTCGGAGCCGCCAGCTGCAGCATGATGAACTCCGCCCGCGGGTCGCCCTGCGCGAGCAGCCAATCGGCGTAGACGCGCCGCGCCTGCAGGTCGCTGGGGTTCCGGTAGACGGCTTCGAGCAGCGCTGCACCTCTGCTCACGGACTGCTCGGGTTGCATGTGTTTCTCGCGGCCGATGAGCACTATCGCGGCTACAGCGCGAAGCCGATGCGAAACAGCTCGGTGTTCACGCCGAACACGAACCCCTGGTCGCGCCGCATTGGCTGCCCGCAGAGCGCCGTGCCGCGCTGAACCCCGAACGCATCGATGAATGCTCCGTGGTTGTCGTACGCGTAGCCCACGCTCGCGCCGAGCATCACCGCGATGTGCCGGTGGCCCCACGTCCACTGGTAGCCGGCCTGCAGCCCGAGCATCGCAGCGGCGCTCCAGGTCGCGCCGAAGTCGACGGGCCCGGCGCATCTCGCGGTGCCGAGCTGGCTGCGGGCGCTCGTCACCTGAGCCGTGAAGAGCGGCGTGAGAAAGAAGCCGCGCAATGCAGAGGGGCCGAACGAAAACTGCGGCCCGAGCGAGGCGCCGATCGTGACGCCGTCCGGCCCGTAGCCCGGCACCGCGACGGTGAACGCGAGCTGTGCGTACAGCGCCGTCTGTGGGCCGATCGCCCACGTGACGCTCACGGGCAGGTGCAGCATGAGCCCACCGAGCGGTATGCCCAGCAGCAGCCCCCGCATCGTCGCGCCCGGGTACACGTCGATGACGAGGCGCGGCTGGGGCTCGGCCTCGCTCACGTCAGGCTCGGCGACGTCAGCCGCAGCGAGCACCAGTGCGAGGGTCGTGGCCATCACCATCGCCGAGCACTCTAGCCGCTGATCAGCCCGCCCCCTCTTGACCGGCACTGCGCTTCCGTTCAGTCTGCGCGCGCTCCCCTATGAACGCGCCTCAGCTCTCGCTCGACCCGCTCGACGACTTTCACCCCATCGTTCGCGACTGGTTCACTCAAGAAATCGGTCAGCCGTCGGCCCCACAGCTGAAGGGCTGGCCGATCATCCGCTCCGGCAAGAACGTGCTCATCGCGGCGCCGACGGGCTCGGGCAAGACGCTCACCGCCTTCATGGCGTGCCTCGACGAGCTCTTCCGCGCCGCCGCCATGGGCACGCTCGAAGACGAGACCAGCGTGCTCTACGTCTCGCCGCTCAAGGCCCTCGGCAACGACGTGCAGAAGAACCTGCTGCAGCCGCTCGAGCGCCTGCAGGCCCGCGCTGCCGCCGCCGGCATCAAGCTGCAGCCCATTCGCGTCGCGGTGCGCAGCGGCGACACGCCCTCGGGCGAGCGTCAAGCGATGGTGAAGAAGCCGCCACACATTCTCATCACCACGCCCGAGTCGCTGTACCTGTACCTGACGGCCGGCAAGTCGCGCGAGACGCTGAAGAAGGTGCGCGCCGTCGTCGTCGACGAAATTCACGCGCTCGCCCGCGACAAGCGCGGCTCCCACTTCGCCCTCTCGATGGAGCGCCTCAAGGCCCTCGCCGGCCTCGCCCCGCAGCTCATCGGCCTCTCGGCCACCGTGCGCCCGCTCGATCGCATCGCGAAGTACCTCACCGGCACCGCGCAGAGCTGCGAGCTCGTGCAGATCGGCCACGTTCGCCCGTGGCAGCTCACCGTCGAGACCCCCGAAGACGAGCTGTCGGCCGTCGCCACCCACGAGATGTGGGGGCAGATCTACGACCGCCTCGTCGCCCTCACGCAAGAGCACCGCACGCTCCTCGTCTTCACCAACACCCGCCGCCTCGCCGAGCGCGTCGCCCATGATCTCGGCGAGCGCCTCGGCGAAGGCCTCGTCGCCGCCCACCATGGCTCGATGTCGCGCGAGCTGCGCCTCAAAGCCGAAGACGCCCTCAAGGCCGGCAAGCTGAAGGTGATGTGCGCCACCGCCTCGCTCGAGCTCGGCCTCGACATCGGCAGCATCGACCTCGTCGTGCAGCTCGGCACCCCGCGCAGCATCTCGGTCATGCTGCAGCGCCTCGGCCGCGCCGGTCACCGCCTGAGCGCCATCTCGAAGGGCATCATGTTCGCGCTCACCCGCGACGAGCTCGTCGAGTGCGCCGCGCTCTTGCGCGCCATCAAAGAGGGCAACCTCGACGCCGTGCGCATGCCCGACGCCCCGCTCGACGTGCTCGCCCAGCAGGTCGTCGCCGAGGTGGCGGCGAGAGACTGGAAAGAACGTGAGCTCTTCGCCGCCCTGAAGCGCGCCACGCCGTACGCCGCCCTCGAGTGGTCGCAGTTCGAGCAGGTGCTCAACATGGTGAGCGAGGGCGTCTCGACCACCCGCGGCAGGAGCCGCGTTCACCTGCACCGCGACCGCGTGAACGGCGAGCTCAAGGCGCGCAAGGGCGCCCGATTGGCCGCGCTGCAGAACGGCGGCGCCATACCCGACACGTTCGCGTACGCCGTCATCGCCGAGCCCGAAGAGAAGGTGGTCGGCTCGCTCGACGAAGACTTCTCGATCGAGTCGATGCCCGGCGACGTGTTCGTGCTCGGCACGAACACCTGGCGCATTCGCCGCGTCTACGACGGCGCCGTGCGCGTCACCGACGCCTCGGGCTCGCCGCCCACGGTTCCGTTCTGGAACGGTGAGGCCCCCGCGAGAACCGAAGAGCTCTCGGCCGAGGTCGCCCGCCTGCGCGAAGACCTGGTGAAGCGCGAAGACGCGCACGCGTGGCTCGAAAAAGACCTCGGCCTCTCGATGCGCGACGCCGCCCAGCTGCTCGCGTACGTGCGCACCGGCTCGCGCACGCTCGGGGTCGCGCCGACTCAAGGTCAGATCGTCGCCGAGCGCTTCTTCGACGAAGCCGGCGGCATGCAGCTCATCATTCATGCGCCGTTCGGTGGCCGCATCAACCGCGCGTGGGGCCTCGCGCTGCGCAAGAGCTTCTGCCGCTCGTTCGACTTCGAGCTGCAGGCGGCCGCGAGCGACGACGGCATTCTGTTGTCGCTCGGCGAGCAGCACAGCTTCCCGCTCGCCGACATCTTCGACTTCTTGAACGCGAAGACGGTGCAAGACGTGCTCACGCAGGCCGTGCTGCAGGCGCCGATGTTCGGCACGCGCTTTCGCTGGGTGTCGGGGCGCGCGCTGGTGCTGCCGAGAATGCGCATGGGCAAGCGGGTGCCTCCGCCGATTCAGCGGGCGCGCGCCGAAGACCTCATCGCGGCGGTCTTCCCCGCGCAGGTCGGCTGCCAGGACAATCACGGCGGCGGCGACATCGAGGTGGTCGACCACCCGCTCGTGAACGAGTCGCTGAAAGACTGTCTGACCGACGCGCTCGACGTCGAGGGCCTGAAGCGCGTGCTCGAGGCGATGAAGACGGGCGGCATCGTGAAGCACGCCGTCGACCTGCCCGAGCCGAGCGTGTTCGCGCACGCGATGCTGAACTCGGCGCCGTACACGTACCTCGACGACGCTCCGCTCGAAGAGCGGCGGGCGAGGGCGGTCTCGGTGCGTCGCACGCTGCCCGCCGAAGACGCTGCGGCGTTGGGAGCGCTGGACGCGAAGGCCATCGAGCAGGTCATCGCCGACGCGCAGCCGCTCATGCGCAGCGCCGACGAGCTGCACGACGCGCTCTTGCAGCTCGGCGTGATAGAGACCCAGGCCCCCGAGCTCGCCGAGCTGAAAGCCACCCACCGCGCCGGCACGCTCCATCGCTTCGCCTACGCGCGCGAGCGCGTGCCGCTCATTCGCGCCCTCTTCCCCGACGCGCAGACCCTCGAGCCGCTCGAAGGCGACCTGCCCGCCGAGCGCGAAGCAGCCCTGCAGGCCGTCGTGCGCGGCCACATCGAGATCGCCGGCCCCACCACCCCCGCCGAGCTGAGCCAGCGCATCGGCCAGCCCGCGAGCGACGTCGAGCAGGCGCTGTATCGCCTCGAGTCGGTCGGCCAGGTGCTGCGTGGCCGCTTTCGCCCGAACGCGAGCGCAGAAGAGTGGTGCGACCGGCGGCTCTTGCAGCGCATTCATCGCCTCACGGTCGGCAAGCTGCGCGCCGAGGTCGAGCCGCTCTCGGCGCAAGACTTCATGCGCTTCCTCTTTCGCTGGCACCACGTCGACGCAGACTCGAAGCTGCGCGGCCCGGCGGCGCTGCTGAAGCTCGTCGAGCGCCTCGAGGGCTACGAGGCCCCCGCCGCCGCGTGGGAGCAGGAGCTCTTCCCCGCGCGCATGAAGCAGTACGTCGGCGAGTGGCTCGAGCAGGCGACGTACGGCGGCGAGGTCGCGTGGGCGCGGCTCACCCAGCGCGACGTGAAGCCGGTGGTCGGCCCGCGGCGCGGCGACGAGGTGACCGGCCCCGTCGTGCCCGAGCGGCGTGCGAGCCCCGGCCGCAACGCCTCGCTCACGTTCTTGCGGCGCGCCCAGCTCGACGCGCTGTTGCAGATCGCGCGGCCGTACCCCGCCGACGGGCTGCCGCCGCTGCCTCAAGGTCTGAGCCAGGCCGCGCAAGACGTGGCCGCCGCGCTCGAGCGCCGCGGCGCTTCGTTCTTCAACGAGCTGTGCGCCTCGGCGCGCCGCCTGCCGACCGAGGTCGAAGACGCCCTCTGGGAGCTCCTCGCCCGCGGGGTGGTCACCGCCGACGCCGTGCAGAACCTGCGCGTGCTGCAGAGCCCGAAGCTCAAGAAGCGCCAGCGCGCGCTGCAGCGCGGGGGCCCGGGAAGGTGGACGTTGCTTCAGCCCGTCGAGCGCCTCGAGCCCGCCGCGCTCGAAGAGCACACCGCGAAGCTGTTTCTCTCGCGCTACGGCATCGTGTTTCGCGACCTCGTGGTGCGTGAGCCGCTCGCGCCGCCGTGGCGTGACCTGCTCTACCTCTACCGGCGCATGGAGGCCCGCGGCGAAATTCGCGGCGGCCGCTTCTTGAGCGGCTTTGCGGGCGAGCAGTTCGCGCTGCCCGAGGCCGTCGAGCTCGCGCGCTCGACGCGGCGCCGAGAGAAGAGCGGCGAGGTGATCAGAATCTCCGCCGTCGACCCGCTCAACCTCACCGGGGTCGTGACCCCGGGCGATCGCGTCGCCGCCACCATGGGCCAGCACGTCACGTACATCGACGGCGTGCCGTCGCGGGACACGGCCGAGCCCCGGCCCGAAGCGGGTTGAAGTCGCTGGGTCAATCTCTGGGCGGCTGAGCGCGCGAAGCTGGCGAAGGCGGGCAACGCAGTCGACGAAGGAGCTGATCGGCGAGCTCGAGGCCGTCTACACGCGCATGTCGGAAGCCACGCAGAAGAAGTTCCGCGACGCGGTCGAGGCCGAGCTGCGCAAGCAGCACCCGAAGATGGCCGCCGCGCTGCTCGCCGCGATGCCGCAATCGCCTTTTCGAGCCGACCACGTGCGCTGAGAAGCCCGTGGCGAGCTGGCTGCTCACCGAGACCCGGCGCGATGCCGAAATGGCGATGTTGCGACGACCGCGCGCTCTGAGAAGCTCGCGCTCATGAAGGTCGTCTTCCTGCACGGGCTCGAGGGTGGGCCCCACGGCCACAAGCCCACGCGGCTGCGCGCCGCGAACCACGAAGTCATCGCGCCCGAGCTGCCGACGAAGGCGACGCGCGAGCTCCTGATGAAGCGCCGCGCACCCCTGCCGGCCGACATCGCAGCCGAGCCGATACGGGTCGCGGCCGAGGCCGTCGCGAGCGCCGCACCGCACGTCGTCGTCGGCTCGTCGTTCGGCGGCGCCCTGGCGGCGTCGCTGACGTGGGGCGGGCCGCTCGTGCTGATGGCTCCGGCGGCCGAGAAGCTGGTGGGTGTGCTCTCGCTGCCGAAGCGCGCGGGCCGCGTCGTCATCATTCACGGGCGGCGCGACGAGGTGATTCCCTTCGAAGACTCGGTTCGGCTGGCTGCGGCTTCGGCGTGCGACGTCGCGCTGTGGCTCGTCGACGATGACCACCGGCTGCACGCGTCGGTCGACGCCGGCCTGATGGACGAGGCGCTGGCCTGGGTGACGGCGCGCTGAGGCGAAACCGCGTCGCGCCGGCTCGTGGGCACGCAGAAGTACCGCACGAGACCTGGAGCTGCCCGACGCCGTCGTCGCCATGGCCCGTCGAGGTCGTGCGCGCGGAAGACATGGGAGGTCGACCGCCCGGACGGAGGGGCCATCTCGAAGTCACACATCCCATGGGATCTCTGTTTTCGAAACGGCACCCCGGAAGACAGGGCCAGACACCCCATGTGTGACGAGCGACGCGCTCGGCGACGCTGGCGCGAAGACAACCGCCGCTGCCGCGCCGCGCCACCGGCGCGGAAACGGGAGACGCAGCGACCAGAAGCACTGGCCGGTGCGCAGAGCGGATGTCAGGCCTGGGCGTCGCGAGCCATGGGCGCTGAGTCCGCTTCGAGGGCGATGAGACCGGCGCCGCGCCGGAGGCCGAAAGGCCGATGCTCCAACGTTCGCCGCACCGCAGTCGCGCCTGCGGCCATCGCGACGGCGCTACTGCCGAGACCCGTCGGCGTTGTACTTCTCGTCCTTCACCACCGCACCCTTCTCGTCCCACTCCTTGCGCGCGGTGCGCGTACCCTCGACCCACGTCTCTTCGGCGAGCGGCTTGCCCGAGCCCGCGAAGAACAACCGCCGCACCCCGTCGCGCCGCGAGCGCTTGAACGTCACGTCTTCGACCAGCGTGCCCTGGTCGTCGTAGTCGAGGTGCTTCGACACGTCGCCGTCGGCGGTGTCGACGGTCTTCTTCTTCCCGTTCATCCACCACGTGGTGCGGTCGCCGCGCACCTCGCTCTTCCACTGCGTCTCTTCCGACACCTTGCCGTCATCGAAGTACGTGCGCTCGAGCCCGTCGCGCTTGCCGGCCCGATACGTCTGCTCGTGCTTCAGCTTCCCCGTCTTGCGATCGAACACCTTCTCGACGCCGTCGCGCACGCCGTTCGCCCACGGCACCGACTCGAGCAGCGTGCCGTTCGAGTCGAACGTCTCTTCGACCCCGTCGCGCTTCTCGTCTCGCAGCGTCACGCGCGTGCGCGGCTTGCCGTTCGGGAAGCTCGTCAGCACGACCTCGGGCCCCGTCTTGCCCGTGCACGCGTTCGTGCCGCTCATGCTCTTGCCCTTCTTCTCGCACGACACGCTCGCGAGCTGCCCGTTGTCGTGCCACCGCTGAATCAGCCCGTCGCGCTCGCCGTCCCTCCACTCGGTCTGCGACTCGAGCTGACCGTTCGGGTGCCACTCCTTCTCGGTGCCGTGCAGCTTGCCGTGCACCCAGCTGCGCGATGACTCCGGCTTGCCGTCTTCGCGAAAGCGCTCGACCAGGCCGTCGCGCTTGCCGTCGGCGTCGAGCACACCCTTCTCGCGCACCTTGCCGTTCGGCCAGTACTCGGCCCACGGCCCGCGCTGCTCGCCCTGCACGTAGCGCCGCTCTTCGCGCAGCACGCCGCGGCTGTAGAGCTTGCACGTGCCGTCTTTCTTGTCTCTCTTCAGCTCGCACGCCTCTTCGAGCTTGCCGTCGCGGTCGTACTGCTCGCTCAGGCCGGTGCGCTGCCCATCGACGAACGTCTCGACGCTGCCGAGCGAGCCGTCGTCGCGCCACGTCTTCGCGAGGCCGACGCGCTTGCCGTGGCGGTACATGCCCTCGTAGGTCTTCACGCCGTTGCGCTTGCAGATGATCTCGCCGTCGAGCTCGTTCTGCGCATCGAGCCCCTTGTCGCAGCCCTGGTCGTCCGTGACGCGAGTGCCCGCGAGCGCCATCACCACCAGCAACGTGTGCATGGCGCGCCACTGTAGATCGTGACCCTACGGGCGGTTATGCCGATGTCCGGTTCTCGGGCTCGGCTCCGATCTCGAGATGACACCGGCGCTCGGTGCCCTCAAACGCGGAGAACACACCATGAAGTACATCATCCTCACCTACGGGTCGCAGAAGCAGTACGACATGATGAGCGGCAAGAGCTCCGAGCACCCGGCGCTCGGCCCCGAGGCGTTCGCGCCGCTGCACAGCTTCATGCAGGCCTTCACCGAAGAGCTCGTGAAGTCGGGCGAGCTCGTCGACAACCAGCCGCTCGACGCCCCGGTGCACACGCGCCGCGTGCAGCTTCGCAACGGCGTGCCCGTCGTCACCGACGGCCCCTACGCCGAGACCCAAGAGGTGCTCGCCGGCTATTGGATCGTCGACTGCAAGAGCTTCGACCGCGCGACCGAGATCGCCGCCCGCCTCTCGAAGTGCCCGAGCCCGGGCAACGTCTTCGCCGACTCCTTCGCCGACGTGCGCCCCATCGCCGACTTCAGCGCGAACCACGACCTTTGAGCGCGGCGGCACAGCCGTTCGAGGGGCTGCTGCGCGCGCTCGCCCCACGCGTCGTCGGAGCGCTCGTGCGCCGCTACGGCCGCATCGACGCCGCCGAAGACGCGACCCAGCTCGCGCTGCTCGCCGCCGTCGAGCAGTGGCCGCGCGACGGCGTGCCCGCCGAGCCGGCCGGCTGGCTGATTCGCACCGCGTCGCACCGCATGACCGACCTCTTGCGCGCCGACCGCGCGCGACGCGACCGTGAGCAAGAGGTCGCTCGCTGGGTTCCCGTCGAGACGCGCACCGCCCCGGCCGCCGACGACCCCGCGCGTGAGCCCGACGACACGCTCACCCTGCTGTTCATGTGCTGCCACCCGGCGCTCTCGCCTGCGTCGCAGATCGCGCTCACGCTGCGCGCCGTCGGCGGCCTCACGACCGCGCAGCTCGCCCGTGCGTTTCTCGTGCCCGAAGACACGATGACCCGCCGCATCACCCGCGCGAAAGAGACGCTCGTCGAGAGCGGCGCCACGTTCACGCTGCCCGACCCGGCCCAGCTCGACGTGCGCCTCGACGCCGTGCTGCACGCGCTCTACCTCGCCTTCAACGAAGGCTACGCGGCCACCGGCGGAGCCGCCCTGCACTCGGCCGAGCTCTCGGGTGAGGCGATTCGGCTGACGCGCCTGCTGCACGAGCGCCTCGAGGGCCGCCCCGAGGTCGCCGGGCTGCTCGCGCTGATGTTGCTCACCGACGCGCGACGGCCCGCACGCACGGGGCCCGACGGCGCGCTCGTGCCGATGGAAGAGCAAGACCGCTCGAAGTGGAGCCGCGCCCTCATCGACGAGGGCATCGCGCTCGTCAGCGCGGCGCTGCCGAAGGGGCACGTCGGGCCGTATCAGCTGCAGGCGGCGATCGCGGCGGTGCACGCCGAGGCGGCGACGGCGGCCGCGACCGATTGGCCGCAGATCGTGGCGCTCTACGAGCTGCTCCTGCAGGTGTCGCCGAACCCGATGGTCGCGCTGAACCACGCCGTCGCCGTCGCGATGGCGCGCGGGCCCGCCGAAGGGCTCGCGCGCGTCGAAGCGCTCGCGGGCGAAAAGCAGCTGCGCGACGACCACCGCCTGCACGCCGTGCGCGCGCACCTGCTCGAGCGACTGGGGCAGCTCGACGCCGCCAGCGCCGAGTACCGCACCGCAGCCGGGCTCACGGCCAGCATGCCGATGCAGCGGTACCTGAACGGCAAGGCGTCGAAGCTCGAGGTCCGAAAGAAGGGGTCGGCCTCGATCTGAGCGCTCCAACCAGGAGCCGCCCATGACCGCACTCACCAAAGCACCGCTGTTCATCTTCCCCACGTTTTTCGTCGTCTGGCTGCTGCAGGTCGTCACGCGAGACGGCTACGACGTGCGCCGTCACCCGATGAGCCTGCTCGCGCTCGGCGAAGGAGGCTGGGTACAAATCGCCAACTTCGCCGCCGCAGGCGTCGCAGCCCTGCTGCTTGCGGCAGCCCTGCGCCGCCAGCGGCCCGTGGCGACGTGGGCGCCCCGCCTCGTCGCCACCTTCGGAGCCGGCCTCATCATCGCCGGCCTCTTCGTCACCGACGCGGGAGCCGGCTTCCCACCCGGCGCCCCCGAAGGCGCGCCAGCGCACCTCAGCTGGCGCGGCGCGGTGCACGAGCTCGGCTTCATCGTGGCGCAGCTGGCGTGGCTCGCCGCGGCAGCAGCGCTGGCGCGCAGCTTCAGCGCAGCGAACGACCGCACGCACGCCGTGCTCTGTCTCGTCGCTCTCGCTGCGGCCGTGGTCGTCGCCGCGTGGCCTCACGCCGAGAGCCTCGCGCCGAGGCTCGTGCTCGTGACGGCGATAGAGCTCGGCCTGCTCACCGCGGTCGCGCGCCGGCTCAGCCCGGCTCCCGCGCCTCGACCGTCAGCCGTTTCGACGACAGAGCCCTGAACGGCTCGGGCGTGTGCGAGTGCACCACCAGCTTCGTCAGCTGCGCGAGCTGCGGCAGCCGCTTCACCTCGGCCCCTGCTTCGGGAGGCTGAGCTGCTGCAGCTCGGCCCAGTCGTCTGCCATGCGCCCTCGGTTATGCGGCCTTCACGGCCGCCGGCGCAATCGCTTCGACCTCGAGCTCAATCTCGATCTTGTCGCCGACCAGCACGCCGCCCGCCTCGAGCACCTGGTTCCACCCCAGGCCGAAGTCTTTGCGGTCGAGCGACGTCTTCGCCGTGAAGCCCGCGCGCTTGCCGCCCCACGGGTCTTTGCCGACGCCGAGCAGCTCGGCGTCGAGCACCACCTCGCGCGTCACGCCGTGCATCGACAGGTTGCCCGTCACGGCGAGCCGGTCGCCCTTCTTTTCGGTCTTCGTGCTCTCGAACGTGAGCGCGGGGAACTTCGCGACGTCGAAGAAGTCGGGGCTGCGCAGGTGGTCGTCGCGCTTCGGCTCGTTCGTCGAGATGCTCGACGCGTCGATGTTGACCTTCACCTTCGTCTTCTCGGGCGCCGCCTCGTCGAACGTCACCTCACCCTCGAACTTCGAGAAGTGGCCGCGCACCTTCGAGATGACCATGTGGCGAACGGTGAAGTGAATGCCGCTGTGCGACGCATCGATTTTCCAGGGGGTCGGGTTCATGGTGCTCAGAGAAGTACGCCTGCGAGGCGCTTGAAACAATGTGTTCGAAAGCGACACATTGTTCCTTCGCTGGAACAACGCGCACTGGCCCCGCGCGACATTTTCGGCGGCACGCGTCTGAGCCCTCGCAAAGGGGTTTCACTCTTGGGAGCACGACATGAAGCTGTCGACGCTTGGCCAGGCGGCGCTGCTGGTCGTCTGGGCTGGTTGTGGAGTTGGCGACGCCGAGCTGCAGGAGCCTCGGCTCGACGAAGTCGCGATGGAAGACGAGACCGCGAGCACGCAGGGCGCGATCGCGACGTGCAGCGCGCAGATGAACCGCTTTCCGGTGAACGCGCCACACAACATCGGGTGGGACTCGTCGTGCGACGACGGCACGTGCGACATCAGCTGCCCCGACCAGCGCGCGAACTCCGACTGGAACGGGCCCGCCGGCCATAACGGCATCGACGTGTTCGCGTACCGCCGCGCCCCGCTCGTCGCGGTCGCCGACGGCGTCGTCGTCAACGCCGGCCTCATTCCCTCGAGCGGCGTCGTGCGCGTGAAGATTCGCGACAACTGCGGCTGGGAGTACTACTACGGCCACCTCGATCAGGTCGTCGTCTCGGTCGGCCAGCGCGTCACGTCGGGCCAGCTCGTCGGCTACATGGGCAACACCGGCACCGGCGGCGTGCACCTGCACTTCAACGCGTCGTCGCAGGGCAGCTACTACAACGACATCAACCCCATCAACCTGCTGCGCAACACGTCGCACACGGCGTGCAGCGCACAGCCGCCGCCGCCTCCTCCTCCGCCCCCGCCGCCTCCTCCCGCGGGCTGCGGCGTGCTCGCGTCGGGCCAGCAGCTCGGCGTGAACCAGTCGGTCACGTCGTGCGACGGGCGCTTCTCGTTCGTCATGCAGGGCGACGGCAACCTCGTGCTGTACCAGGGCGGCACGGCCATCTGGGCGTCGTGGACGAACGGCAGCGGAGCCGCCGTCGCCGCGATGCAGACCGACGGCAACTTCGTGCTCTACACGGCGAGCGGCCGCGCGGTGTGGTCGACCGGCACGTACAACCGGCCGGGCGCGTACCTGGCGGTGCAGGGTGACGGCAACACCGTCATCTATCGCGGCAGCTCGGCGCTCTGGCACACGAGCACCTGCTGTCGCTGATTCCCACGTCGGGGTGCAGGTGCCGGCTCGCTCGAGCCGGCGCCTCCCCC
>JAEUJP010000939.1 GCA_016793725.1 Myxococcaceae bacterium | reverse complement strand
CTGGGAGTCGCGCACCGTCGATGTCGTCTTCGCCGAGAAGATCGCCGACGACATTCGAGGGCTCTTGATGCCCGCGCCTCCCGAGGGGCAGCCGAGGTCGATCTTCCGCTATCTGCCGATCATGATCGGCGGCGTGCTGTTCATCGGCGGCGCGTCGCTGTTCGGCTACGCGGTGTCGCTGCAGAACAAGCTCGCGAACGGCACCCCCGAGGTCGACACCGACGAGCGCGCGCTGGCCTTCGCGTCGCGCGGCCGCTCGATCGAGACGACGAGCTACCTGTTTCTCGGCGCGGGCCTCGCGCTCGTGCTCGGCGGCGTCGCGTTCGCGTTTCTCGCGCCCGAGGCCGACGTGACCGTCGGCATGGGGGTCATCGGTGGTGGGCCCGTGGTGGGCCTGTCGGGGAGGTTGCCTTGAAGCGCGTCGTGTGGGTGATGCTGCTGGTGGCGGGGTGCCTCGACTTCGACGGCGCCGCGAGCATGTACTGCGAGAAGAACCCCGAGTTCTGCGGGCTCGATGGCGGCACGGCCGGCGGCAGCGGCGGCACGGCGGGCGGCGGCGCGACTGCGGGTGGTACCGCGACCGCGGGCGGCGGCGCGACGGCCGGAGGTGGCGCGACGGCGGGTGGCGGCTTCGCAGGGGGTGGAGCGACCGCGGGGGGCGGCTTTGCCGGCGGTGGCGCGACGGCGGGCGGAGGCGCGACGGCCGGCGGCGGCGCGACGGCGGGTGGCGGCGCGACGGCGGGCGGCGGCGCGACGGCGGGCGGCGGCGCGACGGCGGGCGGGGGCATGGCCGGAGGCTCCGAGATGGATGCAGGTCAGCCCGACGCGGGCAGCGTCGACGGCGGCGACGGCGGCTAGCGACGAAAGTGCTCCGCTCTGCGGTGAGCTCAGGCGCGCAGCGCAGGAGTCGAACCGGTCGACACGGGCGACTCGAGCCGCCTTCGACTCCGCCCTTCGGGCTCCGCTCAGGCCGAGCGGAAGGGCCTACGGCGTGCCGCCGACGACGGTGGTGCCGGTCTGCGGAGCGGGCCAGCTCGAATACACGTCGGCCGAGGCCAGCACGTCTTTCACGTAGTTGCGCGTCTCATCGATGGGGATCTCTTCGACCCACTCTTCGAGGTGCTCGGCCGGGTGCAGCTTGAGCCAGCGGGCGACGCGCGTCGGGCCGCCGTTGTATGCGGCTGCGGCGAGCGCACCTTCACCTTCGAAGCGGCGCAACATCTGGCCGAGGTAGGCGGCGCCGAGCTCCAGGTTGCGCTCGGAGTCGAGCAGCTCACCCAGGTTGTCGAGCGGCTTGCCGCGCTCTCGGGCCAGCGCCCGCGCCGTCACCGGCATCAGCTGCGTCAGCCCCAGTGCGCCGACGTGTGAGCGGGCGGCGGGGTTGAACGCGCTCTCTTCACGAACCAGCGCCTGCAACAGCCCGCGCGGCACCTTCTCGTCGTCGGCGAACTTGCCGATCGAGGCCACGAAGGGCGACGGAAATGCGGCGCGCCAGACCGAGGCCGAGTGCTTCTCGCCGCCCAGGTGCTCGCGCAGCACGGTGCGCGCGAAGCGGTGCGCCTTGTAGCTCTCGCCGGCGGCGAGCAGCACGTCGACGGCGAGGCGATTGCCGACGGCAGAGGGGTTGCGCTTCGCCAGCATCACGAGCTCGTCGGCGGCGCCATCGAGACCGAGCCGCAGCGCTTCGATGCCGGGCGACAGCTCGGGCACGGCCGCAGAGGCCTCGTCGTCGAGCGCCGGCAGCACCGCCGCGAACGCGAACCTCGTCGCGGCGTCGGGGTTCAGCTCGGGCATGCGCTGCCGGGCGAGGCGCGCGTACCAGGTCGCGGGGTGCAGCGCGGCGACCTCGCTCATCAACGTGACGGCCGTCTCTGGGTCGCCGCTCTCTTGGGCGACGCGGGCGCGCCAGTAGTGCGCGCGGGCGCGGTCTTGAGCGCCGAGGGTGCCGGCCGGCAGCGCCTCGATGGCGTCGAGATCTTCGACCGAGGCCTTGCCCTTCGCTTCTTTCCACCCGACCCAGAACGCGGCGAAGTGCGCCTCGGCGGCGGTGACGGTGGGGCCCGAGAGCCTGGCGACGCCCCGAAACGACTCGATGGCCTCGGCGCTCTTGCCCTGCTTCGCCTGCATGCCGCCGAGGGTCATGAGGGCGCGGGCGGCGAGCTCGCTCTGCTTGCACTCCTTCACGATCTTGCGCACGTCGGCGGTGACGTCTTGGCCGCGGCACGCCGCGGCTTCGGCGGCGATGACGCGGGCCGAGCAGCCGATCTCGTCTTTTTCGGCGGTGAGCTTGCGCGCGATCTTCTCGGCCGACTTGCACGCGCCGTGGTCGAGCATCTGGTCGGCGCGCGCGACCATCGCGACCGCGGGAGTGCCGAGGCGAAAGCCGACCTGCCGTGCCCACCAGGCGCCGATGCCGGCGAGCAGGCCGAGGGCCTCGCGCTCGCGCTTCACGTCTTTGCGTGCCTTCGCGAGCTCAGACATCTCGAGCAGCACCTGGGTGCGCACCTTGCGCTGCAGCGGCCACTCGAGCAGCGGCGACAGCACGTCGTGCGCGTCTTTGAGGTCGCCCGCCTTCTTGTGCAGCCGCGAGAGCGCCAGGCGCGCGTCGGGGAACACCCACGACGCGTCGCTCACCGCGCCGTACAGCTCGATCGCCTTCTTCGGCAGGTCGCGCTGCTCGTACAGCATCGCGGCCTCGTACGCGCAGCGGTCAGACAGGGCGGGGTAGTTGATGGCCAGCAGCTCGAGCTCTTCGCTCGCGGGCCCCGTGCGGCCGAGGCGGCCCGAGGCGACCGCACGCAAGAACCGCACGTGCGGCACCGACGGCAGCGTCGCGAGCACGGTGAGGGCCTTCGCGGGGTCGGCGCGATCGAGCGCCTGCTTGGCGGCGACGACGGCCGGGTCATCGAGCGAGACGACCGGCTCGCCGCTGGGGTCATTGTCGGTGATGGTGGTGGCGGCGGCGGGCAGCGCGAGCAGCGCGCTGAGCAGCAGCGCGCTCATGCCCACGCCACGCGGTGCGCGAAAGAGCGCAGCCTCGCCCACAGCGGCACCCGAACCTGCTCGATGGGCAGAAAGCTCACCTGCGCGGTGCGCAGTGCGGCGACGACGGGCTCGGGCAACTCTTCGAAACACTGACGGTAATAGTCGCACAGGCTCGGCAGATTCGTATGCCGAGGGCAGACGATAACGACGGTGCCGGCCGCCGCATTCGCGTCGGCGTGCCCGATTCGGCCGGGCAGGGGCCCTTCGCTCAAGACCCACACGCCCGCACACAGGGTGGCGGTGGCGGCGGGGAGGCGGCGCAGGGTGGCGTCGATGCGCGCGACCGCGTGCTCGCAGCGCTCGGCGGCGTCGAGGCGCATGGCGCGGTTGAGGGCGAGCAGACCGATGCGACCGAGCGCGAGGAGCTGCGGCTCGCTGAAGTTGTGGGCGACGTAGGTCGCGAGCGTGGCGCGATCGCCGGGCTCGAGTGCGTCGAGCGTGTCGATCAGGCGCCGGGTGCCGGCGTGGAGCTCGTGGTGGAGGGCGGTGAGATCGACCACGCGGCGAGCCGGTGCAAGAGCGGCACCGAAAGTCGCCCCGAGGGGAAACCGAGTCGGGGCAATCATTCGGTGAGCGCGTGTCTGTCTCAGGTGTGAAACGCAGTGCTCACCTTCAGCGGCCCTCACCCGGCCGTCTCGCCTACGGGAGAGCGGGGGTTACTTCATCGGCTTGAAGGTCGCGAACGGCTCGAACAGCTTCGAGTGATCGGCCGCCTGCACCCACGCGGCGAGCTTCGGCGTCGTCTCAGAGAGAATGACGGTGTCGCCCTCTTCCTTACCGGCGAGCTTGCCGTCTTTGACGGCGGCTTTGACGAGGTCTTCGTCCATGATCGAGAGGGTGACGGCGCCGCCCTTCAGCTCGTACTGGGCGAAGATGTACCGGGGCCGCACCTTCCACGCGTCGTCCCACGGGTCATCGCCCTTCGTCTTGGGGCGCAGGTTCAGGTACTTCTTGCCGCCGAGCTCGGTGGCGAAGCCCTCGAACGTCAGCACGACCGAGCCCTTCTTCGTGTCGTTGCCGAGCAGGGTCAGGTCGAGCAGGCCCTTCTCTTTGCCGGTGACGTGCAGGTAGACGACATCGCCGTCTTTCTGCCCGCGCCAGATGCCGACGAGCTTGCTGTCGACCCTGGCGGCGGCGGGGTCAGACAGGGGGTTGTCGGAGGCGGGCGGCTCGCAGGAGGCCAGACCCAGGAAGATCACGGCGGCGATGGCGCGTTTCATGGCTCGCACCCTGCCATCGAACTGCCATCGAATGTTAGAGAATCACGCTCGATGTTCCTCCCCATGAACCAGGCCGATCTCGCCGCCCGCGGGTGGGATGCGTGCGACATCGTCATCGTCACGGGCGATGCCTACGTCGATCACCCGGCGTTCGGGCCGGTGCTGATCGCGCGCTTCCTCGAAGGCCGCGGCTTCAAGGTCGGCCTCATCGCGCAGCCCGACTGGCACTCGGCCGACCCGTTCAAGGCGCTCGGGCGCCCGAAGCTGTTCTTCGGCGTGAGCGCCGGCAACCTCGACTCGATGCTCAACCGGCTCACCGCGCAGAAGAAGAACCGCGGTGAAGATCAGTACAGCCCTGGTGGCCGCACGGAGTCGCGCCCCGATCGCGCCACCATCGTGTACGCGCAGCGCTGCCGCGAGGCGTACCCCGACGTGCCCGTGATTCTCGGCGGCATCGAGGCTTCGCTGCGCCGCATCGCGCACTACGACTACTGGAGCGACAAGGTGCGCCGCTCCATCCTGGTCGACAGCAAGGCCGACCTGCTGGTGTACGGCAACGCCGAGCGGGCCATCGTCGAAATCGCCCACCGCCTGGCGCAGCGCAAGCCCATCGAGTCGATCACCGATGTGCGCGGCACCGCCTTCATGCGCCGCATCGACGACCCTAACCTGGCGGGCTGGTTCGAGATCGACTCCACCGAAGTGGACCAGCCGGGCAAGGTCGATGAGATCCTCAGCCCCTACGTGGACACCGAGTCCACCGAGGCCTGTGCGAAGAACGAAGGCCCCGACGGCGCGAAGCCGGTGCAGATCGTGCGCCGCACCGTGCAGCGCCAGGACGCCCGCGCCATCACGCCGCCGCGCGAGCGCACGGTGATCCGGCTGCCGGCCTACGAGGCGGTGAAGGGCGACCCCGTGCTCTACGCGCATGCCAACCGCGTGCTGCATCTGGAGACCAACCCCGGCAATGCGCGCGCGCTGGTGCAGCGCCACGGCGACGGCCCCTCGACGCGCGACCTCTGGCTGAACCCGCCGCCGATCCCGCTGGCCACCGCCGAGATGGATCATGTGTTCGATCTGCCCTATGCGCGCAGCCCCCACCCGCGCTACGCCGACGAGCAGGGCGGCCATGACGGCGCGACCAAGATTCCCGCCTGGGAAATGATCCGCTTCAGCGTGAACATCATGCGCGGCTGCTTCGGCGGCTGCACCGTCTGCTCGATCACCGAGCACGAGGGCCGCATCATCCAGAGCCGCAGCGAGGATTCCATCGTGCGCGAGATCGAGCAGATCCGCGACAAGGTCGAAGGCTTCACCGGCGTCGTCAGCGACCTCGGCGGGCCGACGGCC
>JAEUJP010000938.1 GCA_016793725.1 Myxococcaceae bacterium | reverse complement strand
CGCCGGCAACCTCGACTCGATGCTCAACCGGCTCACCGCGCAGAAGAAGAACCGCGGTGAAGATCAGTACAGCCCTGGTGGCCGCACGGAGTCGCGCCCCGATCGCGCCACCATCGTGTACGCGCAGCGCTGCCGCGAGGTGTACCCCGACGTGCCCGTGATTCTCGGCGGCATCGAGGCTTCGCTGCGCCGCATCGCGCACTACGACTACTGGAGCGACAAGGTGCGCCGCTCGATTCTCTTCGACGCCAAGGCCGACCTGCTCGTCTTCGGCATGGGCGAGCGCCCCATCTGGGAGGTCGCCGACCGCATGCGCCGCGGCGAGGCCATCGGCCAGATTCGTGACGTGCGCGGCACGGCGTACCTGGTGAAGAACGACGAGGCGAAGAAGCACGAGGCCGACCCGGCCGTGCGCGCAGCCGACCGCAAGACGGTGGTGCTGCCGTCGTTCGAGCAGGTGTCGACCGACAAGACGGCGTTCGCGCTGATGTCGGGCAAGTTCCAGATGGAAACGAACCCCGGCAACGGGCGACCGCTCTTGCAGCGGCACGGCGACCGGGCGATCTACATGAACCCGCCGGCGAAGCCGCTCGAAGACGGCGAGGGGCAAGTGGGCGGCGTGGCGATGGACGAGCTGTACGACCTGCCGTTCGCGCGCGCGCCGCACCCGATGTACGGGGGCGAAAAGATCCCCGCGTTCGAGACGGTGAAGCACTCGATCGTGCTGATGCGCGGGTGCTTCGGTGGGTGCACGTTCTGCTCGATCACCGAGCACGAGGGCCGCGTCATTCAGAACCGCTCGAAGGCGAGCGTGCTGCGCGAGATTCGAAGCTTGCGCCGCCAGGGTGACTTTCGCGGCACGATCACCGACCTCGGCGGGCCGACCGCGAACATGTACAGCTTGAAGTGCAAGAGCGAGGCGATCGAGTCGAAGTGCCGCCGCCTGTCGTGCGTGCACCCGGGCGTCTGCGAGAACCTGAAGACCGATCACGGGCCGCTGATCGACCTGATGCAGTCGGTGCGCAAAGAAGAGGGCGTGAAGCACGTCTTCATCGCGAGCGGCGTGCGGTACGACCTCGCCGAGCTGTCGCCCGAGTACGTGAACGAGCTCGCCGCGCACCACGTCGGCGGGCAGCTGTCGGTGGCGCCCGAGCACGTGAGCCCTCGCGTGCTCGAGAAGATGAAGAAGCCCGGCATCGAGAGCTACGAGCGGTTTCAGAACATGTTCGCGTGCGCGTCGAAAGATGCGGGCAAAGAGCAGTACGAAATTCCCTACTTCATCAGCGGGCACCCGGGCTCGACGCTCGAAGACATGGTCGAGCTCGCGCTGTGGCTGAAGAAGAACGGCAAGCGGCCGCGCCAGGTTCAAGACTTCATACCGACGCCGATGTCGATGGCGGCGTGCATGTACTTCACCGGCATCGACCCGCTGACGATGACGCCCGTCTACACGGCGACGGGCTTGCGCGAGAAGAAGCTGCAGAAGGCGCTGCTCTTGTACTGGAACCCCGAGCAGTGGGAGCTCGCGCGCGAGGCGCTGCGCGAGGCCGGCAGGGCAGATCTGATCGGCCGTGGGCCGCAGGCGCTGGTGCCGCCCGGGTAGAAAAAGGGGACAGGCTACTTTTTTGCGCAACCTCGCCAGCGCAGGCGAACGGGCCTGAAGGGCGCAGCCGTCTCGAATGCGTTGCGCAAAAAAGTAGCCTGTCCCCTTTTTCTACTTCGCCAGCAGATCGAGACATCGCGTCACGAGCGCCGTCCACCCGGTCTGGTGACTGGCGCCCAGGCCCTTGCCGGTGTCGCCGTGAAAGAACTCGTGAAACAGCACGAGCTCCTTCCAGTGGGGGTCGTTCGCCCAGCGTGAGTCTTCGCCGTGGCACGGCCGCTGCCCACCAGAGCCCGGGAGAAACAGCGACGACAGCCGGCGCGAGAGCTCGTCGGCGACCTCGCGCAGCGTCATGAGCTTGCCGCTGCCTGTCGGGCACTCGACCTTGAACGAGTCGCCGTAGAAGTGGTCGTAGCGCTGCAGCGCCTCGATGAGCAGGTAGTTGATGGGGAACCAGACGGGCCCGCGCCAGTTGCTGTTGCCGCCGAACGCGCCCGAGTCGCCGTCGCCGGGCACGTAGTCGACGCGCCACTCGCCCCCGCCGGCGCGAAACACGTACGGCTTCGAGGCGTGCACCTTCGAGAGCCCGCGCACGCCGTGCGGTGACAAGAACTCGCTCTCGTCGAGCACGTAGCGCAGCACCTTCTCGAGCCGCTCGCGCGAGGGCACGGCGAGCAGCTGGTGACCGCTGCCCTCGCCGCGGGCGACGAACGCGATGTGGCGCGCGAGGTCTGCCCGGTTCTTCACGAACCAGTCGAGCCGCTTCTTGAACCCGCTGAGCTTGTCGACCGCCTCGGTGTCGAGCACCTCGACGGCGAAGAGGGGAATCACGCCCACGATCGAGCGGGTCTTGAGGGGTATCGAGGTGCCGGCCGTGTCGAGCTGGTCGTAGTAGAAGCCGTCTTCCTCGTTCCACAGACCGTGGCCGCCGAGCGCGTTCATGGCGTCGACGATGTGAACGAAGTGCTCGAAGAACTTCGACGCCATGTCTTCGTACGACGGGTCGTCGGTCGCGAGCTCGAGCGCGATGCCGAGCATGGTCGAGGCGTAGAACGCCATCCACGCGGTGCCGTCGGCCTGCTTGAGTCGCCCGCCCGTCGGCAGCGGCTTGCTGCGATCGAAGATGCCGATGTTGTCGAGGCCGAGAAAGCCGCCTCCGAAGATGTTGTTGCCGTCTTCGTCTTTGCGGTTCACCCACCAGGTGAAGTTCAGCAGCAGCTTCTGGAAGACGCGGGCCAGCCAGCGCTTGTCGTAGCCGTGGCTCTTGCCGGTGATGCGGTAGACGCGCCACGCGGCCCACGCGTGCACGGGCGGGTTCACGTCACCGAACGCGAACTCGTACGCGGGGATCTGCCCGTTCGGGTGCATGTACCACTCGCGCAGAAACAGCAGCAGCTGCTCCTTGGCGAACTGCGGGTCGATGGTGGCCATCGGCACCATGTGAAACGCGAGATCCCACGCGGCGTACCAGGGGTACTCCCACTTGTCGGGCATCGAGATGACGTCGCGGTTGTAGAGGTGCTGCCAGTCGCGGTTGCGAAAGCGGCCGGGCGGCGGAGCGGGCAGCCCGGGATCGCCGTCGTGCCAGTGCTCGACGACGTAGTGGTAGTACTGCTTGCTCCACAGCAGCCCTGCGTAGGCCTGCCGCGCGACCTGCCGCTGCCGGGGCTCGAGCTTCTGCGAGATGTGGTTCGCGTAGAAGCGGTCGGCCTCGGCGATGCGCTGCGCGAAGACGTCGTCGTGGTGGCCGGTCGCGCCGGCGGTGAGGCGCAGCTTCAGCACCACCTCGCTGCGCGCGGGAATCGTGAGGCGATAGAGCGCGGCGGCGCGGGTGCCCCTGCCTTCGGGGTTCACCACGTTCTTCGCGCCGCGCACGACATAGCTGTGAAAGGCGTCTTTGACGAACGGCGAGGCGTTCTTCGCGCCCCAGAGCCGCTCGCCGTTGGTCTCGTTCTCGGTGAAGAGCAGCTCGAAGGGGTGAGAGGTGTCGAGCAGCCACCTCATCTCGGGCAGCTCGTCGTGCACGACGCTCACCTCGCCGTCGCCGGTGCGCTGGAGCAGCGGCTTCATGCCGTAGCCCTCGCCGTCGCGGCCCCAGCTCCACGTGTTGCGGTACCAGAGCGTGGGCAGCACGTGCAGGCGGGCAGAGTCGGGGCCGCGGTTCGCGAGCGTGATGCGAATGCACAGGTCGTTGGGGTCGCCCTTGGCGTACTCGGCGGTGACGTCGAAGTAGCGGTTGTCGTCGAAGACGCCGGTGTGCTCGAGCTCGAGCTCGGGCTTCGAGTAGCCGCGCTCCCGGTTGCCGCGAATGAGCTGCTCGTAGGGGTATTCGGCCTGCGGGTACTTGTAGAGGCCCTTCAGGTACGAGCTGGTGGGCGTGGCGTCGAGGTAGAAGTACGACTCCTTCACGTCTTCGCCGTGGTTGCCTTCGGGGTTGGTGAGGCCGAAGAGGCGCTCCTTCAGAATGGGGTCGCGCCCGTTCCACAAGGCGAGGGCGAAGCAGAGGCGGGCCTGGCGATCGCAGATGCCGAGGAGGCCGTCTTCGCCCCAGCGGTAGGCGCGGCTGCGGGCGTGGTCGTGGGGGAAGTACTCCCAGCAGTTGCCGCCCTGCGAATAGTCTTCTCGCACCGTGCCCCACTGGCGCTCCGAGAGGTAGGGGCCCCAGCGCTTCCAGTTGGAGCTCCGGTGGGTGTCGTCGATGAGACGCTGGCTCTCGGGGTCGGTCTCGGGCTTTGGGCTCACGGGGGCGCGTAGTCTACTCACCGTGCATGCGCCTGGGTCGCGACGAGTTGAGAGATCTGCAGCGGTCTCGCGAGGTCGAGTGGCTGCAGACCGACGGGCTGGGCGGCTTCGCGATGGGCACGGCGGCCGGCATGAACACGCGGCGGTACCACGGCTGGTGTGTCTCGCTGCGGCCGCCCGTCGAGCGGCTCGTGCTGCTGTCGCGGCTCGAAGAAGACGTCGGCGGTGTCGAGCTCGCGGTGAACCAGTACCCGGGCACGATTCACCCGCGCGGGCACGAGCGGCTGGTGGCGTTCGAGTCGTCGCCGTGCCCACGGTAGGTGTGGGAGCTCGGCGGCGGGCTCACCGTGACGAAGCGGCTGTGGCTGGTGCGCGGGTCGCGGACCTTGAGGGTGCGCTACGAGGCGAGCCGGCCGTGCACCTTGAGGGT
>JAEUJP010000926.1 GCA_016793725.1 Myxococcaceae bacterium | reverse complement strand
GAGCAGGCCGTGCACGTCGCTGTTCGAAAACGGCTTCACGGTCGCGCCCGTCGCGACTTCGCCCAGCGGCGCCACGGTGACGCGGTAGTCGCCCAGGTCGAGGTAGCGCTTCGCCTCTTCGTAGAGCAGCTTCGGGTTCGGGAACACCGCCTCGAACGCGGCCCGAGGCTCTTCGCGCGCCCTCAGCCGGTCGAAGAACTGCTTGAGCGGCCCCTTGTGCCGGTTGAAGAGAAAGTGCACCCACAGCCAGCTGCTCGCGTACGCGGCCGACTCGAGCTCGGGCGGCAGCGAGCCCGGCGGGCCCCAGCGCCAGAGCTTCTCGAGCGGCAAGAGCCCCTGCCACTGCACCTGCGCGAGCGCGTCGCGCTCGAGCTCGCCAGAGCGCACCAGCCGCTTCTCGACGTCGACGCCGAGCGTCTGGAAATAGCGCCCGAGCCCCTCGGCGACCCAGCGCGGCTGGCGGCCGAGGTGGTACGCCGAGACGAAGTGCGTGAGCTCGTGCTTGAGCGTCGCGAGATCGCGGTCGCTCGCGGTCAGCGTCGACTGGCCGCCCATCACGATCAGCGGGCCGCGCCAGTCGGGGCGCCAGTAGCCCACCACGTTCGACTGCCCGATCGCGCCCTGCAGCTGATCGACGTTGCGGAGCACCACCGCCTCGACGGGGGCCGGCGTCTTCGGTACGCCCTGCCGCATCGCGCGGTGCAGCGCCGCGAGGCCCAGCTCGAGCTCGGCCGACATGCGCAGCGCGTCGGGCTCGTCGAGGTTCGTGTGCATCACGAAGTGCTCTGACCGCACCTCGAGCCAGGGCGTGCCGCCGTGAATGCCGCACTCGGGGCGCACGGTGGCGCACCCGGTCGCGGCCAGCACCGCGGCGGCGAGCACCGGCCTCATCGCCGCGGCGTGAAGCGCAGCAGCACGTCGTCGCCGATGCGCTCGACGTCTCTCAGCTCGAGCTGCATGGCGTTCGCCATCTGCTCGATGCCCAGGTTGCCCGACCAGGTGATGCCCTCGTTGCCCACGAGCTTCGGCGCCACGAACACGAGCAGCTCGTCGAACAGCTTCGTGTCGAGGAACTGCTGGTGCACGTTCGCCCCCCCCTCGACCAGCACGTGGAGCAGCCCCTCTTGCGCGAGGTGCTGCAGCACCGCCTTCGGAGCGCTCGGCTTGTCGACGAGAATGGTGCGCGCCTGATCGTCGAAGACGCGGGCCCCCTTCGAGAGCCGCCTTGCCCCGTCGAGCACCACCCGCACGGGGTTTCGGCCACCCTCGACGCGCGCGGTGAGCTGCGGGTCATCGACGCTGACCGTGCCGGCGCCCACCAGCACGGCGTCGACCTGGCTGCGCAGCCAGTGCACCCTCAGGCGCGACGCCTCGGAGCTCACCCACTCGGAGTCGCCCGTCGACGTCGCCAGCTTGCCGTCGAGCGTCATCGCGACCTTCAGCGTGACGAACGGCAGGCCCGTGCGCATGTACTTGAAGAACGGCCGGTTCAGCGCGTCGGCCTCGGCCTTGAGCACGTGGCGGGCGACCTTCACCTTCGCTGCCTCGAGCCGCGCGACGCCCCGGCCGTCGACGAGCGGGTTCGGGTCGGAGCTCGCGAACACGACACGCGAGATGCCCGCGGCGAGAATCGCGTCGCAGCAGGGCGGCGTCTTGCCCTGGTGGTTGCACGGCTCGAGCGTGGTGTAGAGCGTGGCACCCTTCGCGCGCTTCTTCGCCTTCGCGAGCGCCATGACCTCGGCGTGCGGCGCGCCCGCCTTCTCGTGGTAGCCGCGGCCGATCACCTTGCCGCCCTTCACGATGACGGCGCCGACGCACGGGTTCGGGTGCGTACGGCCGTGCGCGCGCGTCGCTTCGGCGAGCGCGAGCGCCATGAAGCGCTCGTCTCGAGTCACTTCTTGCCCTTCTTGGCCGTGCCCGACTTCTCTTCGATGATGTCTTTGAGCTCGGTCATGAACTCGGCGATGTCGCGAAAGCTGCGGTACACGCTCGCGAAGCGCACGTAGGCGACCTCGTCGAGCTGCGGCAGCCGGCGCATCACCTCTTCGCCGATCTGGCTCGACGTGATCTCTTTTTCGCCGACGTCTTGCAGGCCCTTCTCAATCTCGACGACGAGCGCCTCGACCTGCTCGACGCTGACCGGCCGCTTCTCACACGCCTTCTTCAGACCGGCGAGGAGCTTGTCGCGATCGAACGCCTCGCGCCTGCCGTCTTTCTTCACGATCAGCGGCGTCAGCTGCTCGACGCGCTCGAACGTGGTGAAGCGGCGCCGGCACTCGCCACACTCGCGGCGCCGGCGAATGACCGTGCCTTCGGCCGACTCGCGAGAGTCGAGCACCCGGGTGTCGTCGGTGCTGCAGAACGGGCACTTCATGAAGGCCGGTACAACGGGAAGCTCTGGGCGAGCTCTTTCACCTGCCCCTTGATCGAGGCGAGCTTCGCCTCGTCGTTCGGGTGATCGAGCGCCGAGCCGATGAGCCTCGCGACGACGGCCATCTCGGCCTCTTTCATGCCGCGCGTCGTGATCGCCGGCGTGCCGACGCGCACGCCGCTCGACACGTTCGGCTTCTCGGGGTCGAACGGAATCTGGTTCTTGTTGACCGTGATGCCTGCCTTGCCGAGCACGTCTTCGCCCGCCTTGCCGGTGATCTTCTTCGGCCGCAGGTCGACGAGCATCAGGTGGTTGTCGGTGCCGCCCGAGCAGAGCCGCAGGCCCTGCCCTTTCAGCGCCTCGGCCAGCGCCTTCGCGTTCTTGACGATCTGCTGCTGGTACGTCTTGAAGCCCGGCTTCAGCGCTTCGTTGAAGGCGACCGCCTTCGCCGCGATGACGTGCATCAGCGGGCCGCCCTGAATGCCCGGGAAGATCTGACCGTTGATCGCCTTCGCGTGCGCCTCTTTCATCAGCAGCATGCCGCCGCGCGGGCCGCGCAGCGTCTTGTGGGTGGTGCTCGTGGTGATGTCGGCGAGCTTCACCGGCGACGGGTGCTCACCCGCTGCGACCAGGCCGGCGATGTGCGCCATGTCGACCATCATCGCGGCGCCGCACGAGTCGGCGATCTCGCGAAACTTCACGAAGTCGAGCGTGCGCGGGTAGGCCGAGGCGCCGACCACCACCACCTTCGGCTTGTGCTCTTTCGCGAGCGCCGCGGCCTGCGCGTAGTCGATCGTCTCGGTGTCGCGGCTGAGGCCGTAGTGCACGACCTTGTACAGCTTGCCCGAGAAGTTGAACGAGGCGCCGTGGGTGAGGTGGCCGCCCGAGTTCAGGTCGAGCGAGAGCATGGTGTCGCCCGGCTTCATCAGCGCCATGTACGCCGCCATGTTCGCCTGGCTGCCCGAGTGCGCCTGCACGTTGGCGGCTTCGGCGCCGTAGAGCTTGATGAGGCGGTCGATGGCGAGCGCCTCGGCCTTGTCGACCTCTTCGCAGCCGCCGTAGTAGCGCTTGCCGGGGTACCCTTCGGCGTACTTGTTGGTGAGGCACGAGCCGAGCGCGGTCAGCACGGCCTTGCTGACGAAGTTTTCGCTGGCGATGAGCTCGAGGCCCTCTTCCTGTCGCTTCTCTTCGGCGCCGAGAATGGCCGCGATGTCGGGGTCGACCTGGCTGAGCGGAAGGGTAGTCTCCATGGGCGTTCGACTATCACAAACCCCATGGCCCTGAGTCGCAGGTTGATCGAGCTCTTGCGGGAAGACCCCGACGACGTCGAGCGGTACGGCGTCGTGGCCGATCAGCTCCAGGCGAAGGGCGACCTGCGCGGCGAGCTCATCTCGCTCGAGCTGGCGCGCCTGAACGCGAACGAGGGCTCGCCGAAGTGGCGGGCGCTGGGGCGCGAGATCGACACGTTTCGCCACGTGCACGCGAAGGTGCTGCTGGGCGGCCTGTGGACGGCGACGACCACCTCGGCCTTCGAGTGGCGCCTCGGCTTCATTCGCAAGGCGTGCCTGTGGACGTCAGCCGTCGCCGTGCCCCCCGTCACGACGGGGCGGGCTGGCCGCCGGGTCGCGAAGAGGCGGGCGAACAGGCTGCTCAAGCAGACCGATGAGCTGCTCCGGCTCGAGTCGTCGGCGCTGCTCGAATCGCTCTCGCTGGCGTCGAGCTACAACTCGCAGCTCTTCGTGTGGGACGCGGCGGCGCGCGTCGCCGAGGGCGCGCCGGCGACGCTGCACGTGCTGGCCTTGCGAGATCTGTACGGCCGGGCGATGCCCGAGTGGGAGCCGCTGTTGCAGCGCGAGATCGTCTGGCGCCGGCAGGTGTTGACCCTGCAGAGCGACACGCTGTCGCTCGAATCGCTGGCCGAGCTGTTTCAGTGAACGAGGTCGTCTCGAGCGGCCTCTTCGAGCCCCGAGTACACGCGCAGGCCGTCGCGCGAGATGCGCATGACCGGCACGAGCCCGGGCTGCTGCTCGAGGCGCACGCTCTGCTCGGTCGCGTCGAGCACGTCGGCGAGCAGCTCGACGACGGGCCGCGGCGCGGGCTCAGAGAAGACGATGCCGGGCCGCGCATCGCCGAACCGAAACACGAACGTCGTCGGCTGGTGCCGCAGCACGTCGGCGAGCGACATGACGGCGGTGACGAGCACGCGGGCGAGCTGAACGGTGGTGCCCTGCGGCGTGACGAGCACCGCGTCGCCCGAGGTGGGAACATCGCGCAGCAGGGCGCTGCGCAAGAGATTGAGCTTCACGTGGGTCTACCTTCCCCACGAACCGTGAAGCCACCTTAGCGCGAGGGGCTGACACGCTTCGTCTTCAGATGCAGAGGGGCTCCTGGCAGGTGCCGGCGGCGCAGATCAGCCCACTCGCACAGTCAGCCTGCGCGTCGCACGCGTTCGGGCACGCCAGCACCTTCTTCGTGCACCCGCCGGTGGGGCCGCACGCGACGCACCTCTCGCGTGCAGCGGTGTCGTCGGAGCAGACGGGAGCGCCGCACGCCGTGAAACCAACAGCCAGAAGAGCGACCAACCCTTCGAGCGTTCTTTCATGAGCCCCGATGGAGCAGCCTCAAATGCCAGCGCGCGCGCACGAGGCGCTGCGCCGTTGCGAGCCCGGGCGCGACGGCTCTTCGTGAACGCACGACCGACATCGCGCAGCTGACGTGCCCTCGAGGAAGACGGCGAGCCCCCGTGCACGGGCCCCCTGCGAGCTTCAGCGCGCGCGCACTCTTCACCCGAGGTTCGGGCGTGCCCATGGTGCCCAACCGCTCTGTCGAACGCTCAGAACAGCGCATCCATCGTGAGCTCTTTGTCGACGAGCTCGCGGCGCCAGGCGTTGTCGCGCACGCCGTGCGTGGTCACGAGGGTGAGCAGCACCGCCTTCTTGGTGCCGGTCGCGCGGCGAAAGCTGTCTCGCTTGTTGCGCAGCTCGGCGGCGTAGCGCTTGTCGATGACGAACTCGCCCTCGCTGAACTTGAGCTCGCACAGGTTGACGGTGAGATCTCTGCGGTCGACGAGCAGGTCGACCTGTGCGTCTCGGCTCTTCCACGCCGACTCGTGCGTCTCGACGGCCTCGATGCCCAGCGCACGCTTGAGGCGCTGGGCGTGCTTCACGCAGACGCCCTCGAAGGCGTAGCCGCTCCACGCGCGCCAGGCGGGTGAGCCCCGGCGGGTGAGCCACCCTCCCCGGCCGCGACCGGGCTCGATGAAGCTCAGGTAGAACAGCGAATATTCGTCGGTGAGCCGCACGACGACGTCTTTGGTGTCGAAGCCGAACTGGGGCAGGCGGGTGACGAAGCCCGACTCGTCGAGCTCGTCGAGCAGCGTCGTGGTGCGGCCACCCGAGGTGAGCCCAGCGGCGGCGATGAGCTCGTTGCGCGTCATGCCGTAGCGCTTCTTCGCGAGCGTGCGAACGACATGCTCGTGCCGCTCGGGGTGCTCGAAGAGCGAGGCGTAGAGCCTGCCGAACTCGTCGCGCAGCAGGCCGTCGGGCGAGAAGCACAGCCGGTCGATGGCCTGCGCCGCCGACTCGCCTCGCTCGAGCTGCTTCAGGTAGTGCGGCACGCCCCCGAACGCGATGTAGAGCTCGAGCAGCTGGTAGCGCGTCAGCGTGATGCGCCGCTGCGCGAGGTAGCTCTCGGTCTCGGCGAGCGTGAACGGCTCGAGCCGAATGCGGCGCGTGACGCGGTTGTGCAGACCGCCCCGACTGGTGACGAGGTGCTCGAGCATCCACGAGGCGGCAGAGCCGCTCACCACGACCACGAGCCCGCGCTGCTTCACGGCCCACCCGTTCCAGAAGTGTTCGAAGGCGGGCATGAAGCCCGAGCGCCGCGAAGCCAGCCACGGCAGCTCGTCGAAGAAGATGACCCGCTTCTGACGGCTCTTCGGCAGCCGCGCGAGATGTTCGGCGAGCTGGCGAAACGCATCGGCCCAGTCGCGCGGCTGCGGCAGCGGGTGCTTGCGCCGCGCGGTCGCGAGCGCTGCTGCAAAGTTGCCGAGCTGCTGATCGAGCGGCACCTCGTACGCTCCGACGAGCTCGAAGCAGAGCTCAGCGGCGAAGTGCTCGCGCACGAGAAATGTCTTGCCGACGCGCCGCCTGCCGTAGACGGCGATCAGCTCGGCCTCGGGCGAGGCGACCGCCTGCCGAAGCAGAGACCGCTCGCGCTCTCGCCCCGCCAGCAGCGACATGGGCCGAACATATGCGGCCAAAATTGCGGCGTCGACCAGAGTTTTGGCCACTTATGCGGCGGGCCCTGGTGACCCGCGACCGCTCGACAAAGGTGGCCAAAACCTGTCTACCAACTGACATTTTGGCCACTTTCGGCGTCGCACCTCGAGCGCTAGAGTTCGCCGCGTGATCGTCGCCGCGCTCGTGGCCTGCGGGTCGATGTTCGACGTGCCGCAGCGGCCCGGCCAGGGCCATACGTTCATCGAGCTCGGCCTGAGCGCGCGCGGCGAGGCGATGACGGTGTCGTGGGCCGACGGCCCACGACAGCGTGGCCACCGGCCAGCCCGGGGCCCTCACGCCGGCAGCGGGTCTGCCCGAGGTGCCGCAGGGCACGCAGACGATCGCGAAGAGCGTCCCGGGCTGGCTCCTGCTCCGCAACGGCTACGAAGATCGCCTCGAGCTGTATGGCCTGGGCGACGGCGGCGCGTGGGTGCTCGGCGCTCCGCTGCCCCGCAAGAAGCGCGAGACCGAGCAGCTGGCCGGCCACGCGCTCGGCGAGCTGCCCGACGGAGGTCTCTTGGCCGTGTGGAGCCCCGCCGTCGGCCCGCTGACCGCGCAGTCTCGCCTCGAGGCTGCCGTGTATGCCGGCGGAGCGTGGTCGGGGCTCGAGGTGCCGCCTGCGAAGCCCGACGCCCTCGTCGCCGCCGGAGCGTGGGTCGCCTGGTCGTCGCCGCAGGGCGTGCAGACGGCGCGACTCGACGGGGCGAAGCTCACGCCCGCGGGCACCGTGCCCGGCGCACCGTCGCCAGGCTCGCTGGCCATCGCGTCGGCCGGGGCGACCACGGTCATCGGCCGGCGGCGCGGCACCGACGCGCTCGTGCTGCACCGCTGGTCGGGCCGGGCGTGGCAGAAGCTCGAAGCCCCGAGCGCGAAGGCGCCGGTGCTCGCCTTCACGCTGACTGCGGCGCCCGACGGCACGCTGTTCGCCGCGTGGAACGAAAAAGACGACGCCGGTCAGTTCGTCGCGACCGTCGAGCGGCTCGACGGCAAGCAGTGGGCCCGCATCGCCGAACGGCTGCAGGTCTTTCGACGGCGACAACCACGTCGGCGCGCTGGCGCTCGCGGCGGCGTCGAGAGACGTGCTCTTCGTCGCGCTCGAAGAGCGGCGGCGAGACCAGCTGGTGTCACTCGTGAAGCTCTACCCGTGCGCCGAGGGCGAGACGCCCAGGCCTTTTCCCGTCTCGAGGCCGCCCGACGCGCTGTGGCCGAAGACGGTCGACGAGGCGGCGGGCCTGCTCGTGACCGGGCTCGACGAGCAGTCGAAGGCTGGGGTGCGCGACACGCCGAAGGAGCAGCTCTTCAAGTTCCACCTCGGGTGGGCATGGGCATTCGCAACCGCTTTAGGGCTCTGGCGCGGCAACACCGCGCTGCTCGCGTCGTGCAAGGTGAGCCACCCCGACAGCTGCTCGGGCGTCATCATCGAGCGCGTGTGGGAGCTCTTGCAGCCGAAAGACGGCGGCTGAGCCCCGCGCCCCGGGCTACCGGCCGATGGCCTCGTCGGGCAGCTTCCACGCGTTCGCCTCGAGCGCGAACACGAACGGGGCGTCTTTCGTCGTCTCGTTCACCCAATGCAGCTGCGAGAGCCCGGTGCCGCCCTTTTCGCAGATGGCCTCGCGCAGCTTCACGTAGGTCTCTTCGTCAGACGCCTCTTTGGGCACCTGCACCCAGCCCAGGTTCACCGAGCCCTCGGGCACGTCGGTGGCCGACGGGTAGTCGTTCACGCTGCAGCCGTTTTCGGGCGACTTGAACACGCCCGGCGGCGGCGGCTGGTGCTGCGCGAGAATCGAGGTGCGGCAGCTGCTCGCGAAGAGCAGCAGCGCACTACCGAGCAAAACGTTTGAGAGCCAGCACCGCATTCGTGCCTCCGAACCCAAAGCTGTTCGACAGCACTGCATTCACGCGAACTTCCCGGGCCGCGTTCGGCACGTAGTCGAGATCACACTCGGGGTCGGGCGTCGTGTAGTTGATGGTCGGGGGAATCACGCCGCGCACGAGCGCGAGGGCCGAGATGACCGCCTCGGCGCCGCCCGCCGCCCCGAGCATGTGCCCGGTCATCGACTTCGTCGACGAGACCATCAGCTTCTTCGCGTGGTCGCCGAACACCTTCTTGATCGCCTTCGTCTCGTTCTGATCGTTGAACGGGGTCGAGGTGCCGTGCGCGTTGATGTACCCGATGTCTTCGGGGTTCAGCTTCGCGTTCTGCAGCGCGAGCTTCATGCACCGCACTGCGCCCTCACCTTCGGGCGCCGGCTGCGTCTCGTGGTGCGCGTCGCTGTTCGCGGCGTAGCCCACGAGCTCGGCGAGAATGTTCGCGCCGCGCTTCTTCGCGGCCTCGAGCTCTTCGAGCACCACGATGCCCGCGCCTTCGCCCATCACGAAGCCGTCGCGGTCTTTGTCGAACGGCCGGCTCGCCCGCGACGGGTCGTCGCTGCGCGTCGACAGGGCCTTCATCGCCTCGAAGCCGCCGATGCCCATCGGCGTGATCGCCGCCTCGGAGCCACCGGCCAGCATCGCGTCGGTCTCACCCCAGACGATCGACTTGTACGCCTCGCCGATCGCGTGCGCCGACGTGCTGCACGCCGACACCGGGCCCCAGTTCGGGCCTTTGAGGTTGTACCGCATCGAGATGCGGCCCGGCGCCATGTTGGCGATCATCTGCAAGATGAAGAACGGCGAGAGCCGGTCAGCGCCCTTCTCGAGCGCCTTGCTGTGGCTCTCTTCGAAGCTGGCCAGCCCCCCGATGCCGCTGCCGACGAGGCAGCCGACGCGCGTCGGGTCGTAGCCGTTCGGCTTGTCGCTGCCGACGGGCAGGCCGCTCTCTTCCATCGCCATCGCTCCGGCAGCGAGCGCGTACTGACAGAAGAGGTCCATACGGCGGGCCTCTTTGCGATCGAGAAACTTCTCGGCCTCGAAGTCTTTCACTTCGCCGGCGAAGTTCACGACCAGCTTGCTCTCGGGGAAGCGGGAGATCTTGCCGATACCCGATTCACCGCGGAGCAGCGCTTGCCAGTTCTTTTCGGTGCCGGTGCCGAGCGCAGTGATGAGCCCGGTACCTGTGATGGCGACGCGGCGTGACACGGTTCCCCTACTTCTTGTGGGTGTTGATGTAGTTGATGGCGTCGCCGACGGTCTTGATGTTCTCGGCCTCTTCGTCGGGAATCTCGACCTCGAACTCTTCTTCCATCGCCATCACGAGCTCAACGATGTCGAGGCTGTCGGCGCCCAGATCTTCGATGAACGACGACTCGGCCTTGATCTCGTCTTCACCGACGCCCAGCTGGTCGGCGATGATGGACTTGACCTTCGCTTCGATGTTCGTTGCGGACATGGCTTCGTGTACCCGTTTCCTTCAGTGCTGCGGGTTGATGTCAGCCGGGCGCCTATAGCGTGGAACACCCGGGAACTACCAGCGGGGACTACATGTACATACCGCCGTTGACCTTGAGCACCTCGCCCGTGATGTACGAGGCGTCATTGGAGGCGAGGAAGACGGTGGCCGCCGCCACTTCGTCGGCCTTACCGAGCCGAGCCAGCGGAGTCACCTGGAGCATCATCTTCTTCGCTTCTTCGGGGATGTGCGTCGTCATGTCGGTCTCGATGAAGCCCGGTGAGACCGCGTTGACTCGAATGTTTCGGGGCGCGAGCTCTTTGGCCATCGCCTTCGTCAGCCCGATGAGGCCGGCCTTCGACGCCGCGTAGGCCGCCTGGCCCGCGTTGCCCATCTCGCCCACGATGCTCGTCATGTTGATGATGACGCCGGCGCGCTGCTTCATCATCGGGCGGCTCACCGCACGAATCAGGTTGAACGCGCCCTTCAGGTTCGTGTCGAGCGTCTTGCTGTAGTCGGCGTCTGCGAACCGCATGATGAGGCCGTCGACGGCGACGCCCGCGTTGTTCACGAGCACGTCGATGCGGGTGAATTCTTTCACCGTGTCGTCGATCGCCTTGTTCACCTCTTCGGTGTTCGAGACGTCGAACCGAAGCGCCTTGGCCTTGCAGCCCAGGTCGGTCACCAGCTTCACCGTCTCGGTCGCAGCGGCTTCGTTGCCGGCGTAGTTGATGACGATGGTCGCGCCGCGCTTCGCGAACTGCAGCGCGCAGGCACGGCCGATGCCGCGTGAGCCACCGGTGATGAAGACGACCTTGTCTTTGAAATCGCTCATGTGCCCGCCTTCTCGAGGCTCGCGGGGTCTTCGACGTTCACGAGCTCGATGCCCTTCGCGATGCGCTTCACGAGACCACACAACACCTTGCCGGGGCCGAGCTCGACCACGCGCGTGATGCCCTCTTTTTCGAGCGCCTGCACGGTCTCGACCCAGCGCACGCTGCCGGTGACCTGCTTCAGCAAGAGCTCTTTGATGCGGCCGGAGTCGCTGTTGGGGGCGGCCTCGACGTTCGTGACGACCGGCACCTTCGGCGCCGAAAACTGGACCTTCGACAGCACCTCGTCGAGCCGCGGCACGACCGGCTGCATCAGCGCGCAGTGGAAGGGGGCCGACACGGGCAAGGGCAGCACGCGCTTCGCGCCCGCGGCCTTCAGCTTCTCGCCCGCGCGCTCGACGGCCTTCACGTGGCCGGCGATGACGGTCTGCGAGGGGTCATTGAAGTTCGCGCACGAGACCACCTCACCTTCAGCCGCTTCGCGGCAGATCTCTTCGATCTTCGCCGCGTCGAGGCCGAGCACGGCGGCCATGGCGCCGACGCCCTGGGGCACGGCCTCTTGCATGAAGGTGCCGCGCGCGCGCACGCTCTTCACGGCATCGGCGAGCGACATCGCGCCGGCTGCGACGAGCGCCGAATATTCGCCGAGCGAGTGGCCCGCAACGAACGCCGGCGTGACGCCGTAGCGCTTCACGAACACCGCGTGCGCAGCGACCGAGACGGCCAAGATCGCCGGCTGCGTGTTGGCGGTGAGCTTGAGCTGATCTTCGGGGCCTTCGAAGCAGAGCTTCGAGAGCTTTTCGCCCAGGGCGTCGTCGGCGGCGTCGAGCACCGCCTTCGCTTCGGGGAAGGTGTCGGCCAGGGCCTTGCCCATGCCGACCGTCTGACTGCCCTGCCCTGGAAAGACGAATGCGATCTTGGCCATGGTCTAAAGTGCCCTACCAACGAACGAGGGCGCTCCCGTAGGACATGCCGGCCCCGATCGCCATCATGGCGATGGTGTCGCCCGCCTTGAGGCGGCCGGCCCGGTTGGCTTCATCGAGCGTGGTCGGCAGCGACGCCGACGACGTGTTGCCGTACTTCTCGATGTTCAGAAACGCCTTCGACTGGGGAATGCCGACGCGCTCGAGCACGGCGTCGATGATGCGAATGTTCGCCTGGTGCGCGATGAGGTGCGTGACGTCGCCGCTCGTCATCTTGTTGTGCGCGAACGCCTCTTCGAGCGCCTCGGTCAGCGAGCGCACGGCGAACTTGAACACCTCGCGGCCGTTCATCGAGACCTTGTGCAGCTTGTTCTCGAGCATCTGCGGGCTGGCCGGGTGCATCGAGCCGCCGCCCTTGATGCAGAGAATGTCGGTGAGCGAGCCCTCGGTGTGGAGGTGCGTCGACAGAATGCCGCGGTTCGGGTCGGTCGACGGGCCGAGGATCATGGCGCCCGCGGCGTCGCCGAAGAGCACGCAGGTGTTGCGATCGTCCCAGTCGATGAGGCGCGTGAGCAGCTCGACGCCGATGACGAGAATGTGCTTCGCGTTGCCGTTCGAGATGTACTGCTGCGCGATCGACATGCCGAACAGCGAGCCCGCACACGCGGCGCTCACGTCGAAGGCGAAGCAGCGCTTCGCGCCCAGCTTGGTCTGAACGAACGCCGCACAAGCGGGCATCGGCATGTCGGGGCTGATGGTGCCGACGATGATGCCGTCGAGATCATTGGGCTTGAGCCCCGCCGAGTCGAGCGCCCGCTTCGCAGCTTCGACCGCCATGTCTGAGGTGTTTTCGCCGTCGGCCGCCATGCGGCGCTCACGAATGCCGGTTCTCTCGACGATCCACGCGTCGGAGGTCTGCACGCGCTTCTCGAGATCGGCGTTGGTGACGACCTTCGCCGGGGCATAGCTGCCCGTACCGAGAATGCGAGCCCGCGTCGTCACGCCGTTTGTCATGAGGCAGTCTGGCCTCTACCGAAGTTGCGACTCCGTGTCACCGGGAAGTCTTTTGCGCAGTGCGCACGTTTCGACGCGCCAGAAACCATGCGCTCGAACGCCCGCACGACCCGAATCTCCCGGGTCGCGGCGAACGCGTCGAGCGCGAACCGCACTACTCGTTTTTACCGGCAGTGACCTGCTTGTCGCCGTAGTGCCCGCACGCCGCGCAAACGCGGTGCGGCATCACGGGAGCGCCGCAGTTCGAGCAGTTGATGACCTGCACCGGAACGCGGACCTTGTTATTGGCGGCGCGGCGGCGATCGCGGCGCATCTTGCTGGTTCTTTTTTTGGGAACGCCCATGGGGCGCCTCTCTCTCAGGGATGAGAGGCCAAAGTCCAGCTGAATTTCAGGGTCAGTTCAGCTTGATGTCTTTCAGCTTCGCGAGCCCGAGGTGGCCCACCTTCTGAACGTGCCCGCAGTCTCTTTCGTTCAGGTCTTGCCCGCAGACGGTGCACAGCCCCTTGCAGTCGTCTTTGCACAGCACCGAGACCGGCAGGGCCAACACCAGCTGCTCGCGAATGATCGGGTCGAGCTCGATCTTCTTGCCGTCGAACGGCTCGGAGTCGGCCTCGTCGATGCGAAAGCTGCCCGCCCGCACCGACCTGCCGTCGTCTTCGCCCTCGCCGTCGTCGTCGTCGCGATCGTCTTTGGGCGCCGCGATCAGGTTCAGCTCGAACTTCACCGCCACCTGCTGCGCCACCTCTTTGAGGCACCGCTTGCACGGGCAAGCGACGGCAGCGTCGAACGAGCCCGTGAGCAGCACGCGGCCCGCGAGCTTCGTGAACCGCGCCTTCAGCTTCGAGTCGCCCTTGCGCACGAAGCCGTTGCTCGCCGCGAGCGCCTCATCGAGCACGGCGGCGGGTATGGGCTCGTTCAGCTCGAGCCCCTTGTCTTGAATCTCTTCGACCTTCACCTGCATGGTTTTCACTTCACTTCTTCTGCTTGTTGACGGCCCGCGTGGCCTCGTTGGTCTTGGTCTTCGAGCGGGGCCGCGACTGGGCCTGCACCTTCGAGATGAGCATCTCGATGCGGGCGCGGTCGCCCGACTTCAGCTCGACGAAGCTGACGCCCATGCCGAGATCTTTAGCGGTGACGATCTCGCCCTTGCAGCGAATCTCGACGGGGTCGCCCGGGATCTCGAACTTCAGGTCGACCTTGGTGCCCAGCGGCAGGGGAATCGTCTGGGCGAAGAACGCCCCGCCCACCGAGAGGTTGCTGGCACGCTGAAAGTAGAGCTCGCCGTCGCGCTCGGCCTCGATCCAGAGCTCGACGGGCACGCGCTCCTGGCGACGCTTGTCGGCGGCAGACATGGCTTGAGGCGCAGCTTATGCCACGCTTCGAGTTGAAGTAGGAAGCGTTCCGCACGTGGCTCGAATCCTGGTCATCGAAGACGAGCAAGACCTCGCCGATCTGCTCGAGTACAACCTGAAGGGCGACGGGCACGCGCCCGAGGTCGCCCGCACCGGCGCCGCCGGCGTCTCGCGCGTCAAAGCGATGCTGCAAGAGGGCAAGCTCAACGAGGCGAAGAGGCCCGAGCTCGTGCTGCTCGACCTGATGTTGCCCGACATCTCGGGCAGCGAGGTCTGCCGCATGATTCGCGAGCTGCCCGATGGCAAGCGGCTGCCGATCATCATGGTGACGGCGCGCGGCGAAGAGACCGACCGCGTGCGCGGCCTCGAGCTCGGCGCCGACGACTACGTCGTGAAGCCGTTTTCGGTGAAAGAGCTGCTCCTGCGCGTGAAGGCCGTGCTGCGGCGAGGCACCGAGGCCGACGACGCGAAGCCGGCCGAGGGCGTGCGCACGGCCGGCGACATTCGGCTCGACCCGGTTCGCCACGAGGTGACGGTCAAGGGCACGACCGTCGCGCTGACGGCGCTCGAGTTCCGTCTGCTGAAGACGTTTCTCGAGCGGCCGGGCCGGGTGCAGACCCGCGAGACCCTGCTCAGCGACGTGTGGGGCATCGAAGCCGACATCACGACGCGCACCGTCGACACACACGTGAAGCGGCTGCGCGAGAAGCTCGGGCCGGCGGGCGACGTGATCGAGACGATTCGGGGCGTCGGCTACAAGCTGGGAGACTGACGTTTGGAAGGCGAACAAGAGACACGGCTTCAGCTCGAGATGCTCCGCGCGGTCGTCGACGGCATGAGCGAAGGGCTGTGGATCACCGACCCCGACGGCCGCGTGATTCAGTACAACAACGCGCTCAAAGAGATGTTGTACACGGCGGGCACCGAGCTCGTCGGCAAGACGCCGCTGCAGGTCTTGCGCAGCCAGGAGCTCGCGAGCGCAGTGCTGCGCGCGTGCCGTGAGGGGCAGACGACCAAGCTCGAGCTGAACATCGAGGGCGTGAGGCCGCGCACGCTGAACGTGCAGGTGACGCCGCTCGGCCGCGATCTGCTGGGCTCGGCGGCGGTCTTTCAAGACGTGACCGAGCTGCAGCGCCTCGAGAAGGTGCGCAAAGACTTCGTCGCGAACGTGAGCCACGAGCTGCGCACGCCGATCACGGCGATTCGCGGCTACGCCGAGACGCTGAAGGCCGGTGCGCTGGCCGACCAGAGCAACGCGCCGAAGATGGTCGACATCATTCACCGCCAGTCTGAGCGGCTCAGCGAGCTCGTCGAAGATCTGCTCGAGCTCAGCCGCATCGACGCGAAGCAGATTCAGCTCTCGAAGGTGCCGATCGATCTCGCCGAGGCGGCGCAGCGCTCGAGCGAGGCCGTGCGCCCGAAGGCCGAGGGCAAGAACATCGCGATCGAGATCAAGGTGCCCGACGACCTGACGGCGATCGCCGACGCGCGGGCGCTCGAGCAGGTGCTCTTGAACCTGCTCGACAACGCGGTGAAGTACACGGGGCCGGGCGGCAGCGTGAAGGTGACGGGCAAGCGCCGGGGCAACGACGTCGAGATCGCGGTGCGCGACACGGGGGCCGGCATCGAGCCTCGGCACCTGCCGCGCGTCTTCGAGCGGTTCTACCGGGTCGACAAGGGCCGCAGCCGCGAGCTCGGCGGCACGGGCCTGGGCCTGTCGATCGTGAAGAACCTGGTGAACCTGATGCAGGGCGAGGTCTGGGTCGAGAGCATGCCGGGCGAGGGCTCGACGTTCTTCGTCGAGCTGCCGGGTGAATTGCCGGCAAAGTAGCCGCCGGGCAACAGCCCGGTATCCATGCACCGGCCGACCAGGAACCTGGGCTAGGCTCTGGTCGGCCCATGCGCGTCGCCATTCTGGCCGACATTCACGGCAACCTCCCTGCGTGCGAGGCCGTGCTCGAAGACATCAAGCGCCAGGCCCCCGATCTGACGGTCGCGGCGGGCGACCTCGCGCTGCGCGGCGCGCACCCGAAAGAGACGGTCGACCTGCTGTTCGACCGGTGCCAGCACCTGCTCATCGGCAACACCGACTCGTACATCGCGGGCAACTACCTGGGCGGCGCGTACCGCGAGCGCGAGCACTGGAAGACCGACCTCTTGGAGTGGACGCGCGATCAGCTCGGCGCCGACCGCATCAAGAAGCTCGCGGACATGCCGTTTTCGGTGCGGTTCAGCCCGCGCAAGGGCCAAGACCTGTACGTCTGCCACGCGAACCCGAGAAACCTCGAAGACTCGCTCGACCCGACGCTCGACGAGCTGACGGTGCGCCGCTACCTGCAGCACCTCGACGCGGCCGCCGTGGCGTTCGGGCACCTCCACTTTCCCTACCGGCGGCGGGTGGGCCGCACGCTGATCGCCGACGTGGCCTCGGCGGGCATACCGCGCGACGGCGATCTGCGGCCGGCGTGGGGCCTGTTCACGTTCACGCCGAAGGGCTGGCGCGTGCAGATTCGCCGCGTGCGGTACCCCGTGCGCAAGGCGACGCTCTCGCTGACCGAGCGCAAGGTGCCCGGCGCGCCGCTGCTCGTACACAAGATGATCGAGGCGCGGTACCGGCACCACACGCAGCTCTCTGAGGCGGCGCGCCGCCACTCGGGGCTGCCGCCGATGCCGGTCTTGCGGCCGCCGCCGGGCGCGCGCGACATCGACCCTGCCGTCGAGGCGATGTCGGGTGATCACTCGCTGGTTCACCCGAACGCCGAGCTGACGTCGGCGCCGGCGATTCTGCCCCCGCCGCAGCTGGTGGCGGCGCCGCACGAGTCGGTGACCCCGCTCGAGCACCCCGAGCACGACCTCGACGCACACCCACCCGACGAGCACGGCGAGGTCGAAGAGATGATGGGGCCCGGGACGCCGCCGATCGCCGCCAGCGACGAGTAGGCAGGCTCGCCGCGACCGGCCCGACCGACGGCCACGGCCGCCGACTCGGCTTCCTGCGCCGCTCATGTGACGTGGCAGCCTTTGTGTTCGGCGTGCGAACCCGAACGTTGACGCGTCGCGACCCATGGCGAGAACGCTCATCGCGGTCGCGCGACGATGGGTGCGGCCGTCGCCCCGTCACACTTCCGGCGACGCAGCGTCGAACGCGCCGCACGAGCGATGCACCCCCCGGACAGCAACCGGTGGTCGGTTGCGCCGGCGCCGCCGTCACCTCGATGTCACATTCACGCCACGGTTCTGCCCATGAGCCCGTGCAGGGTGCGCGCCCATCATGCCCCTCGTGCTCATCGTCGACGACGAAGCAGATCTGGCCGGCCTCGTGGAGTTCAACCTTCGGGCCGCCGGGCTCGAGACGACCATTGCCGGCAGCGGTGAGGCAGCGCTCAAGCTCGCGCAGCAGCGCAAGCCAGACCTCGTGCTGCTCGACCTGATGTTGCCCGACATCTCGGGCAAAGAGGTGTGCCGCCGCTTCCGCGCCGACCCGAAGCTCGAGGGCGTGCCGGTCGTGATGTTGACCGCGCGGGGCGACGAGCCCGATCGCGTCGAGGGGTTTCTCGCCGGGGCCGACGACTACGTGACGAAGCCGTTTTCGGTGCGCGAGCTCGTGCTGCGCGTGCAGGCCGTGCTGAAGCGCGGCGGCCGGCCACAAGGGGCGCAGGTCTTGCGCACCGGGCCGTTCGAGCTCGACCTCGCGGCCCACCGCTTCTTCGTCGAGAAGCGGGAGATCGAGCTCACCGTGCTCGAGTTCAAGCTCGTGCAAGATCTGATGGCCCACCCCGGCCAGGTGCGCACGCGCGAGAAGCTGCTGTCAGAGGTGTGGGGAATTACGTCGACCCAAGAGACGCGCACGGTCGATACGCACGTGATGCGCCTGCGCGAGAAGCTCGGCGTCGGGCGCGACAAGCTCGAGACCGTGCGCGGCATCGGGTACCGGCTGCTCGACTCGTAGGCCGGCCGAGCGCGAAACACAGCCGTGACGTAGAAATCACGGGTTCGCGATCGAACCGCCCCGCGCCTGTCGCTCGTGGCTCGTAGCGTGCCGCGCATGATGGTCGCGGCGCTCCTCATCGTTCTGGCGGGTGTGGGTGTGACGGCCCTGCTGCTCGGGCTGGTGTGTGTCGTCGTGCACGTCCGGCGCTCGCCTTCGTTGCCCTCGCGGCGCCCCGGCATCTCGATCTTGAAGCCACTCTGCGGCGCCGACGATGAGCTCGCGCTGAACCTCGAGCGCTTCGCCACGATCGAATACCCCCGCTTCGAGCTGCTGCTCGGCGTGCGCGACCGCTCCGACCCCGCCTGGCCCGTCGCGGTCGCCGCCGCCCGCAGACACCCTCGCCGCGTGCGCGTCGTGCTCCAGCGAGGCGTCGTCGGCATGAACCCGAAGGTCAACCAGCTCGCCACGCTCGAGCGCGAGGCGAAGTACGACCTGTTGCTCGTCAGCGACTCGAACACCCGGCCGCCGAGCGGCTACCTCTCTGAGCTCGCCGCGCTGTTCGAAGACCCGTGGGTGGCCTGCGCCACGAGCCCGGTCTCGGGCGCGGGTCACGAGACGTTCGGCGCCCTGCTCGACAACCTGCACCTCGCCTCGGCCATCGGCCCGGGTCAGATCGCCGCCCGTCTGCTCGCGGGTCGCGACCTCGTGGTGGGCAAGTCGATGGCGCTGCGGCGGTCGGCGCTCGAGGCGCTCGGCGGCTTCGCGGCGTTCGGCGACCACCTCGCCGAAGACTACGTCATCGGCCGGCGCATCACGCAGGAGCTGAGGTTGGGCGTCGCCCTCGCCCGCCTGCCCGTGCTGAACGTCGCCACACGGCGCACGGTGCAGTCGTTCGTCGACCGCTACGCGCGTTGGGCGGTCATTCACCGCACCGCGGTGTCGCTGCCGACCTCGCTCGCCCAGGCGCTCTTGAACCCGTGGCCGCTGACCCTCGTCGCGCTGGCGCTGTGCCCGGTGCCGCTCGTGGGCTGGGTCTCGCTCGCGACCCTGGTGGTGAAGATCGCGCTCGATGTGACGACGGCGCGGGCGCTCGGGTTTCGGGGCGCACGCTTCGCGCCGCTCGCCGTGCCGTTCAAAGATCTCGTCTTGTTCATCGCGTGGTGCATCGCCCTCTTCCGCCGAACGGTCGAGTGGCGTGGCAGTCGCCTGCGCGTCGGGCCCGGCTCGAAGCTGGTTCCGATCATTTCCGAAGTGCCCGCCACCGAGGGCCGGTCATGAAGCTGCCGCTCAAGGCCGCCGAGGTGTTGCTGTTCGTCGCCATCACCGCCGCCAAGGTGATGGGAGCACGCTGATGCAGACGCTCGTACACCTGTCTGACCTGCACCTCGGCTCTGCGAGGTCGGTCGCGCGAGCCCGCGCGCTGCTCGGCGAGCTGTCGGGGCTCGGCGCCGCAACCGTCGTCGTGACCGGCGACGTCACCTGGGGCCGCCACGAGCAGTGGGCGCTGTACCAGCAGCTCTTCGCTTCGCT
>JAEUJP010000882.1 GCA_016793725.1 Myxococcaceae bacterium | reverse complement strand
GGTGCCCTCGGCGGCCCGCGCCTCGATGGAGCCCAGGATCTCGACCAGCCGCTCGGGCGGCAGGTAGCCGCGAAACTTGCCGAGCTCCTGTGCTTCGGGCGACAGCAGCACGGTCGCGGGCCAGCCCCACTCGCCGTAGCGCTCGGCGAGGTCGGGGCGTGCGTCGACGTCGACGCGCACCGGCACGAAGCGCGCGTCGAGGGCCGCGAGAATGCGCGCGTCTTTGTAGGTCGTGTCGTCCATCACGTGGCACCAGTGGCACCACTCGGCCGAGCAGTCGACGAGCAGGTAACGGCCTTCTGCCTTCGCGCGCTCGAACGTCTCTTTCGACCACGGCTGCCAGTCGGGCGTGGTGACCGGCTTCGATGACGCGCCGTGGGCGCAGGCCGAGAGGGCCAGGACCAGGAATAGAGGGCGCACGCGAGCGAACAGCTATCACGCAACCTGGGGGCCGCGCTCACCAGCGAATCGAGCTCGACGGCCGCGTGTCGGCCTCGAGCGCGACGCTCTCGAGCTGCTCCAGCGCGCGCTCGGTCACCTCGGCCGACTGGGCCGCCACACAGTCGCGCGGCACCTGATTCACCACGTCGACCCAGAGCAGCGCCGTGTTCATCGTGCCAAACGGTAACGGCGTCGCCCGCGATCTTCCGGTCTGGTGACGCGCGCGCCCACCGCTTCACAGTGATTCGGTCTCTGGCACCCGGCGTGCTCTTCGCGCCGCACCCATGCCCAACAAGCGCCCCTCTGGAGTGAAGACCACGTCTGGCCCGTCTCGCATGCCCTCGAAGGAGGCCCGCGACGCCGCCACGGCGCAGGCCGAAGCCACCAACGCCCTTGCGGCCGCCTTCCCCTCGAACCCCACCAAGGCCAACGAGTTCGGCAGCGCGACGCGAGAGCCGGCCCCAGGGCACACCGAAGACGCCGACCCGCGGGTGGGGGCGAGCACGCTCACCGAGTCGCAGCGCTCGGCGAAGGTGGGTACGCAGGCCAGGGCGGGCGTGAACGCGACGGTGCTGCCGCTCGACCGGGTGCGGGCCGACGCGACGGGGCAGGGGCTGACCACGAACCAGGGTGTGCCGGTCGCCACGAACCAGGCCTCGCTGAAGGCGGGCCTGCGCGGGCCGGCGCTGCTCGAAGACTTCATCTTGCGCGAAAAAATCACGCACTTCGATCACGAGCGAATCCCCGAGCGCATCGTGCACGCCCGCGGCAGCGCGGCGCACGGGTTCTTCGAGTGCACGGCTCCGCAGACGGGCGTCACCCGCGCCTCGGTGTTCGCCGAGAAGGGCAAGCGCACACCGGTCTTCGTGCGCTTCTCGACGGTGGCCGGCGAGCGCGGCTCGACCGACACGGCGCGCGACGTGCGCGGCTTCGCCATCAAGTTCTACACCGACGAGGGCAACTGGGACCTCGTGGGCAACAACATGCCCGTCTTCTTCATTCAAGACGCGATGAAGTTCCCCGACCTCGTTCACGCGGTGAAGCCCGAGCCGCACCACGGCATGCCGCAGGCCGCGAGCGCCCACGACACGTTCTGGGACTTCGTGTCGCTCATGCCCGAGTCGACGCACATGTTGATGTGGGCGATGTCAGACCGCGCCCTGCCGCGCAGCTACCGCATGATGCAGGGCTTCGGCGTGCACACGTTTCGCTTCGTGAACGCGGCCGGCAAGTCGACGTTCGTGAAGTTCCACCTGAGCCCCGGGCTCGGCACCCACTCGCTCGACTGGGACGAGGCCGTGAAGATCTCGGGCGCAGACTCCGACTTTCACCGCCGCGACCTGTGGGAGGCCATCGAGGCCGGCGCTTTTCCCGAATGGGAGGTCTCGGTGCAGCTGTTCGACGAGCGGCAGGCCGAGCGGTTCAGCTTCGACGTGCTCGACCCCACCAAGATCGTGCCCGAAGAGCTCGTGCCGCTCACCAAGGTTGGCCGGCTCGTGCTGAACCGCAACCCCGACAACTTCTTCGCCGAGACCGAGCAGGTCGCGTTCTGCGCCGCCCACGTCGTGCCCGGCATCGACTTCACGAACGACCCGCTGCTCGCGGGCCGCATTCACTCTTACGTCGACACGCAGATCTCGCGGCTCGGCGGGCCGAACTTCCACGAGATACCCATCAACGCGCCCGTCGCGCAGGTGCACAACAACCAGCGCGACGGCATGCATCGCCAGACGCTGAACCGTGGCCGCGTCGCGTACGAGCCCAACTCGCTCGGCGGCGGCTGCCCGTTTCAGCACGGCAAGATGGGCTTCACGTCGTTTCGCGAGCCGGTCGAGGGCGACAAGGTGCGCGGCAAGCCCGAGAAGTTCGCCGAGCACTACAACCAGGCGACGCTGTTCTGGAACAGCCAGACGCCCGTCGAGAAGGCGCACATCATTCGCGGCTTTCGCTTCGAGCTGTCGAAGGTGACGGTGCCCGCGATTCGTGAGCGCATGGTCTCGTCGCTCGTCAACGTCGACCCCCTGCTCGCCAACGCGGTCGCCGCCGGCCTGGGCATGGCGTTGCCTCGCGCGATGCCGCGCGCGCTGAAGGCCGTGCCGAAGCCCGAGGTCACGCAGTCGAAGGCGCTGTCGCTGATGGCGCGGCCGGGCGACGGCACGATTCGCACACGGCGGGTCGCGGTCTTCGTCGCCGACGGCGTCGACGGTGACGTGGCGACGGCGGTGCACGCGAGGTTGACCGAGCTGGGCGCGGTGCCGCGCTACATCGGGCCGCGGCTCGGGCAGGTGAAGACCGCGAAGGGGGGAGTCATCGAGGTCGAGGTGACGTTCGAGAACAGCCCCTCGGCGTTGTGGGACGCGGCGGCGGTGCCGGGCGGGCGCGACGGCATCAAGCTGCTCGGCAGCATCGGGCACGCGCTCGAGTTCTTGAAAGACCAGTACCGGCACGCGAAGCCGCTGCTGCTGGTCGGCGAAGGCGCCGACCTCGCGGAAAACGCCGGGGTGTCGAGCCGGCTGAAGAGCGGCGAGCCCGACCCGGGCATCGTCGCGAGTCGAACCGAAGACGTGTCGAAGTTGCTCCCGAAGTTCATCGAAGCCATCGCGCGCCACCGGCATCACGAGCGCGAGATGGACCCCCCGGAGGTCTGACCATGGCGATCAAGACGAAGCAGCTGCAGGAGCTGGTGCTCCAGTCGCTCGAGCACGAGCTCGGCGGCGTGAAGGTCTACGAGACGGCGCTCGACTGCGTCATCAACGAAGACCTCGAAGCCGAGTGGGAGCGGTACCTCGCCGAGACGAAGCGGCACGCGGAGTCGTTGACCCGCGTGTGCGAGGCGCTCGGCCTCGACGCGGGCAGAGAGACGCCGGGCCGCAAGGTGGTGCGCCACAACGGCGTGGCGCTCGTCGAGGCGATGAAGCTCGCGATGACCGGCGGCGACGCATCGGCGGCCGAGCTCGTCGCCTGCGAGTGTGTCGTGCTCGCCGAGACGAAAGACCACGCCGACTGGGCGCTGCTGGGGCAGTGCGCCGATGCGCTCGAAGAGGGCAAGGCGAAGCAGGCGCTGCTCGCGGCGTACCAGGAAATCGAAGACCAGGAAGACGAGCACCTGTACCACTCGCGCGGCTGGTGCCGGGAGCTGTGGCTGCAGGCGCTCGGCCTGCCCGCCGTGCTGCCTCCGCCCGAAGAGACGAAGAGGGTGCGCACGGCGATCGGCGCGGCGATGGCCGAGCAGGCCGCCGACAATGCACGGCGGCTCGCCGTCACGGTTCCCGTCAGGGTGCGGCGAATTCAGTGAGCATCAATGTGCGGCCGCGGCCTTCGTGGGTCGCGCGTTCCACACGCGCGTGCAGAGGGCCAGCCCGATCACCGCGACGGGCACCATGGCGATCGGCCACGACCGCCAGTTTTCGGCGACCTTCTCGGCGGCCCCGGTGGGGATGATGAAGCTCACGAGCAGCGATTGCACGCCGGTGCCCGCGTAGACGAACCCGTCGATGATGCCGACCGCGACGCCGGCGTTCTTGCGCCCGCCGAAGTCGGCGCTCGCGGTGCCCGACAGCATGCCGTGCACGCCGACGTAGTTGAGCGCCATCACCACGAGCACCCAGCCGACCCACGGGTAGCCGATGGTGAACACCATCGCGATCGCGCCGGCCGACAGCCCCATGTAGAGCACCGAGACCACGGGGCCGCGGCGCGAGCCGAACACGCGGTCAGAGATCACGCCGGCGAACATGCCGCCGACGATGCCGAACACGCAGAGCAGCATGCCCCAGTTCTGCGCCACGAAGTCGTCGCCGATGCCGACGGCCTTCGAGAACTTCGGGTACCACGACATCACGCCGTTGCGCAGGAAGCCGGTGCAGAACTCGATCGCCACGATCGTCATGATGATCGGGTTCTTCAGCATCATGCCGAACACCTTGCCGACGCCGAGCCGCTCGCCGCCGGTGTCGCCCGACGAGGCATCGCCGACGTCGAAGTCGGCGTGCCCCGCCTCGCCCGGCGTGTCGCGAATGAAGCGCGCCCCGACGAGCGCGGCAGCGACGAGCACCAGCGCCGGCACGAAGAACACCCAGTAGGGCGACGCCGGCAGGGCCAGCGCGATCTTCCGGCTCCAGTCGTAGCCGAAGTAGATGCCGAGCGAGATCAAGATGCCGAACACGCCGCCCTGCACGCCGCGCTCGCGCACGTGAAACCAGGCCGCGTTGACCTTCACGATCGACACCGCCCCGAAGCTCTGGAAGTACATGTTGACCGCGTAGAGCACCGACAGCCACACCACGATGCCGCCCGGGGGCGACCAGCCGCCGAGCGCGAAGTACACGAAGATGCCGATCAGCCCGTTCGCCGCCGCCGCGCCGAACGCCGAGATGAGAATCGTCGTGCGCCCGCCGAGCCTGTCGGTCAGCGGGCCGTTGATCAGAAACGAGACGCCGTAGGCGATCGCCCCGACCGTGAAGATGATGCCGAACGCCTTGTTGTCGGTCAGCTTGCCGAGCGCGCTCGTGCCCTCGTTGATGTTGTACCGCCCGAAGTACAGAAAGGCGTACAGCATGCCGAGGGGGAACCAGTTCATCAGCCGCCGGTTCTTGAAGTCGGGGCTGTGGCCGAGGTCGACCTTCGGCAGTCGCCAGAGCACGAGCACGATCGCGCCCAGCAGAAGCAGAATGGG
>JAEUJP010000755.1 GCA_016793725.1 Myxococcaceae bacterium | reverse complement strand
GGCGGGCGCGGCGAAAGACATCACCGACGGCATCTCACCGTCGCGGCGGCCGAACGCGGGCAACGTCGACGGCCCCGGCGACAAGGCGAAGCTCGGCACGCCGCAGCGCCTCGCCATTGACGCGAAAGACAACGTCTACTTCACCGAAGAAGACAACGCGGGCATTCGCAAGGTCGCGAACGACGACGCGCACACCGTGTCGACGTGGGCGCCGAAGGTCGCCGAGAGCGGCCGCCAGCTGTCGCCGACCTTCATGAACGGCAAGGTCTACGTCTGGGGCCAGGACGGCAGCGAGGTGTTCGTTGCGGGGTTCGGCCCCGACGGCAAGGTCGAGCCCGTGCTGAAGGGCCGCGCCGATCTGTTCGGCTACGACGGCAGCGCCTCGAAGTCGGTCGGCGGCATCGTGAACGACGGCGCGTCGCTGTTCGTCGTCTTCAAGCAGCGCATCTTTTCGATCGGCACCGACGGCAAGGTCGCGCCGGTCGCGGGCGACGAAGACGAGCAGTTCGATCTGCCGAAAGACTACGACCCGAAGGTGCCGCGCCCTGCCGACAAGGTGCAGCTGCCGCAGCGGAGCATGACGGCGACGGCCGGCCTGAACGCGTTCCTCGCGATCGACTCCGAAAAAGATCTCTTCGTCTCGGCGCGGCTCAGCGACCCGTACGTGATCAAGTTCGAGTGTCGATGACGACGAGCGTGGCGCCGCCCGCGGCCGCCGTGAAGGTGGCGGCCCCGCCCGCGAGCGTCACGCCGTCACCGTCTGCGATCGCCAGTGCGCCCAGCTTCGCCTCGCCGGCACACAGCACATAGAGGCGCCGCCCCGGCTTCGGCTCGAGCGCGAGCTGCTCGCCGGCCGCGAGCTTCGCCATCGAGACGCTCGCGTCTTGCCGCAGATCGTCGGGCGTGACGCGCGTGAGGGTCGACTTCAGCGTGAACGGGCCGAAGATGCGGTGCACGGCCGGGCCGCCGCTCTGGTTCGGCGTGATCCACAGCTGCAACATTCGTGTGGGCGCGTCGGTGACGTTGCCCTCGGCGTGCACGATGCCGTCGCGCGCCGACATGAGCTGTACCGAAGCGGCCGGCAGCGCCGTCGAGGTGTCGGGCTCGTGGTGGGTGAGCTCGCCGCTGAGCACGACGCTGACGATCTCCATGTCGCGGTGCGGGTGAAGGGGGAAGCGCGACTTCGGCGCGAACGTGGCGTCGGCGAGCACGAGCAGATCGCCCAGCGCCTGACCGTTGCCGGCGCCGGCCCCCACCGTCTGCACGAAGTGGTCGGTCATGCGCACCCAACCGAGGTCGGTGAGCGGCAGGCTCGAGCGCGGGCGGTGCGTGAAGACCGGCATGGGCACACTCTCGGCCTTTCGCGCGCACGAGGCGAGCACCACGACGACGAAAAGAAGGCGTCGCACTAGACGGCGAGCATGCGCATCAGCGACCCCACGGCCGCGTCATCGCGCACGGGCGCGCCGAGGCACGTCAGGCAGAGCTCGACGTCGTTCACCTCGAAGCGGCTGACGTGCAGGGTCTCGCCCTCGAACTCGGCGGTGCGCCGAACCGAGCCGAGCGCGCCCATCAGCTCGAGGTCGACCGAGCCCGAGCCGCCGAGGAAGAGGCCATCATCGGTGGTGAGCGCGACGGCCGAGAGGTTTCGTTTGATGCGCAGGGCGTCGAAGAAGTGTTTCAACGCTTCTTGAATCTTGTTCGAGCGGCGGGTTCGTCTTTCCATGTCGCTACGAGTGTGAAGCAGATCGGCGCGACGGCAAGAAACGTGTCCTACACCGGCACTTCTTTTCGCAGATCGGCGCCAGGCCGGTACGTCGCCGTGACGACGCCTCCCGTGGTGACGTGACTCTCGGCCAGCGTGAACCCCCGCGGAGCCGCGCTGCTCTCGAACAGCCGCTTCCCCTTGCCCAGCACGACGGGAAACGTCCACAGCTGGTACTCGTCGACGAGCCCGCTCACGTTGAGCGCCTGAAGGAGCTGCGAGCTTCCCCAGCAGTGCAGCTCGGGGCCGTTCGACTCCTTCAAACGGCGGAGCTCGGCGCCCACGTCGCCGCTGATGCGCTTCGAGGGGCCCCAACCCAACTCATCGAGAGTGTTCGTGACCACGAACTTGGTCGCCCTGGCGAACGCCTTGCCAACGGTGTCGTGCTGCTTCGGCCAGTACGACTCCCAGATTTCGTACGTGCGCCGGCCGAGGAGCAGGTCGAACTCGCGGCCCATGACTCGATCGATGATCCGCTTCAGATCGTCGTCGACGAACGGCATCGCCCAGCCTCCGTGCGAGAAGCCGTTCGAGCGGTCTTCGTCGGGCCCGCCGGGGCCCTGCATGACTCCGTCGAGCGAGACCTGGGCGATGGCGATGAGCTTGCGCATGCCTCATCACTGCCGAGACCCGCAGCCGCGCGCCGCAAAAAGCGCAGGTCACGAACCCCGTCGGCGCCGATTTTTCTGCGCCAGCAGCACGGCCAGCGCAGCGAGGGGCAGCAAGGGCGAGCTCATCGAGCAGCCGCAGCCGACCGGCTCGGGCCCTTCCATGCCGCCGTCGGTCGGCGTGCTTGTGCCGGCATCGGCCGGCGCCCCCGCGTCGACGTACGAGCCCGCATCGATGTACGCGCCAGCATCGGCGAGCACCCCGGCATCTTCCGTCGTGCCCGCGTCGCTCGTGGCGCCCGCGTCTACGATCTCGCCGGCATCGAAGACGAGGCCGGCATCCGACGTGCCGCCGTCGCAGTCGACTCCGCCGTCACCGCAGCCGGTGCCCGCATCGACGGCCACACACGTGTGCGTCGCGACATCACAAAGCGGCGTCGCTCCCGAGCAGCCCGCGCTCGACGAGCAGCCGACGAGACAGCTCGGCATGCCCACCCAGACGCCCAGGGTGCAGAGCGGGTCGTTGCCGCTCTGGTAGTACCCCGGCAGGCACGTCAGCGGGCACGACGCGCCCGAGCTCGCTCCGACGCAGCTCGCGTACATGCCGTTCGTCACCGCCGACGGTTGGCCCACGCAGCTGTTCGCGTCGCACGACGGCGGAGCGCCCGTCCACACGCCGAGCGTGCAGGTCGGGTCGGCCCCGTTTTTCGTGTAGCCCGGCGAGCAGGTCAGCGCACAGGTGCTCCCCGACGGCACCAGCGCGCAGCTCGCGTAGCTCCCGTTCGCCACCGCCGGCGGCTGGCCCACGCAGCTGTTCGCGTCGCACGACGGCGGAGCCCCCGTCCACACGCCGAGCGTGCAGGTCGGGTCGGCCCCGTTTTTCGTGTAGCCCGGCGAGCAGGTCAGCGCACAGGTGCTCCCCGACGGAACCAGCGCGCAGCTCGCGTAGCTCCCGTTCGCCACGGCGGGCGGCTGGCCCACGCAGCTGTTCGCGTCGCACGACGGCGGAGCCCCCGTCCACCCGCCGAGCGTGCAGGGCGGGTCGGCCCCGTTGTTCGTGTAGCCCGGCGAGCAGGTCAGCGCCCAGGTGCTCCCCGCCGGACA
>JAEUJP010000750.1 GCA_016793725.1 Myxococcaceae bacterium | reverse complement strand
AGCTCGACGAGCGTCGCGGTGCCCCCGGCCGCTTTGACGACGCCGGCGTGACCGAGCTGGTGCGCGACGAGCAGCGCGAAGAAGGTCGCCCACGCGACGGCGTCGAGCTTGAGGCCGGTGAAGACGAACGGGGCGACCAGCAACGTCCAGTGCAGGCGCAGCGAGACGCCGCCGATTCGGCCGAGGTTCAGCCCGCCGCGTTGAAAGAGCGCCACCCGGGGTGGGTTATGGCCATCGGGCGTCGTGCTGGCAAGGCGTCGGCTGGCTTCGCAGGCTGCCAGAGACGCCGGGCGACGACCGCACGCCCGAGGCGCTGCCCGACGGCCGACGGGGAGGCGGCTGGCTCTTGCGTCGCTGCGCCTGACCCATCGCGGCTGCTGGGGTCGTTCTGTGTGCCAATGCCCGGCTCGAACCGGTTTTTCGCACACAGAAGGTGCGACGCCCCGGTTCTGGAAGCCAAAACCCGGCTCCAACCGGTTTTCCGCGTCCAGAAGCCACGAGACCTCACTCAATGTGGCACCGCCTGCTCGTGGCCAGCAGCATGGCAGGCGTGCGCAGCGTCGTCAGCCAGAGCCGCGGCGGAAGCGAGCACGGCCTCCGAGAGCGGCCCGTCGAAGGCGCGAGCACCGCTGGCGGGCACGAGCAGCACGGGCCCCACCGCTTCCACGTCGGCCGTGGGGCGCTGCCCGCCCTACTCCTTCGGCTTCTTCCCGGCCGCGGTGCGCGCCTTGAGCTCGGTCACGTTCACCTTCGGCAAGAGTGAGGGTGTGTCGGCGTGCTCTTTCACCCGGTCGGGCACGAGCTTCACCTCGGCGCGAACCTCGATCGTCATGCCGGCGATCATCTTCAAGAACTCGTTGCGCAGCTTCTCTGACTGCAGAAACCGGCGGAGCTCTTCCGAGATCACCCGGCCGATCTCTTCTTTCGTCTTTTCGGCCTGACCGAGCACCACGCTGAGGGCCTCTTTCGGCAGCTTCAGCTGACCGGCGAGGTTGCGAATGCCCTCTTCGGTCATGAACACGGCGCCCAGGCCGGCGACCGCGACCTTGCGTACGAGCTCGGGGATCACGCCGCGCAGGCCACCGTCGGCGGCGTGCTCGCCCGACGCGTCGTCGCCGGGGTCGAGCGGGTCGGGGTTTTGATCGTCGGGGTCGTGCACGCTCATACCGTAGCCTGCGCTCCCGGGCCCGTCACGACGGGCGCCCGGCCGCGCACGTTTTCCTGACTGATTCTGCCGGCGACGTTTCGGGCGATCTCCATGAACTTCGCCGTCTCGGCCGACTCGGGGTGCCCCACCACGATCGGCAGGCCGCGGTCGCCGCCCTGCCGCACCTTCAGGTCGAGCGGGAGCTCGCCGAGAAACGCGATGTCCATCATCTCTGACGCCTTGCGCCCACCGCCCACGTCGAAGATGTGTGTGCCGTTGCCGCAGTGCGGGCAGATGAACTGGCTCATGTTCTCGATGATGCCGAGCACCGGCACGTGCACCTTGTCGAACATCGCCTTCGCGCGCACCACATCGGCCAGCGCCACGTCTTGAGGCGTCGTCACGAGCACCGCGCCCGACGAGCGAACCTGCTGCGAGATCGACAGCGCCACGTCGCCGGTGCCCGGCGGCAGATCGAGCACCAGGTAGTCGAGCTCGCCCCAGTTCACGTCGCGCACCAGCTGCATCAGCGCCCCGTGCAACATCGGCCCGCGCCACACCAGCGCCTGGTCGGGCTCGATCAAGAACCCGATGCTCATCACCTTGAGCCCATGCGCCTCGAGCGGCTCGAGCTTCTTGCCGTCGTGGCTCACCGGCTTCTTGCGAATGCCGGTCATGAGGGGAATCGACGGGCCGTAGAAGTCGGCGTCGAGCAGGCCCACCTTCGCCCCGTGCCGCGCGAGCGCGCACGCGAGGTTCACCGCCACGGTGCTCTTGCCGACGCCACCCTTGCCTGCCCCGACCAGCACCACGTTCTTGACCTCGGGCAAGAGCTGCTGCCCCGCCGCCGGCCCCGGAGCCGGCCGCACCCGCGCGCCCCAGTCGACCTTGCGCTCGCCCAGCCCCTCGATCGTGGCCAGCGCCGCCGTCACGTCAGCCTCGATCTTGCCCTTCATCGGGCAGGCCGGCGTCGTGAGCTCGATCTTCAGGCTGATGTCGTTGCCCGAGACCTTCAGGTCTTTGACCATGCCCGCGCGAACGATGTCGATGTGAAGCTCGGGGTCGATGACCTTCCCCAGCGCGGCAAGAACTGCTCTTTCGTCGATGGCCATTGCGGCTTTTCATGTATCAAGCGTCGGCCGATGAATCACTTCATCTCGGGGATCATCAAAATCATCATCCTCGAGGCCCAGGTGGGCCTGCTGCTGCTCGACGCCGTGACTCGCGACCGCTTCGAGAAGCAGAAGAAGATCGCGTTCATCGTGCTCTCGGCGCTGATGGTCTTCGCCTGGTGCGACTACGGCGCCTTCATTCGCAACGGGTTCACGCTCGTGCACCACCACGAGCAGTTTCACTTCTACCTGGGCGCCAAGTATCAGGCCGAGGTCGGCTGGTTCGATCTCTACCGCGCCGCCGTCATCGCCGACGCCGAGACCGTGCGCGGCCTGCGGGTCGACCAGATCCGCGACAACACCACGTTCGATCTCGAGCCCACGTCGAAGGCGTTCGCCGAGCGCGACCGCATCGTCGGCCGCTTCACGCCGCAGCGGTGGGAAGAGTTCAAGGCCGACTGGGTGCTCCTCATGGAGCCCCCCAACAAGGCCGAGCTGAACGCCTGCGAGCAGACCCGATGCACCGACCCCGGCTCGATGACGCAGTGCCGCGCCGCCTGCGAGCAGGCGCGCAACGACGCCTACTTTCAGTGGCGCGCGCGCTTCAACGGCGTCGTTCAAGATCACGGCAACTCGAACTCACCGGCGTGGGCCGTCATCGCGCACCCCATCGCGCGGCTCGTGCCGTTCACGCCGGGCGGGCAGGCGTTTCTCGGCCTCATCGACGTCGCGCTGATGGTGGTGCTGTGGTGGCAGATCTTCAAGACCTTCGGGTGGAAGCCGGCGTCGATCGCGATGCTCGTCTGGGCGGCTCCGCCGTTCGTGTTCTCGTACCTGGGCGGCAGCTTCCTCAGGTGGGACTGGCTGTTCGCCCTCGGCATGGCGTGCGTGATGATGAAGCGCGAGAAGTGGCTCTACGCGGGCCTCTTCTTCGGCTTCGCGGTGGCGACCAAGCTCTTCCCCCTCTTCTTCGGCGTAGCGCTCGGCGTGCGCGCCCTGCTGACCTGCTGGCGCGACAAGAAGGTTCACCAGAAGTACAGACAGATGCTCGCGGGCACGGTGATCAGCGGCACCGCGATCGTCGCGCTCGCCTCGATCATGTTCGGCGGTTTCTGGGTCTGGCCCGAGTACCAGCGCCGAATGCAGACGACGGTTCGCGAGCGCTTCTACAGCAACCAATACAGCCTTCGTACGGTGTACCTGCAATGGCAGGTGTCGCTCGGCTGCTCGATGAGCGACTGCCGCAGCGAAAACCTCGAGTGCAGCGCGGCCGTCTGCAAGGGCTGCTGCGACCCGAACGGCCGCCGCTCGATCGACAGCCTGGCCTCGACCTGGCTGTTCCCCGCCGAGATGAAGCAGGGCCGCAACGACGTCGACGTCGCCGACCACCAGTTTGGCCTCAAGCTCTTTCAGCTGCTCTTCACGCTCGCGGTGTTCCTGCTCGTCTTGCGCACCGACGAGATCGGCGCGTTCACGTTGGGGCCCCTGCTCGTCTGCGTCTGGCTCGTCGTGAACGCCTACTATTGGAACATGCTGGGCCTCGTGGCGCTCGGGCTCGCGCTGCGAGAAGGTCAGAAGCCCGCGCTCGGCGCCCTCATCGGCCTGCACGCGATGTTCATGACGTACTACCTGTACGTGCACACGAACCGCGGCATGAGCGAGGGCTACATGGTGGCGCTGCAGCTCTTGCTGCTCATCGCCGTGTTCGCGTTCTTCGAGTACCGCGCCGTGAAGGCCGAGCTGATGGAGCTGTTCGGCACCCTGTCAGGGCGCAAGCGGGCCTGAGCTCGCGCCTGGGGCGCGGAAGCGGGAGCGCAGCGACCCGGAGCTCAGCTCCCCAGCACCCTCACGAGCCCGTCGACCAGCGGCTTCACCAGGCCCGGGTCGATCGTGCTGGCCTTCAGCAGGGTGAGCGCGGCCTCGCACACCTCGCGGTCGACCTCTTTGCCGACCGACAGCAGGTACGGGTCATAGCGACCGCCCGCCATCGAGCCGCCGGCCTGAAACGTGCCGGTGGTGAGCCCCTTCTTCTCGCCCCACTCGACCGAGACGCGCGCGAACACGAGCTGCAGGTGATCGGGGCGGCCATCGGCGTGCACCCAGCAGTACAGCTCGGTCGAGCTGTCGCCCAGGTACCACCGCACCTTGAGACCCTCTTCCTGCACGAGCGCGCTCGAGTCGATCTCACGCAGCGACGCGCCCCAGGCCTTCAGGTTTTCGGGCGTCGGCCGGCTCACTCGAGCGCCACCAGCTTGAAGGCCTCGCCCTCGCGCTCGAGCCGAACCGCCCTGCCCTCGCCGAGCGGCAGCTGCGCTCCCGCCGCGTCGACCACCCAGGCACCACCCTGCAGCGCCGCGCGCGCGCGCGCGAGTCGTTCACGCGCGAGCGGCTCACGGCCGAAGTCGTCTTCGAACCGCTTCGCCGTGTAGCGGTTGCGCCACGACGTCGACAGCAGCGCGAGCGCCGCGTCGAACCGGCCCGCCTCGGCAGCGTCGAGAAACTCGGTGAGCACGCTCGCGGCCTGCTGCTGCACCTGGGGCTTCGC
>JAEUJP010000721.1 GCA_016793725.1 Myxococcaceae bacterium | reverse complement strand
CTCTTCGGGCAGCTCGAGCGCGACGTCACCCAGCCCGCGCTTCACGTAGACCCGCACCTTCTTGCCGTTCGGCAGCACGAGCGCCGGCCGCGCCCGCGCCTGCACCTCGATGCCCTTCGGCGTCACGTTCGCCACCTCGCCCGCCTTCACCACCGCCGTCTTGCCGTTCGACTCGACCTCGACCTCGCCCAGCTGCACCTCGAGCCGCGACTTGTTCAGCGTCGCCGCCGCCTCACCCTTGCTCTTCACCTTCACCGGCGCCTTGCCCGCGAGCTTCAGCGCCGCCTTCGACTTGCCGTCGAGCGCGAGCTGCACCGGGCCGCTCAGCGCCACCGTCGCCTCGTTGCCGTCATCACCCGACGTCGTGCTCTCGATCGTCGCGTTCACGCCGCCGCTCAACTTGATGTGCAGCCCGTCGAGCTGCAGCCGCGCCTTCGCGCCCTGCGCCACCTGCACGAGCGAGCCCGCCGGCAGCGGCTGCGCCCCCTTCTTCGCCGGCGTGGGCTTCACCTCGCCCTTCTTCTTCACCAGCACGCGCCCCTCGGCCACGAGCTGCAGCTCGACCTCTTTCACCGGGGTGCCGGGGTCGACGACCTCGATGGCTCCGACGCCGAACTCGAGCTTCTGCCCCGCCTCGACGCTGCGCGTGCCGCCGTCGTCGCCGAGCTGCGTGATGGTGCCGACCGAGACGTCGACCGACAGCGCGTCGTCGCCGAGCGCGAGGGTGGCGCGCGTACCCGGCGCGACCGTCGTCTTGCCGAACTTCGTCGTGACCTGCACCACGCCGCCGTCACCCATGTCGGGCGCGAGAAACGAGATGGTGCCCTCGCTCACCTCGATGTCGGCGAGGTCTTTGCCCGCCTTGAACCGCGTGTTCTCGCCCAGCTCGATCTCTCGCCCGCCCGGCGCGCGCAGCAGCGCCTTCGACGCCGGGCCCGTTTCGATGACGTCGTTCTCTTGCAGGCCGCCGGGCTCGGCAGGCTCGGTCTTCGCGCCGCGCGTCAGCGTCACCGTGCCCTCGCGCGACACGAGCCGCGCCACCGCCTTCGGAGGCGGCGGCGCCACCACCACCGGCCCCGGGTCGTCTGCCCCCGGGCACGACGCGAGCACCACGAGCGACAGCAGCGCAGCGCGCTTCATCGCCCGGCCGGCTGGAGGTCGCAGTGGAAGATGGCCTGGTCTCCGTCAGCGACTTCCACCGTCTTCACCTGCGTCACGTACCCGGCCGCCTCGATGGTCAGAGTGTACTTGCCGCCGGGCACCTGCACCACGAACCTGCCGTCACCCTTGATGGGTATGGTCTTGTTCACGTCGCTCACCCGCACCGTCGCCCGCACCGACCTGCCGCTCGCCGCCTTCACGAACCCGCGAATCGTCGCGAGCTGCTTCTCGCCCTGCTTCACCAGCGTGAAGTCGAGCGTGGCCACCGCCTCGGGCGGCACCTGCGCCGCGTCGTCGCCGTCTTTGTAGCCCTTCGCCTTCACCGTCACCTTCGTCACGCCCGGGCCCGCGCTCTCGAGCGTGTAGCTGCCGTCGGCCGCCGTCTTCACCGGCTTCTTGCCCTCGAGCGCCACCTCGGCGCCCTCGAGCGGCGCGTCTTTGTCGCCGCGCACGATGCCTTTGATGCGGCCCGGCCCCGTCGGCGGCGGCTTCACCGGCTGCGGCGGCGGCGTGGCGCCGTCATCGGGCTTGCCGGTGGTGACCGGCGGCGGCGGCGGCGGCTCGGGCTCCTGGTACCGCACCCGCAGACCCAAGAGCCCGCGCAGCTGCAGCTGGTTGAAGTTGTTCTCGAGCCCGCTCGTGTCGACGCCGCCGCGAACGCCGATGACCTCGCCCTCGAGCAGCACCGACCCGTGCAGGTTGCCGACCGTGAGGTTGCCGAAGAAGAGCTGAAAGCCGGCCGAGGCGACGAGCGGCCGAATCACCGTCTGGCCACCGAACGCGACGCCGAGGCGCCCGAACAGCTGCCCGCCCACCGGCCCGTCGGGCTCGAGCGCGACGGCGAACCCGACGTGCGGCCCGTGCCAGTCGACCGCCCGGCTCTGCACGGTGATGGGGGTGGTCTGGGTGTCGACGCCGAGCATCGGCCAGAAGCCGCCGCCATAGCCCACGTGCAGCTCGAGCCCGATGAAGTGCACCGGCGACCACCGCGCCACCGCCTCGCCCAGGAAGCGCGCGCCATGCAGTCGGGCCTGCGCCCGGTCGGTGCCTTCACGTTGTACGGCGAAGGTCTCGTACGAGGCGTCGAGGGCGAGCCCGAGCCACGGCAAGAAGAACACGGCACCCGCGAGGTGGAGCACCGGCGGCGCGAAGCCCTGGTAGTGCAGCCCGGGCTGATTCGGCTCGCGCCGGTCGGAGGTGCGCCACGCGCCACCGCCGCTCAACGACACGCGGAACTTCGGGGGCTCGCGCTCAGGCGCCTGCGCCCACGCGGCCGCGTGCAGGAGCACCACCGCCAGCACCGTCGAGCGCCTCAACCTGCGTTTCAAGCTAGCACTCTCGTGAAATGAGAAAAGTTTGCTTCAATCGGTCGTGATCACACAGGAAACTGTGCCGATCGGCCCGCGACAATGTCGTTACAGTGGCCGCTCACTCTGCATCGATTCTTCCGCTCCTCACGCCACCGAAGCCCAAGGCGAGAGACCGGCGCGACCGCAGCGACGCCGCGCTCGTCGGCCTGTACGCGCGCCTCTCGGCCGGCCAACCCGAGCGGCGCAAGTTTCGCGAGCGCCGCGCCACCCCGCGCGTGCCGGTCGAGCTCGAGTGCGAAGAGGTGAACGGCGACTCACGCTACGTTCGGCTCACCACCGACCTCTCGACGTTCGGCATGTCGACCCGCCACGGCCCCACGCCCGCGACCGGCAGCCGCCTCGCGCTCAAGCTCTTCTTGCCCGACGAGCCGATGGCGCCGCTCAAGCTCAACGCCCACGTGCTCGGCAGCTACGACACCGGCGGTGGCATGCGGCTCAAGTTCTTGAAGCCGTCGCTCGACGCCGTGCGCCGCATTCACAAGTTCCTCACGCTGCGCCCGGCCGTCGCTGCGCTATAGCGGCGCGATGCGCCCGACCTGCGTCGCGTCGTTGCTCCTGATGGCTTGCAGTGGCCCCGTGGCTTCCGACGACGCCGGCACCGCGGGTGGGGGCGCCACGGCAGGAGGCTCAACGGCAGGCGGCGGCGAGACCGCGACCGCCGGCGGAGCCAACGCGACCGCGGGCGGCGGAGCGACGGCAGGCGGCGGCGCCGCGACCGCGGGCGGTGGTGGCGCGGCGGCCGGCGGGAGCGCGACGGCCGGCGGAGGCATGGTCGCCGCCGATGCAGGCTGCGGCTCATTGCCGTCGGCGCCCATCACGTTCACGACGTTCACCATGGGGCAGACCGGCTCCGAAGACCTGGCGTTCGACGGCAAGGGCCACGTGGCGCTGCGGCGGGGCATGTTGCTCGAGCTCGTCGACTCGACGCCGACGCGCTCGCCGCTGGTGGCGAGCCTGCCGAGCTCGTTCGGCATGCGGTTTCGCGCCGACGGCACGCTGCTCGTCGCGCTGCCCGGCGACGGGCGCATCGTCGCGGTGACCGACGCGGGCGTGGTGAGCAACTTCGCGACGGGGCTCTCGAGCCCCAACGGGGTGTACCCCGACGTCGACGGCACGCTCTGGGTGACCGAGTTCGGCGGCAACCGGGTGGTGCGTTTTCCCTCTGACGGCGGCAACCAGCCGACGACGGTGGTCGGGCCGGCGCAGGCGTCTTCGCCGAACGGGGTGGTGCGCGACGCCCAGAAGAACGACCTCTTCTTCACGAACTACAGCGCGGGCACGGTGCTTCGGCTCGACCTCGACACGGCCGGCACGGCAGCGGCGTTCGAGACCATCGCCGGCACGTCGCTCGACGGCATGACGATGGACGTGTGCGGCAACCTCTACGTCGTCGACCAGAGCGGCGGTCGGCGGCTGTACCGAATTCGGCGCGACGCGACGGGGGCCAAGGTCGGCAGCGCCGAGGTGCTCGCGACGTTTCCGACCGGCGTCGCGAACCCCCAGTTCGGGCGCGGTGCGGGCTTTCAGCCGCAGAGCATCTACGTGGTGGGCACGCCGGGCACGGTGTACGCGGTGCCGGTGGGCGTCGAGGGCGCTCCGATTCCGTAGCGCGAACGGGAACGGCGCGACGGGCTAGGCTGTCACTCCCGCCATGCGTGCCCTCCCCCTTGCCCTCGCCGGAAGTGTCCTGCTGTCGTTGCCTGCGTTCGCCTGCCTGAACGGCATGAAAGAGAACGCGGCTCCCGAGATGGAGCTCATGGCGCGCTCGGCTGCGCGCAAGCTGCTGAGCAGCGACTTCTCGGGCGCGGCGGCCGACGCGAGCACGGTGCTGCAGAACGAAGGCTCGGAGCCCGGCGCGAGGCGGCAGGCGCGGCGCACGCTCGGCATCGCGAAGCTGCGGCTCGGCGAGTTCCTGGTGGCGCGCGACACGCTGCAGCAGTCGCTGAAAGACTCGAAAGACGAGCCCACGCTGCTCGCGCGGCTCGGCGAGGCCGAGGTGGGCCTGGGGCAGTTCAAGCAGGCGAAGGCGCGGCTCGAAGGCCTGAAGACGCGCGACCTCTTGCCCGACGCCGACGCGCACCTCGCGCTCGCGAAGGCGTACCTCGCGCTGGGTGACGCGGCGAACGGCAAGGCCGAGCTCGACGCAGCGCTGAAGCAGCAGCCCGACCACGCCGGCGCGCTCGCGCTGAAGTCGGCGCTCGAGAAGCCGGCGGCTCCGGCGGAGCCTGCGAAGAAGCCGTCGCCGAACCGCAGCTAGAGCTCACGGCGATGCTGACGGCGCTGGCGCTGCTCGCCGTGGGGCTCAGCCCGGGCACCGACGTGCTCGAGCGGCACGAGTGTTTTCGCTGCCACGTCTACGTGACGCAGGCGCAGCACAGCGACGACCTGCGCTGCGCCGAGTGCCACCGCCGGCTGTCGGCGGGGCTGATGGACGAGAAGGTGAACCAATACACGCCGGCGGTGTGGGAGCGGTTCAAGAGGCGCACCGCCGAGCACTTCACGCGCATGCCGCCGCTGATCGGCCTCGGGCGGCTGCGCGCGTCGTGGCTGCAGCGGTTTCTCGCGGCGCCGTACGACCTGCGGCCCCACCTGTCGGAGTCGATGATTCGCAACCGGCTCACCCGCGCCGACGTGAAGGCGCTGTCGGAGCTGTGGGGCGCGCAGCGAGACGAGCGGCCGCCGCCTTCGCCGTCGGCCGAGCGCCTCGCGACGGCGAAGAAGGTGTTCGACGAGCAGGGCTGCACGGGGTGCCACGGTGTCACGAAGCCGGCGGCGCTGCCGCAGTACCTTGCGCCAGACCTGCGGCACACGCGCGACCGCATGAATTTCTCGGCAGTGGTCGACTACGTGACCGACTCGCACCGGGTGAACCCGGCGAGCGAGATGCCGACGGTGCCGCGGCCGCCCGAGACGGTGCAGCTGCTGGCCGAGCACGTGTACTTCGGCGACCACGGGGTGACCCAGGTTCGCGCCGCACCGGTGCCGCCGCCGTACGACGCGAAGGCGCCGGTGCCGAAGTACGAAGAGGTCGAGGCGCGGGTGTTCAAGGCGGTGTGCTGGCACTGTCACTCGAACCCCGACTTCGCGAACGGCAACGGCGGGCCGGGCATGTCGGGCGGGTTCGGCTACCCCGAGCGCGGGCTGTCGTTCGCGAGCTTCGACGAGGTGATGAACGGCTCGCTCGATGCGCACGGGCGCAGGCAGTCTATCTTCCGCAAGGGCCAGAGCGGCGAGCCGGTGCTGCTCGAGGTGATGCGCGCGCGCTGGAGCGAAGAGGCCGGCGGGCTGCACGGGGCGCTGGTCGGCATGCCGCTCGGCCTGCCCGGAGTGTCGGCGGAGGACTACGCGCTGGTCGAGCGGTGGGTGAAGGGCGGAAGGCCGCGGCCACGCGGAGAGCCGGTGGCCGATGGGCTGACGACGCCGAACCGGGTCGAGAAATCGGTGAAGAAGAAGTGGCCCACGGGCGAGTAGCTCATTTGCTGGCTTCGGCGAAGCCGATGCTCGCGCGGCGCTCGATGGGCCCGAGCACGACGGCGGTGCTGGCCATCTGCTCGGTCAGCTCCTTGAGCACGTCGAGCGCGAGCGCGTCGATCTCACGGCCACCGTCGGCGAAGCGCAGTGCGGCGCTGAGCATCAGCTCCTTCAGGTAGGCGAACGTGAAACCCTTGGTGCGGCGGGCGAGGTCCGAGACGGCGGCCTCCGACAGGCGCATCGCGTCGACCTGCGCGGCGCTCCACCTGGCGAGGTAGGCGCGGCGCTCGGGCTCGGCGGGCAGGGGAAAGTGGAACTTGCGATCGAAGCGGCTGGGCCGGTCGAGAATGCTGCGGTCGAGCTTCTCGGGGTGGTTCGTGGTGGCGATGACGAGCAGGCCCGAGTTTTCGGTGAAGCCGTCGAGCTCGTTCAAGAACACGCTGCGGTAGTGGTCTTCGATGAGGCAGTCGAGGTCTTCGAGCACGAGCACGCCGGGTGACTGCCTGCGAGCGCGCTCGAAGACGCGGCGAATGTTGTTCTCGGCGTCGTCGTTTCGGGCGCGAAAGCCCTTCACGTAGAGCACGGGCATGCGCAGCTCCGAGAGCAGGGCGCGCACGGTCTGGGTCTTGCCGTTGCCGGGAGGGCCGACGAACAAGAGGCCCCGCTTCCACGGCAGGCGATGCGCTTCGTAGAAGGCGCGGCGGGCAAAGAAGCGCTGCACGTCGCTGCGAATTTCGCAGGCGAGGCCGCCGGCGAGCACGAGGTCGTCGAACGAACCACCGCTGACGCAGGCGTGCATCAGCTCGCTGCGCTGAAAGCGGCCGTGCTGAAAGACGAGGGTGCCGGGAGCGTCGTCGCAGCTCCACACGGCGAGCAGAAACTGATGAACGAGGGCCTCATTCGCGGCGATGACCCACTCGCAGGTGTTGGCAGCACAACCGCCGTCGCCAAAGGTGACGGTGACCACCTCGAGCGCGTGGCCCTGCCACTCGACGCGGCGCCAGGCCTGCAGGTGCGCCGAACGTACGCCGGCGTAGCGCTCGTCGGGGTAGACGCGGGCGTACGAGGGGGTGTTGGGCAGCAGCGTCAACGTGCAGCGGCCTGCGCGGGCGAAGCCCTCGACATCGAGGTCACACTCGACGGCGGCGACGTGTTTGCCCGGCCGAAGACGAGCGAGCACGCGAGAGAGCTCGATCGCGATGGCGTTCGAGGGCTTCTCGAGCACGTCGAAGACTGTGGACTCCAGGCAGGGCAGCACGGGCGCGGCAGACGAGCCGGGCCTGCGAGCCTGACGTTCGGCCCGGCCCCCGACCCCGGCAGCTCAGTCACCGATTCAAATCAGCGAGCGAGACCAACAGGTCTCTCATGCGCTTCGCGAGCTCGATGACCTGTTCCCGATTCCCGGTCGTCTCGACGATCTCGGCCTCGACGATCTGCCGCCCGAGCTGCTCGGCCGTCTCTCTCGCCGCATTGTCTTCGGTCTCATCGGCCGCAATCTTCAGGTCGCGGTGAATGCGCTTGATGGGCACGAGCACCTCGTGCAGCGCGCGTCGCGCGTGCCGGTTCTTGTGCCGCTCTTCGGAGTCGACGCCGTCTTCGTTCTTCTCGCGCCGCGCCGCTTCCTGCTTCTGCAGCCGCTCGCGCTCTTCTTCGCGCAGGTCGGCGCGGGCCACGATGCGCGCCGTCTGTGTCTGGCCAGTCGTGCGGTCTTTCGCGCTCACCGACAGCATGCCGTCGACGCTCAGGTCGAACCGCACCTCGATCGCCGACCGCAGCTCACCCGACAGGCCCTCGAGCTTCAGCTCGCCGAGCCGCGCGTTGTCGGCCTGGTGCTGCGCCTCGCCCTGGTAGATGGGCAGCCGCGCCACCGTCTGACCGTCGCGGCTGGTGTGAAACACGTCGGTCGTCGCGCACGGCAGCTGCGTGTTCTTCTTGATCAGCGGCTGCACCAGCCCGCCCGCGATGCCGACCCCCAGCGTGCTGCCCACCACGTCGAGCAGCAGCGTCTTCTTCACCTGGCTCGACAGCTCGGCCGCGTGAATCGCCGCGCCGATGGCGACCGCCTCGTCGGGGTTCACCTCGAGCTTCGGCAGCTTGCCCACCCGCTCGGTCACCATCTGCCGCAAGAGCGGCACCCGCGTCATGCCCCCGACGAGCAGCACCGCCCCGACGTCGGCCGGGTTCACCTTCGCCTCTTTCAGCGTCTGCTCGACGAGGTGCAGGCACAGCTCGGTCTTCGGCCGCACCAGCCGCTCGAAGAAGTGCCGCGTCAACATCGTGTCGACCACCTGCGCGCGGCCCGGCCGGTCGCCCTGCGGCAGCACCAGGTGAATGCGCGCGCTCTCGGTCGTCGACACCGCCTTCTTCGCCTCTTCGGCCGCCACCTTCAGCCGCGCCAGCGCCACCGGGTCGTGCGACACGCGCTCGCGCGTCGCGGGGTCCGACAGGTGCGACAAGAGCCACTGCACCAGCACCGCGTCGAAGTCTTCGCCGCCGAGAAACGGGTTGCCTCCGGTGCCCACCACCTCGAACACGCCGTCGCGCACCGACATCACCGAGACGTCGAACGTGCCGCCGCCCAGGTCGAACACCACCGCGTTGCCCGTGAACCCCGTCGAGAGCCCGAACGCGAGCGCTGCGGCCGTCGGCTCGTTGATCAGCCGCAGCACCTCGAGGCCCGCGATCGCCGCCGCCTCTTGAGTCGCCTGGCGCTGCGCGTCGTTGAAGCTCGCGGGAATCGTGATGACACACCGCCGCACCTCGGTGCCGAAGTGCGCCTCGGCGTCGGCGCGCAGCTCGGCGAGCAGCGCGGCGGCGAGGTGCACGACGGGCAGCACGAGGCCGGCGA
>JAEUJP010000703.1 GCA_016793725.1 Myxococcaceae bacterium | reverse complement strand
TGCCAGACGCGCAACAGCCGGGGCCGGGGCCGGGGCCGGGGACGTATGCCGGGTGCGGCATCGGGGGCCCGATTCCGCGCTCCGGCACGCGTCCCCGGCCCCGGCTGTTCAATGAATCGCAGCGCGAATGGGCAGCTGTGCGACGACCCGGGCTTCCGCCTCGAGCAACGCCTCGAGCCGCTCCTCGACCGCGACCTCGTCTTCGACGTTCTTCGCCAACCGAACGAACAGCTTCTGGTGCCCGTCTTCGCTGCGCGCCAGCTCGGAGTACAAACGCCGTAACGAAGGCTCCGTCAGCCCCTCGGCCAGCAGCTGCAGCCGCTCATGGCTGCGCGACTCAATCACCCCTGCAATCAGCAGCCGATCGAGCCGCCGCTCTCTCGAGCCGTTGCGCATGAGCCCTTGCAGCGCCTTCGCGTACGGGTCGCCCGCATCGCGGCCCAGCGTGAGGCCCCGCTCTTCCATCAAGCTCAGCACCTTCGCGAGGTGCGCCGACTCTTCTCGCGCGAGCCGCGCCATCTGCGCCGGCAGGCCCGGCACGTCGGGGTACACCTGCAAGAGCGACAGCGCGTTCGCAGCCGCCTTCTTCTCGCAGTGCGCGTGGTCGATGAGCACCTCGTCGAAGTGCTCGAGCGCATGCGGGAGCCACTTCGGCGAGGTGCTCGACTTCAGCTTCACTTCGGCGCCGCGACCTTCTTGAAGTCGCCCGCCTTGATCATCACCAGTTTCGTCGGGTCGACGTACTTCTTGAGCGCCGCGCCGATCGCTTTGTTGTCGAGCTTCGCGATGCGGTCGTCGACCTCTTGCTCGAACTGCATCGTGCGCCCGATGAACAGGTTCTGCATCAGCTCGCGAGCCAGCTTCGCGTCGTTCGCGCGCTCCTGCTCGCGCTCTTTCAAGATGCCGCTGCGCGCCAGCTTCAGCTCGTCGGCCGTGAAGCCGCTCGCCACCGCCTTCGTCAGCTCTTCTTTGAACCCCGCTTCGATCTTCGCCTGGTTCTGCGGCGCGTAGATGGCGTAGCCCATCAGCACCGCACCATCGTCGAGCGGCGGCGCGTTCATCATCGTGCCGACCCCGTACGACAGCCCTTCTTTTTCGCGCAGCCGCTGCGGCAGCCGGCCCGCCATGAAGCCGCCCCCCAACATGTAGTCGGCCAGCACCAGCGCCGCGTAGTCGGGGTCGGAGTCTTTCATCGGGAAGTTCACGCCCAGCCCCATGAACGCGTTCTCTTTGTCGGGCGTGTCGAGCGTCGTCGCGTCGGGCTTCACCTCGCGGTACGCCCGGGGAATTCGAACGTACGGCTCTTTCGCCTTCCACCCGCCGAACAGCTCGCCGAGCTGCTTCGTCACCGCCTCGGCGTCGAAGTCGCCCACCACCGCGACCTGCGCGTCTTGCGTGCCGTAGAACCTGCCGTGAAAGTCTTTCACCGTCTCGACCTTCATCGCCGTCGCGTCGGCGATGATGTCTTCGAACGTCGGCACCGCGAACGGGTGGCCCTTCGGCCACGGCGCCATCGACCGCTGCAGCGCCATGAACCCCAGCGCCACCGGGTCTGACTTCTTCGTCTCGGCCTCGGCGAGCACCTCGCGCTTCAGCGTCTCGAGCTCCTTCGCGTCGAACGCGGGCTCTCTCAGCGCCTCGGCCACCAGGGCGAGCGCCTCGGCGACCTGCGCCTTGCGCGCCTCGAACGTCACCAGCAGCACGTTCGGCTGCGCCTCGATGTGCAGCTGCACGTTCAGCTTGTCGAGCGCGTCGTTGAACTGCTCGCGCGTCTTCTTCTTCGTGCCGCGCGACAACATCTTCGCCGTGAAGTCGCCCGCCGCCCGCGAGCCCGTCAGCGTCTTTTCGGTGCCGTAGCGCAGCGCCAGCGACAGCTGCACCGTCTCGCCGCGTGACTTCTTCTGCAAGAGCGCCACCCTCATGCCGTTCGGCAGCGCCTCGGTCTTCGTGCGCGCGTCGATGTTCTTCGGCGACGCATCGAACGCCTCGCCCTTCGCCAGGCCTTCAGACGGCTGCCAGCGCTCGAGCATCTTCGCCACGTCGGGCGCGTCGGGCACCTCGGCCCGGTCGGGCTTCTCGGTCGGCACGTACTCGCCGAGCGTGCGGTTCGTCGCCTTCAGGTACCTGCCCGCGACGCGGTTCACGTCTTCGGCCGTCACCGTCTTCAGCCGGTCGCGCTGGAAGAACAACATGCGCCAGTCGCCCGTCGCCGCCCACTCGCTGAGCTGAATGCCGACCCGCTCGGCCGAGTTCAGCGTCAGCTCGATGCCCTTGAGCAGCACCGTCTTCGCCCGCTCGGTCTGCTCGGGCGTGATGGGCTTGCCCTTCTCGAGCGTGTCGAGCATCGCCGTGCGCGCCGGCTCGAGCGCGTCTTTCGGCCCCAGCTTCGCCATGCAGAGCAGGTAGCCCGGGTCTTTGAGCTGAAAGGGGAAGCAGCCGACCTCGGCCGCCTTCTTCGGCTCGACCAGCGCCTTGTAGAGCGTGCCGCTCGGGCTGTCGCCGATCGCCTGGGCGAGCACCAGCACCGCGGGGAAGTCGGGGTCCGTCGCCGCCGGCACGTGGTAGCCCGCCATGTAGAGCGGCGTGCCGCCGACGCGCCGCACCGTCACCGCGCGCTCGCCGTCTTGCACCGGCTCAGACGTGTACGTCGGCACGAGCTTGCGCTTCGGCTTCGGAATCTTGCCGAAGCTGTCCGCGATCCACTTGAACGTCTTCGCCTCGTCGAACTTGCCCGCCACGATCACGATCGCGTTGTCGGGCTGGTAGTGCCGCCGATAGAAGTCTTGCAGGTTTTCGATCGGCACCCGCTCGATGTCGCTCCGCGGGCCAATCGTCGAGTCGCCGTAGTTGTGCCACAGGTACGCCGACGCCATCAGCCGGTCGCTCAGCACGCCCTCGGGGCTGTTCTCGCCCATCTCGAACTCGTTGCGCACCACCGTCATCTCGGCGTCGAGGTCGGCCTTCGCGATGCGGCTGTTCACCATGCGGTCGGCCTCGAACTCGAGCGCCCACTTCAGGTTCTCGTCGTTCGCGTTCAGAATCTCGAAGTAGTTCGTGCGGTCGAACCACGTCGTGCCGTTCGCCTGCGCGCCGTGCTCCGACAGCGCCTTCTTCGAGTCTTTCTGCTTCGCCGTGCCCTTGAAGAGCAGGTGCTCGAGCAGGTGCGCCATGCCCTTCTCGCCGTAACCCTCGTGCCGGCTGCCCACGAGGTACGTCACGTTCACCGTCACCGTCGGCTGCCCTTCGTCGGGCGCGAACAGCACGTGCAGCCCGTTCGGCAGCGCGTACTCGGTGATGCCTTCGGCCTGGGTGACCAGCGTGTACGGCTTCGGGGGGCCAGCGTTCGCGGGGCCAGCCTTCGCCGGCGCCGCCGCGGCGAGCGCGACGGTCAGTGCGGTGTGGAGCATGCGGTGCGTATAACACCGCGCTGCGTCGTCACGGGTCGGCGATGCAGCGCTGGCTCGCGTCGCAGACGAAGTACGGCGGGTACCCGAGCTGCGCGCACGTGACGCCGCCGGCGCCGGGCCCACATTGCGGGTCGTCGGTGCACGCGAGCGTGTTCGGGTCGATGTGGCCCGTGAACTGCTGGCAGTTCGCGGCGTCGGGGCCGGCCGTGCCTTCGGGCACACAGACGGCGCGCTGCGCGAAGGCGAGCATCTCTTGCATGCACTCGCCGTGGTTCAGCAACGCGTCGCAGTCGGCGAGGCACGACCAGAGCGGCGGCGTGCCGACGTAACACTCACCCCAGCTCGAGTTGAGCCCGCCGGTGTCGTCGCCCCAGCACGAGCCGACGTCGCAGGGCGCCTCGAGGTCGTTGCACGCGCAGCCGGGGCCGCGCACGTCGGCGCACCGGCGGCAGATGCCGACGGTCGAGCTCGCGTTGACGGTGGTCTCGACGCAGACCGAGGGCGTGCCGTCGAGGTCGGGGCAGAACCGGTCGTCGCGGTAGTCGCCGTCGGGCAGGTCGTGGGGGCCGGTCGGGTCACAGAGGCAGCCGGGGTCGCTGTGACAGCTGGGCGGCTGCGGCGTCGGGGGCGCAGGCTCGGGCCAGTGCCAGAGCTGCTTCTTCCACACCATGAAGCCGACGATGCGCGCGAACGTGTTGTACGAGTCGACGTTGCGCAGGGCGACGTTGCGGTGCCCGCAGGTCTCGCCGTCAGAGTTGTTGTACGTCGCGAGGTGCCGCGGGAGCTTGTCGTACGGGCTGTAGCCCCAATACGAATAGTCCTGACCGGTAGCGAGGCTGGTGCAGGTGGCGTTGTGCCGGTGGGTGAAGGTGTCGCGCACCATCTTCCAGCCGAGGCCGTCGATGTGCACCCAGTGGTGGTGGTACAGCTCGTGGCCCACGATGTGGTCGAACCAGGTGAGCCACTGCTCGGCGTTCGCGGGGAAGGCGGCGTCGAGGTCGCTCCAGCTCTCGGGGCAGATGTTCACGTAGCCCTTCACGACGTGGTGTGCGTTCGTGCCGAGGCAGCCGTGCTGGCCCGAGCCCGGGCAGCGCAGGTGGAGGTCGATGCCGTCCATCTCGGCGGCGCGCAGCACGTTGAGGTGGTCTTGGTAGAGCTCGCGAACGACGGCGAAGCGCTCGTCGGTGTAGCCGCCGAACCAGTACTGCGGGCTGGTGCGCTCGGTGACGGGGTCGCCGAGCTGGTCGGTGCCCGAGCGGCCCCAGGCCCACGAGCGCTGCGCCGAGTACGGGTAGCTGGCGATGATGTCCATCATCTGCGTCATGCGCCACGTCGCGTGCACGGCCTGCAGGTACGCGAAGCGCGTCTGCACACACTTCTCGCCGCTGCAGAAGTCGTTCTCGGGCCACTTGAACGACGGCATGCCGGCGGGAATGGGGCCGAACCGGGCGATGGCCTTCTCTTCGCAGCTCAAGGGCCACGGAGCGAAGTCGTCGAACCCGCCGGCCGAGTCGTGCACCGCGCCCGTCGCGGCTTCGATGAGGTCGACGCGCTCGAGGTCGAGCGCTCCGTCGCTCTTCACCGAGTAGCTGGTGGCGAGCAGGTAGCGCGAGAGCGGCAGGCCGGGTGCACGCAGCTGCACGAGCGTCTTCGGCGCGCCCGCTGGGCTCGCAGCCTGCGTCGAGACGCGCACGGTGAGCGGCCCGCGGGGCAGGTCGATGACGGGCCGCGTGTCGTTCGGCGCTGCGACCCGCAGCGACGTGCGCAGTGAGCCGCTGCCGGGCGCCTGAAATGCGACCGCTCCGCCCGGGAGCCACCCGCCGCGGGGGAACGTGACGGGCGGCTCGGTGGTGGTGGGGGCGAAGTCGTTCGGCGCCGTCGAAGGCTCGGGGGCTTCGGTGCAAACCTTGGCGCTGGAAGATGTAACGCCGAGCGCGCCGGCGTGACCGTCGGCGGGCTCGTGGTCGATACTTTCGTCGCCGCCGACCGTCGCCGCGCACGCGGCCGTCAGCAGCACCAGCGGGAGTGCACGCTTTGCCATACCGAGAGATGTGCCGCGTCGCGGCGATCTCTGACACGTCAGTCGGCTTCGAGCAGTCTCACGCGGCACTCGTACTGCGGGTTCGTCAGGTCGACCATGTCGACCTCGCCGCTCAGCTCGTCGAAGCGCCCCGTGAACCCCGGCATGCGCGGCCCGAGCGGGCGGCCCTCGGCCGGGCTGCCCTGGGCTTCGGGCGGCCGGTACTGCTGAGGCGTCGTCACCGAGTTGTTCAGGCTCGACAGCATGCTGAGCCCCGCCATCGTGAGCATGCCCAGCGCCGCGCGCGGCGTCAGAGCGTCGAGGGTCAGCTTTCGGCGGTACGTCAGC
>JAEUJP010000677.1 GCA_016793725.1 Myxococcaceae bacterium | reverse complement strand
GACGCCGTCTTCGGCTTCTCGGCCTTCGGGTCGTCGCTCATCTCGCCGGCCTGCACGTACGGCCCGAACCGCCCCTGCTTCACGTAGATGTTGAGGCCCGTCGCCGGGTCGGTGCCGATCGGCACGTCGCCCTTCGGCGCCGACAGCAGCTCGAGCGCCTTCTCGATCGTCATCTCGTCGGGAGGCAGCGTCTCGGGCACCGACACCGTGTCTTCGCCGCGCTTCAGGTACGGCCCGTAGCGGCCCGGCTTCACCACCACCTCGACGCCGTTCTCGTCGACGCCGATGGGTATCGAGTTGATCTCGGCCGCGTCGATCTTCGCCAGGTTCTTCGTCACCTGCTCGTGCAGGCCGCCCTTCTTCTTCGGGCCCCAGTAGAACTCAGAGAGAAACGGCACCTTCTCTTGTTTGCCGTCGGCGATCTCGTCGAGATCGTCCTCCATCTTGCGCGTGAACTCGTAGTCGACGAGCCCGTGAAAGTGTTTGTCCATCAGGTTGACGACGGCGAACGCCGTCCACCCGGGAATCAGCGCGCTGCCCTTCTTCCACACGTACTTCGCCTGCAGCGTGCCCATGATCGACGCGTAGGTCGACGGGCGGCCGATGCCGAGCTCTTCGAGCTTCTTCAACAGCGACGCTTCGGTGTACCGCGCCGGCGGCGAAGTCGTGTGCGACTTCGGGTCGAGCTTCTCGACCGGCACCACATCGCCCACCGACAGCTTCGGCAGCGGAGCCTCGGTGTCTTCACCTTCGCTCGCGTCGTCTTCGTCGCGGCTCTCGACGTACGCCCTCAGGTAGCCCTTGTTCGTCAGCGTGCGGCCGCTCGCCGAGAACTCGATGTCGTCGACGCCCAGCTTCACGCTCACCGAGAAGCCCGTCGCGTTCACCATCTGGCACGCGAGCGTGCGCTTCCAGATGAGGTCGTAGAGCTTCATCTCGGTCGAGTTCAGCTCGCTCGACAGCTCTTCGGGCGTGCGAAACGCCTCGCCCGCCGGCCGAATCGCCTCGTGCGCCTCTTGAGCGTTGCGCACCTTCTTCACGTACGTGCGCGGCTCGGGCGGCAAGAACTGCTCGCCGAACAGCTCTTTGATCTGCGCGCGCGCCGCCGTGATCGCCGTCTCTGACAGGTTCGTCGAGTCGGTGCGCATGTACGTGATGTAGCCGCGCTCGTAGAGGCCCTGCGCCACGCGCATCACCTGCTGCGCGCTCATGTTCAGCTTGCGCCCCGCCTCTTGCTGCAGCGTCGACGTCATGAACGGAGGCTTGGGGCTTGAGGTAGCCGGCTTCTCGTCGACGCTCTTCACCGTGAACGACTTGCCCGCGATGCGCCCTGCGATGTCGCGCACGGCGCTCTCAGACAGCGCCACCGTCGTCTCGGGCGCTTTCAGCGCGCCCTTCTCGTCGAAGTCTTTGCCGAACGCGACGCGCTTGTCGCCGACGCCGCTCAGCGTCGACTCGAACGCCGGCTGCATCGGGTGTGTCGCGACGATGTCCCAGTACGTCGCCGAGCGAAACGCCATGCGCGCCCGCTCGCGCTCGACGATGAGCCGAATCGACGGGCTCTGCACGCGCCCCGCCGACAGCCCCGTCTTCACCTTGCGCCACAGCACCGGCGAGACCTCGTAGCCGTAGAGCCGGTCGAGCGTGCGCCGCGCCTCTTGCGCGTCGACGAGCCCCGTGTCGATGTTGCGCGAGTTCTGCACCGCGTGCGCAATCGCCGCCTTGGTGATCTCGTGAAACACCATGCGCTTCACGGGCACCTTCGGCTTCAGCTGGCTCTTCAAGTGCCACGCGATCGCCTCACCCTCGCGATCTTCATCGGTGGCGAGGTAGAGCTCCGTCGACTTCGCGAGCGCCGCCTTGAGGTCTTTGATGACGTCTTTTTTCGTCACCTCGTAGGTGAGCTCGAAGTCTTTCTCGACGTCGACACACAGGCCGCTCGAGGGAAGATCGACGACATGGCCGATGCTGGCCATGACGGTGTAGTCCTTTCCAAGGAACTGACCGATGGTCTTCGCCTTCGCGGGAGACTCGACGATCACGAGCGGCCGGGACATGAAGCGTCTTCAGATAGGGGCGCGCATCCCGGTTCGTCAAGATTGAAGCTACGTCGCGTTGCGTTCTTTCAGCCGCTCCGCCGCCACCTGCCCGATGCGATTCCCTTCGAGATCGAGGTGTTTGAGGCCTCTCAACACCCCAGAATCGAGCAGCGCCCGCGCCCCGTACGGCCCGATGTGATTCGTGTTCAGCCGCAAGATTCGCAGGCCCGACAGCCGCACCGAGCCCGCCAATACCCTCGCCCCCTCGTCGCCCAGCAGGTTGTCGCCGAGGTCGAGCGACTGCATTCTCAGCGGCGACACCGCGTTCGCCACCAGCGCCGACCCGCCCAGCCCCAGGTGGTTCTTGCGCAGGTCGAGGGCCAAGAGCCGCTGAAACCAGTGGTGCTCGACGAGCACCCCGACGCCGACCGGCGTCAGCCCGTCGCGCGACACCGTCAGCGACTCGAGGCGCGGAATCGCGGCCGTCGCGTTGTGCGCGAACATCATCAGGCCCGTGTCGTCGAGCGCGTGGCCCGTGAAGTCGATGCGGCGCAGGCCCCGCAGCTTGTCGGTGTCGAGCAGCTGCGCGACGTCTTCGCCGTTCAGCGCCCGGCGGCGATCTTTCGGGTACACGTGGTGCAGCTCGAGCGCCGTCAGGCGCGGCAGCCACGGCTTCAGCAAGAGGCGCGGCACGTCGTCGGGCGCGAGGTCGATGAGGCGGAGCACACGAACGGGCTCCGCCGCGAACAGGGCATCGGCGCCGTCGTGCAGCGCGGC
>JAEUJP010000642.1 GCA_016793725.1 Myxococcaceae bacterium | reverse complement strand
CGTTGGGGCTCTTGCACGAGCTGCTCGGCCCGCGCCGCGCCGCCGTCGCGCGCGAGCTCACCAAGGTGCACGAAGAGATCGTGCGCGGCACCCTCGGCAGCCTGCAGATCGATGAGAAGGGTGAGGTCGTCATCGTCGTCGAGGGCCGCACCGGTGACGATCGCTGGGCCGAGACCGAGGTGCGCGCCGCGTTGACCTCGGGCCTGGCCGCGGGCGTGCGTCTCAAAGAGCTGAGCGCCGAGATCGCCGAGCGCTCGGGCTGGGCCGCTCGCGACGTCTACCGAACAGGCCTCACCCTCAAATGATCAGGGTGCGCCGGTGGCCGGGCAGAACCCCGAGCTCGGCGCGCACGCCTTGAAGTACTCGTGCGGGTTGCCCGTGCCGTCGGAGCAGAAGAACTGCTGGTCGGCCTCGTTCTCGACCGTGAAGCCCTTGCAGCTGATCGTCTGCCCGCTCGACGCCGGGCACGTCGTGCCGATGCCGCCGCAGCTGAAGATCACCGAGCCGCAGTCGAACCCGCTCGGGCAGTCGTCGTTCGTCATGCACTCGATGCCGCAGAACGAGCCCGTCTGACCTTCGCCGATGAACGTGAGGCAGTGCCCCGACGCGCCGCACGTCTGCCCGCCGCTGCAGTCGTTGCAGTCGCGCCGGCCCGCCATCGTCGAGCACACGCCCGTGTTCTCGTCGCAGAACTGGTTCACCGGGCAGCTCGAGTTCGACCGGCAGAAGTTCACGCACTGCCCCGACTGGCACGCCTTCTTCGGCCCGCAGTCGCCGTCTTTGCGGCAGCCCGGGCCGCACGACATGGTCGCGGTGCGGCAGATCGAGTCGAACGCGCACTGGCTGTCGAGCGTGCAGACCGGGCCCACGACCAGGCACCGGTTCGTCGTCACGTCGCAGAACCGGCCCGCCGGGCAGTCGGCGTTCGACGTGCACGCCGCCACCGACTGGCAGAAGCCGAGGCTGTTGCAGAAGTTGCCCATCGCGCAGCCCGAGTCGTCGATGCACTTGCACGCGCCCGAGACCATGTCGCAGCGGTTGCCGGCGCCGCACGAGGCGTCGTCGATGCAGATGCAGCGCTCGCCGTTCGGGTCTTTTTTGTAGCCCATCGGGCAGCACGCATCGCCGATGCAGACGCACGCCCGCACCGTGCCCGAGTACTTGTGGTTCGCCGGGCAACACTCGTCTTTCGCGCACACGCAGTTCTTCGAGATCGGGTCGAACTTGTGGTCGATGGGGCAGCAGCCGTCGCTCTGGCACTGGCACGCCATCTTTTCGGGCACGAAGCCGTAGCCGTTCGGGCAGCACACGTCTGACGCGCACACGCACGCCTTTTGCCCCTCGTCGAACGAGTAGCCGTCGGGGCAGCACTCTTGAGCGCCGCACGTGCACTTGCGCACGTCTTCGAGCCACACGTGATCCATCGGGCAGCACTTCGAGGCCCGACAGACGCAGCTCTCGGCGTCGTTCGAGTACTCGTAGCCGTCGGGGCAGCACGTCGTGCTGCGGCACACGCAGATGGCGTCTTCGCAGCTCATGCCGTCGGGGCAGCCCTCGTCGGTCGAGCACACGCACCGGTCGCCGTCGAACGTGTACCCGTTCGGGCACTCGGGTATGAGCGCCGTTCGCGAGCACCCCGCGGCGAAGACCAGAACCGAGATGGCGAGTGCGCGTCTCATTCTCATTTGTCGAAGGCGTACTCGAGGCTCACGTCGGCCCCGGGCGGCGGCACGTACGTGCCCAAGAACACCACGCTGTTCGTCTCGGCCTTGTACTGCCAGCCGTTCACCGGGTCGGCGGGTATCACCACCCCGTTCACCTTCACCGTCAAGGTGCCGTTCACCGGCAGCAGCGTCAGCGGGAAGACGCGGCGCAGCGTGTTCAGCGCCTCGGCGATCTGCAGCAGCGTGTTCTCGAAGCTCGCGTCGCAGATGCTGCCCGTGATGCCGCCCGTGCGCGTCGACACCGCCGCGTACCGAAACGCCGGGTCGGCGAGCGAGCCATAGAACGTCTCTTCACCGGCCGGCGTGCAGCCCACCGGCGTCGTGCCCGCGATGGTCGAGAAGCTCACCAGCGACTCGTTGCCCTTGCCCTTCGCCGCCTGAAACGCGCGCGCGTAGTAGTCGGTCGGCCCGTAGCTCGAGTCGTCTTCGTCGCTCACCACGATGATCGCGAGCGCCGCGTTCGGCCGCAGGAACCCCGGGTTCGTCACGCCGCCGTCGGCGCCCGTGCCCACCGCGAACTGCGCCATGCGCAGGCCCTGTTCCCACCGCGTGCGCGACGAGGGGAAGGTGGTGTTCGTCGTGAACACCGACCCCGCATCGGGGGTCATGTTCGTGATGATGCGCTGTGTGCCCCGCAGCACGCCGCGATCGGTGAAGTTCGTCGACGTCACACCGATCTGGTAGTTCACCTTCAGCGCCTGCAGCTTCGCGAGAAAGCCGTTGAAGTTCCGCCCGAGCGTTCGACGCTGGTTCGCCATCGAGCCCGAGTCGTCGATCACCCACAAGATGTCGACGATGCCGTCTGACTGCTTCAGCACGTCGACCTGCACCGCGTCGATCGCCGGCGGAGGGATCACGCGAACCTGACCGGTATTCGAGCGGTCGATCGTCGGCGGCAGAATTTCGACCGGGTACACGCGCGGCTTCGCGACGTCGGGCACCGCGTTGCTGCGCCCGTTCTCGCGGCCGATTCGATCACACGACGTGAGCGCGGCAACGAGCACGCATGCTGAGGTCAGCAATCGCCTGAGGGGCACCGCCAGCATGTGGTCTCTTTGATGCAAGTCAGGGCCCGATCGATCAAACCCGTGCGAAGATTCGTGCGGTTGTTGGAAGAAGGCAACCGGGATACGACATGAAAGTCCGAATGCGGTTCGTGCTCGTCATCTTTTCGATCACCATTGGGGGGTGCCTCTGCACTCCGTCAACGCCGAAGGCGGTGACGCTGCGCCTCAAGAACACGTCGCGCGACACCCTGTTCGTCGACACGACCTCGGGCCAGCTCGGCATGGAGGTTCAGCGCAACGTCTCGGGCAGCTGGCTCACGTTCGCCGAGAGCCCGCGGTGCAGCTGCCTCACCTGTGACGCCGTCTGCGGCGGCTGCACCTGCGCCGAACCCGAGCGCCTGCTCGTTCAGCGCGTGCCGCCCGGCAGCTCGTTCGAGCGCTCGTGGGCCGGCGTCGTGCAGCTCGAGTCGACGCGCGGCTGCGGCGGCTTCGGCAGCTCGACCGCGTGCCTCGCCGGCGAAAACGCGCCGTACAACGAGGCCTTCAACCTGCACCTCTGCTACGCGCTCACCGCCACCATCACGAGCGGCCCGCCGACCGACGGCGGCGTCGAAGAGGGCACGCTGCCCACCGATCGCAGCTGCGTCGATCGCACGTTCACCATCGACGACGGCGTCGCCGAGATCGGCCCCCAGCGCGGCGCCGACTGCGTCACCACCGCCGACTGCAAGGGCGACGGCGAGATGTGCTTCTCGGGCGCGTGTACCGCCTCGTGCCCGGCCAACACGTTTCCCTCTGAGGCCGAGTCGAGCCTGCGCGTCGCGGTCGACGATCGCGGCTTCTTCACCACCGTGCAGACGGGCTCCAAGATCACGTACACCGGCAGCGGCACCGTCGGCTCGGCCAGCTACAACGCGAGCTCGCTTCGCATCTTCTTGACCCGCACCGGTGGGGGGGGCGAGACGCTGACGGCCACCTTGGACCTCGACGTGCCGAAGGCGATGCACCTGGGCCCCTTGAGCAGCGGCCAGAAGGTGACGGTCAAGGTCATCGACAACTCGACCCTGGCGCGGCCTGCCTCGAACACCGGCTTCGTCATTCGCGACGACACGGGCGCCCTGCTCGTCGTGGCCGACTCGGGCCTGGGCTCGCCGAACCTCGCCGCCGCCGACCTCGCCCCGTTCACCGCGACCTTCCAAGGCGCCCCCGTCGGCTGCCGCGTCACCGCCTGCGGCAAGCAGCTCTTTCAAGAGGGCACCTTCGGTGACGGCTCGAAGACCGTCGAGCTCGGCCCCGGCCAGAGCGCGAACCTGGTCAACACGGCGGGCACCTTCCGAGCGGTGAACGTGTTCGGTGGCGACTACGGCGCGTCGGGTGCGTGTGAGACGAAGACCATTCGTCCC
>JAEUJP010000584.1 GCA_016793725.1 Myxococcaceae bacterium | reverse complement strand
ACGCCGATCTTCATGCGAATCTGGTTGATGAAGATGATGCACGTGCCAGAGCGGCTCACCGCCGCCGTCAGCTTGCGCAGCGCCTGGCTCATCAGGCGCGCCTGCACGCCCATGTGCGCGTCGCCCATCTCACCTTCGATCTCGGCGCGCGGCACGAGCGCGGCCACCGAGTCGACGACGATGAGGTCGACCGCGCCCGAGCGCACGAGGTGCTCGGTGATCTCGAGCGCCTGCTCGCCGGTGTCGGGCTGCGAGATGAGCAGGTCTTCGACGCGCACCCCGAGCTTGCGCGCGTACGTCACGTCGAGCGCGTGCTCGGCGTCGATGAACGCCGCGACGCCGCCGAGCGCCTGCACCTGCGCGATCGCGTGCAGCGTCAGCGTCGTCTTGCCCGACGACTCGTTGCCGAAGATCTCGACGACGCGCCCGCGCGGCCACCCACCGCACCCGAACGCCCGGTCGAGCCCGATGCTGCCCGACGGTATGACCGCGACCTTCGCCTCGGCGTCGGCCTGACCGAGCTGCATGATCGCCCCCTTGCCGAACTGCTTCTCGATCGACTGCACCGCCGCCATCACTGCCTTCAGCTTCTCGCTCAGCTTGCTCATGTGACCCCTTACAGTTCGCGCCGGGAAGAGCCCGGTCTCGCGCCGGCCTCGCTTGAGCAACGCGGGCACCACGGCCGGGCCCGCGAGATCACTGGGGGCGAGGCGATGCGCACCGTGCGAAACGGCGGACTGGCGTAGACGCTCCATTTCTCGTTTTCTGAGGCTCCTGTGCTTCTTCTGCTCCTGCTCGCTGCGAACCCTGCGCTCACCATTCGTGGAACCGGCGACGTCATGCTCGGCACGTCAGACCCGCCGGGCTACCTGCCTCCGAACGACGGCAACACGAGCCTCGCCGACGTCGCCGACTGGCTGCGCGACGCCGACGTGACGTTCATCAACCTCGAGGGCCCGCTGTGCGACGAGGGCGAGACGCACAAGTGCCGCTCGAAGGGTACGTGCTACGCGTTTCGCGTGCCGACGCGGTACGGCGCGCACCTCGCCGACGCCGGCGTCGACGTCGCGTCGGTCGCGAACAACCACGTCGGTGACTACGGCGAGGCGTGCCGCCGCTCGACCGAAAAGACGCTCGACGCGCTCGGCATCGTGTGGTCGGGCCCGCCGGGCTCGGTCGCGACGCTCGAGCGCAAGGGCCTCCAGATCGCGGTCGCCGCGTTTCACACCTCGGGCTCGACGAACGACGTGAACGATCTCGCCGCCGCGAAGGCGCTCGTGAAGGCCGCCGCCGCGAAGCACGACATCGTCGTCGTCTCGTTTCACGGCGGCGCCGAAGGCGCGGGCGCCGACCACGTGCCGAAGGGCAAGGAGCTGTACCTCGGCGAGAACCGCGGCGACCTGCGCACGTTCACGCACGGGGTCATCGACGCCGGCGCCGACCTCGTCATCGGCCACGGCCCCCACGTGCTGCGCGGCATGGAGCTGTACCAGGGCCGGCTCATCGCGTACTCGCTCGGCAACTTCGCGACGTACGGGCGCTTTTCGCTCGGCGGCGCGTCGGGCGTCGGCGCCGTGCTGCACGTCGACCTCGCCGCAGACGGCGCGTTTCTCTCGGGGCGCATTCTGCCCACCGTTCAGGTCGACAAGGGCCTCCCGCGGAGGGACCCCGGCGCTAAAGCAGTCGAGCTGATCCGCAAGCTCTCGATGTCCGATTTTGGCCAGTCGGCGCCGAAGATCGGGGCCGACGGCACGATCGGCCCGCCTTGACGCTCATCGATCGCCGCTTACGTTTCACCTGCGTTTCGAACAACTCAGGAGGACGCAAACATGTCGAATCTGATGACGAGAGGTAGCTGGGACCCATTCGCGGGGCTGCTCGCCGACTACGGCTTCCCGATGAGGCGGTACGTCGAGCGGCAGGCCGAGGCCTTCGCGCCGCGGTTCGAGGTGCGCGAGACGAAAGACGCCCTCGTGCTGAAGGCCGACCTGCCTGGGGTCAAGACCGAAGACCTCGACGTGCAGGTGCAGAACAACGTGCTCAGCATCAGCGGCAAGCGCGAGCACGAGGCCACGAAAGACGAAGAGCACGTGCACCTCTACGAGCGCAGCTACGGCGCGTTCACGCGCTCGTTCTCGCTGCCCGACGACGTCGACACGAAGAACCTCGACGCCGAGCTGAAAGACGGCGTGCTGACGCTGAAGCTGCCGAAGGTGCCCGAGGCCCAGCCGCAGAAGGTGCAGATCAAGGTAGCGAAGTAGTCAGGCTGGAGCTGCAAAACGACGCGCCGGGCACGCATTCGAATACGTGCTCGGCGCGTTCGTGTCTGCATCGTCACGCGCGCCAGGCGCGGCGCGACGGCCTGCACCGACGTGGCGGCTCGCTGCCCCGAGTCGTGGAAGACGCGCTGCGTCGAACACTTGTACAGTCTTCGCGGCTGGCTCCCGGCCGCGAAGGCTGTACAGCAGTCCACGTCGGTCGCGATTCCGGCCGACGGGCTCCTTGTCCGGCCGTGGCTCTCTTCTTCAGCACACGGCACCTCACCTTGCGTCATCGCGGCCAGAGCAGCCCGCCGGCCTTGAGAGCAATCTCTCTGCCCTCGATCGTGACGCGGGCGTTCACGTCGGTCGAGATCTGCTCGGTGCGAGACAGCGCGGCCCGCGAGAGGCCGTTCAGGCGTTCGATGCCCGAGTTGATTCGCAGTGGCACGGGGTGTCGCGTCGCGGGCGGCGCGGTGAACTCCGCCACCTCGAACTTCGCGAAGCGGTCGCCAGCGAACAGCACCTCGCCCACCAGCCGCTCGACGTTCAGCGCGAACGTGTTTTCGTTCGCCACCAACACGACCAGCTCGACCTCGAACGTCTCGGAGCTCTTCGTCACGTGGAGCTTGCCGAGCGCGAGGTCTGGCAGCGCCGGCAGCAAGAGGCGCACGTCGACCTTCGCCGCAGGCTGCCCCTCGACCTCTTCGAGCGTGAGGCCCCCGACCCAGAATGAGAGCCGTGGGCTGGCGCCGCCGAAGAACTGGGGCAGGTCGATCGGCTGCGCGAGCGACGGCTGCAGCTGTGCGCCGGCAGCCACAGTCAGCACGGGCAACAGCTCGGGAGCCCTCAGCGGCCGGCCGTCGAGCGTCGACACCAGCGGCCACCGTGCGACGCGAACGGGGCCCTCGAGGCCGTTCGTGACCTCCCACTCCGAGACGATGGTGGTCTGAAACACGCTGGTGCCTACGGCCTGCGTGCGCACGTTTCGCAGCGTTACCGTTTCCGGACGCTCGGGGGCCTTCGGGCCGTGCCGGCACGCGCACAGCAACAGCACCCCTACAAGTGCAAGTCGTCGCATCGGCCCCCTGATGTTAGTAGGGGGCCTCAATCGTGAGGGCGATTCGTTGGGGCATTCTGGGCGCAGGCGTCATCTCTGACGACTTCGTCACCGGGCTGAAGTCTGCGCCGGGCAGTGAGGTGGTGGCGTGCTGGTCGCGAACGCAGGCGCGCGCCGGCGAGCTCGCGGCGCGCCATGGGCTGCGTGCGACGGCGACGCTCGACGAGCTGCTCCGCGCCGACGTCGAGGTCGTCTACGTCGCGACGCCTCCCCAGAGCCACAAGGAGCACGCGCTCGCGTGCCTCGCCGCCGGTAAGGCCGTGCTGCTCGAGAAGCCGTTCGCGATGAACGCCGCCGAGGCGCGCGAGATCGCCTCGGCCGCGCGCTCGGCGAAGCGCTTCTGCATGGAGGCCATGTGGTCGCGCTTCGTGCCCGCCGTGCGCGAGCTGTACCTTCAGCTCAAGTCGGGGCGCCACGGCGAGGTGCAGAGCATCGAGGCGAGCCTCGGCTTCGCGCAGTCGCGCGCCCGCGACGGAGCGCTGCTCGACCTCGGCGTCTACCCGCTTTCGTTCGTGCACGGCGTGCTCGGCGCGCCGCGTGACGTCAGCGCGGTCGGCTCGCACGACGAGGTGTCGGCGGTGCTCGGGTACGCGTCGGGCGCACAGGCCGCGGTGCGGTGCTCGGCGCGCGCGCTCTTGCGCAACGACGCCATCGTGTGGGCGAGCGGCGCGCGGCTCGAGGTCGAGCAGCCGCTGTTTCGCCCCGAGTCGTTCTCGACGCACGCGCTCGCGCCCCCCGCCGCCGAAGCGGCGCCGGCCCCACGCGGCGGGCTGCGCGCCATCACGCAGCGCCCCGAGCTGCGCCGCTGGGTACAGCGCGCGAAGGGGCTCACGGCTCCGCGCGTGACGCTGCCGGCGATTGGCAACGGCTACGCGCACGAGGCGCTCGAGGTGAACGACTGCCTGCGCGGCGGCGCGCTCGAGAGCGGCGTGCTGCCGCTCGACGAGAGCATCGCGGTGCTCGAGACCGTCGACCGCATCAGAGGGGCGCTCAAATCGTGAACATCGCCTTCATCGGAGCCGGCTTCGTCGCCGACTACTACGCCACCACGCTGCGCAATCACCCCCACCTCGTGTTGAAGGCGGTGTGGGACCGTGACACCGCCCGGCTCGCGAAGTACTGCGCGCACTGGAAGTTCAAGGCCGCGCGCTCGTACGAAGAGATCTTGAACGACCGCTCGATCGAGCTCGTCATCAACCTCACGAACCCCTCGAGCCACTACGAGGTCAGCCGCGCGGCGCTCGAGGCCGGCAAACACGTCTACTCAGAGAAGCCGCTCGCGATGCAGGTGAGCGACGCGAAGGCGCTCGCCGCGCTCGCCGAGAAGAAGGGCCTGCAGCTCTCGGGCGCGCCGTGCACCCACCTCGGCGAGGCGGCGCAGACCATCATCAAGACGGTGCGTGAGGGCAAGGTCGGCACGCCGCGGCTCGCGTACGCCGAGCTCGACGACGGGCCGATTCACATGCTCGGCATGCAGAGCTGGTCGAGCGAGTCGGGCGCGCCCTGGCCGTGGCGAGACGAGCTCGAGGTCGGCTGCACGCTCGAGCACGCGGGCTACTACGCGACGACGCTGGTCTCGATGTTCGGGCCGGTGAAGCGGGTGACGGCGTGCAACACGCTGCTCGTGCCCGACAAGGGGGTGCCGACGCCGCCGCAGCCCGACCTGTCGATCGGCGTGCTCGAGCACGAGTCGGGCGTGACGTCGCGCATCACGTGCACCATCTACGCGTCGCACGATCATTCGCTGCGCGTGTTCGGCGACGGCGGCGTGCTCGTGGCGGGCGAGTGTTGGGACTACGGCGCAGGCGTCGGCATCTACCCGCGCCGCGGCATGGGTCTGCGCGTCGAGAAGCGGCTCGCGAGCGCGCACCGTGCGGGCATCGGCCTCGTGCCGGTGAAGCTCGTGCGCAAGCCGAAGTTCGAGTGGAAGACGAGAGGCTCGAACCGGATGGACTTCATGCGCGGCCCGGCCGAGCTCGTCGAGGCGGTGGCGCAGAAGCGGCCGTCGCGCATCTCGGCGCAGTTTTCGCTGCACCTGAACGAGATCGTGCTGGCGCTCGACGGCCGCAAGCCCGGCGGTCTGACGACCGAGCTCACCACGCGCTGCGAAGTACCTTCACCCATGCCGTGGGCGACCTGACTCATGCTTCTTGCACCCCGCATCGTTCGTAACGTGGTCGAAGACGCGCTCGAGATGACGCGCGCGCTCGCGCAGCGCCGCGACGTGACGCCGAAAGAGATTCTGCAGATGGTGGTGACGGCCGACGGTTTTCGCGCGCTCGCGCTGAACCGGGCGCGCGAGACGGCGCGGGGCCTGCACATACCGCTGCTGAATCATGCGCTGCGGGTGACGCAGACGGCGATGCTCGGCATCGAGATCGGCAACGCGGTGACGCTGGGCAAGGGCGTGTACTTCGTGCACCCGGTCGGCATCGTCATCGGGGGCGACACGCGCGTCGGCGACCGCGTGCGGTTCTACGGCAACAACACCATCGGCACGGCGAAAGACAACGGCTACCCCGTCATCGAAGACGACGTGTGGGTCGGGGCGGGCGCGCGCATTCTCGGGCCCGTGCGCATCGGAGCGGGCGCCCACATCGGCGCGAACGCGGTGGTGCTCACCGACGTGCCCGCGGGTCACATCGCGGTCGGCGTGCCGGCGGTCATCAAGCCCCGGCGCGCCGGCGA
>JAEUJP010000212.1 GCA_016793725.1 Myxococcaceae bacterium | reverse complement strand
GACTCGGGGGCCATCGCCGTCGTGCCCCACGAGGGCTTTCTCACGTCGCAGGCCGACTTCTTCGAAGGTGCGGGGGCCACCCCCCCGTGGAGGATGGACGCGTTCTATCGCCACGTGCGCAAGCGCACGGGGCTGCTCATGGAGGGCGCAAAGCCGCTGGGCGGGCGCTTCAGCTTCGACGGCGAGAACCGAAAGGCGTGGCGCGGCACCCCGCCGCCGCCCGAGCCGCCGCGCTTCGCCGCCGACGAGGTCACGCACGAGGTCGTCGAGCTCGTGCGAACCTCGTTCTCGCACCACCCCGGCACGGTCGACACCGAACGGCTGCCGGCCACGGCGGCCCAGGCCGAAGCCCTGTGGCGCTGGGCGCTCGACCAGTGCGTGCCGTCGTTCGGGCCGTACGAAGACGCGATGACGGTGCAGTCGAGCGGGCTCTTTCACACGCGCATCTCGCCGCTGCTCAACCTGCACCGGCTGCTGCCGAAGCAGGTCGTGAACGAGGTCGCCGCGTCGACCGACATTCCCCTCGCGAGCCGCGAGGGGTTCGTGCGCCAGGTGCTCGGCTGGCGCGAGTTCGTTCGCCACGTGCACGTCGCGACCGACGGGTTCAGGTCGTTGCCCGAGCGCCACGTGGCGAGCGCAGCGCACGCGGGTGACGGCGGGTTCGGTCGCTGGCGCGCCGCCCCTTGGCCCGCCAGCCCGCACGGAGGCGCCCTGCCGAACGCGCTCGCGGCGACGCAGCCGCTGCCGCTCGCCTTCTGGGGCACGAGGTCGGGGCTGCACTGTCTCGACCACGTCGTCGCCTCGGTCTGGCGTGATGGCTGGAGCCACCACATCACCCGGTTGATGGTGCTGTCGAACGTGGCCACGCTGCTCGGCGCATCGCCGCGCGAGCTCACCGATTGGTTCTGGGTGGCCTACGCCGACGCGTACGACTGGGTGGTCGAGCCGAACGTGCTGGCGATGGGCACCTTCGCCGTGGGCGACGTGATGACGACGAAGCCGTACATCTCGGGCGCGGCGTACATCGACAAGATGAGCGACTTCTGTGGGCGCTGCGCGTTCGACCCGAAGAAGAACTGCCCCGTCACGCGGCTGTATTGGGCGTTTCTCGAGCGAAACCGGTCGCGCCTCGAGTCGAACCCGCGGCTGTTCGGCCCGCTGGCTTCACTGCGCCTTCGCGCCAGCGCCCTGCGCGAAGGCGACGCGCGCACCCACACCCGCGTCAGCGAGCTCTTGGCGCGCGGCGAGGTGCTGACGCCCGGGAACCTCGCGCCGTGAAGGGGGCGTGGAAGACGTGCGCGGTGTGCGGCCGAGTCATCGAGTGGCGCAAGCGCTGGGCGCGGTCGTGGGAACAGGTGCGCTACTGCAGCGACGCCTGCCGCCGGCGCCGCAACACCGCGCTGGGCGTGTGGGAGGCGCGCGTTCTCGAGCTCGTCGAGGCGCGGCCGGTCGACGCCTCGGTGTGCCCGAGCGAGGTGGCACGGCAGTTCGCTCCGCCGGGTCACGACTGGCGTGAGGCCATGCAGCCCGTGCGCGAGGCCGCCCGGCGCCTCGTCGCGCAGGGCCGGCTGGCCATCTTGCAGGGGGGCCATGAGGTCGACCCTTCGACCGCGCGCGGGCCGATTCGGCTGGCGCGGCGCCGCGCGCGGTGACGGTTGCCCCCCCAAAAAAAACGACACCGCCCCCCGAGCGAAGCGCTCGAGGGGCGGCCGCACCGCAGAAGGGTCGAGCCCGCCGGCCTACGGCGAGGGAATCAGCACCTTGTCGACCACGTGAATGACGCCGTTGCTGGTGAACCAGTTCGCCCCGACGACGGTGGCCTTCGTCGCCGTCGAGTCGGCCACCTTCACCTGCTTCGGGTTGCCCTCGGCGGTGACCGACACCGTCTTCGTCGCCAGCGCGGTCGGCGCGACCAGCGGCGCGGTCAGGGCCAGGGCCGCCGCCGCGAACACCGGGTTGCCCGGCACGGCGTGGTACGCCAGCACGTTGGTCAGCGCTTGACCCGTCGGGGCGGCGCCGAGCGCCGTGAACGCGGCGTTGTTCGGCGCGAACAGCGTGAACTTGTCGGTGCCGTCGAGCACCGAAGCAATCTTCGGCGCCGTGCCCGTCGCGCCGTCGGCGGCGAGCACCGCGGCCTTGAGCGAGCTCAGCGCGCTCGAGGTGGTGACGACGTCGGTGATGCTCGGCAGCATGACCGCCCCGATGACGTGAATCACGCCGTTGCTCGCGATGAGGTCGGCGATGACGACCGCGTTGCCGTCGACCGTGACGTTCGTGCCCGTACGCTGAACGGTCACCTTGCCGCCGAGGGTGTCGATCGCCGTCGCGGCGGTCGGCACCTGCGCCGCGAGGTAGCGCGCGGGCGCGACGTGGTAGGTCAACACGGGCGTGACCTGCGCCGGCGTGAAGCTGGTCAGCGCCGTGATGCCCGTGGCCGCGCCGTTGTCGTTGCCGCGGAGCGCGGTCACGAGCGCCGTGAAGGCGGCGTCGTTCGGGGCGAAGACCGTCACCTTCGCGGCCGCGTCGTTGTCGAGCGCCGCCACGAGGCCGGGGCTCGGCATCGCGGTGTCGGCCAGCGTGAGCGCCGCCACCAGGCTGCTGACGGCAGGCGTCGTCGTGGCGATGTCGGTGATGCTCGGCAGAATGACGCGGTCGATGGCGTGAATGACACCGTTGGTCGCGAGCACGTCTGGCGCCGTCACCGAGGCGCGGCCGTCGAGCTTGATGGTCGAGCCGTCGAGGCTCAGCTGAATTTTGCCGCCGAGCGCGTCGACCTTCATGTTGCCCATCGCCGCCTGGGTGGCCGCCGCCGCGCGAACCTCGGTGCCGAGCACGTGGTAGAGCAAGATGGGCTTGAGCTGCTCCGCGCTCAGGTCATCGAGGCTCGAGGCGCCGAGCTCGGTCAAGAGCGCCATGAACGCCGCGTTGGTGGGGGCGAACACCGTCTTCTTCGGGGTCGCCGCCTGCAGGTCGGCGACCAGCCCCGCCTTCGTCACCGCCTGAACCAGAATCGAGAAGTTCGCGTCGGCCTGCGCTGCCGCGACGATGTCTTGCGACGCCATGCCGCCCGCGGCGCCGCTGCCGCCGGCCGTGCCGCTGCCTCCGGCTGTGCCGGTGCCGCCGCCGGTTCCACCGCCACCGCCTCCGCTGCAGCCGGTGACGGCCAGAGCCGCGAAGACACTGAGTAACGCTATCGAGACCTGCTTCGTACGCATTCGATGCTCCATGGAAAAGAGTCTGGTCGCCCGGCCCTCTGCGACCTCAACCATCACCGGCCTGTACGGAGCGGGCCCTTCACGCTGGTTGAGCCAACCGAAACAGCCGCGTCGTTTCGTACGAGAGGGTCATGAGGTCACCCTTCGGTTACATGCTGCCGCTGGTGTGGGGGCTCGCGGGCTTCGCCTGCCTCGACCCCATCACCTCGCAGGCGCCCGTCGACCGGCCGGCAGGCAAGGTCGAGGCCGTCACCACGGGCGCCACCCACGCGTGCGCCCTGCTCGAAGGCGGCAGCGTGCGGTGCTGGGGCGCGCCCGGCCTCGTCGGCGACGGCACCCGGTCTTTGCGGGTCGAGGCGGTCGAGGTGAAGGGGTTGTCTGCCGGCGTGCTCTCGCTCTCGGCCGGCCTCGCGCACACCTGCGAGCTCTCGACCAGCGGCCACGTGAAGTGCTGGGGGCAGAACGCGCGCGGTGAGCTCGGGCTCGGCGACGACCTGCCGCGCCTCGAGCCGGTCGCCATACCCGAGCTGCTCGAAGGCGTGAGCCAGATTTGCGCGGGGGCGTCTCACAGCTGCGCCCTCAAGAGCTCGGGCGCCGTGTTCTGCTGGGGTGCGAACGACTACGCCCAGCTCGGCGTCGTGTCGCCCGCGAGCGCCCCGAGCCCCGTGCAGGTGCCCGCGTTGAGCGCGGGCATTCGGCACATCGCGGCGGGCGCCGCCCACACCTGCGCCGTCACCATCGAGGGCGAGGTGCACTGCTGGGGCAGCAACGCCCACGGCGAGCTCGGCAACGGCGTGCCGTCGCCCACCCCCAGCGCGGCGCCGGTGCGCGTCGAGGGCCTGAACGACAAGGCGATGATGGTCGTCGCCGGCCGCTCGCACACGTGCGCGCTGACGCCCGCCGGTGCCGTGTGGTGCTGGGGGCAGAACGAGCTCGGGGCGCTCGGCGACGACACGAGCATCGACCGCGCGCTGCCGGTTCAGCCCCTGGGGCTGCCCGGGCCGGCGGTCTCGATGTCGGCCGGGGCCGGCGGCACCTGCGCGGTGCTCACGTCGGGCGATGCGTGGTGCTGGGGCAACAACGCGAACGGGCAGCTCGGCGACGGCAGCCGAATTCACCGCGCGCGGCCGGTGCCGGTGGCGACGCTCGAGCGCGACGCCCGCTTCGTCTCGTACGGCGAAGGGTTTTCGTGCGGCGCGACGAAGACGCTGCGCGCGATGTGCTGGGGCAAGAACGACGTCGGGCAGCTCGGCGACGGCACCGACGCGCCACGCGAGACCCCGGGTCTCGTGAGGGGGCTCTAAGAGGTATGGAGCTCGAGAACGACCGTCAATGGCTCGAGGGCTACCGCCGCGGCGACGGCCGCGCGCTCGAGCACGTCTACCGCCACTATTCGCCGCGGGTGCTGCGGGTGCTCGCGCGCCAGAACGTGGGCCCGCTCGACCTCGACGCCGCCCACCAGGAAACGTTCATCAGGGCCTTCTCAGAGACCGCGCGGCTGCACTTCGACGGCCTGCAGCCGTTCGAGCGCTACCTGTTCGCCATCGCGCGGCGCGCGGCCATCGACGTGCTTCGCGCGCACGGCAAGCTGCACCACGAGGCCCTGCCGCTCGACGAGACCGCCGCCGCAGGCCAGGTGCCGAGCGAGCACGACACGCCCGAGCAGGCGGCGCTGCGGGCCGAGACCGTCGCCACCGTGCGCGCGTTCTTGAGCACGCTGCGCGACGACGAGCTGCAGTTCGCGACCGCGCGCTTCATCGACGGCCTCTCGCAAGAGCAGGCGGGCGCCCGGGTGGGCTGGTCGAGGCAGAACGCCCGCACGCGCGAGGCGAGGCTCAAGGTGGCGTGCCTCGCGTTTCTTCGCGAGCGCGGCTGGTCGACGACCACGGCGGCCGCGCGCACCGCCCTGACCGCAGCCGTTCTGTCGCTGTTCGCCGCGGGAGGCGTGTGACCGATGCTCTTCTTCGATTCCCATGTCGACGCAGCGCTCCCCGAGCTGGCCCGCGGGGGCATGTCGGGCCGGCGGCTTCGCCGCGTTCTCGCCCACGCGAAGGCCTGCCACCGGTGTGCGCCGCTCTACCAGCGCGCGGTTCATACGCTGCGTCAGCTCGAGACGGGTTCCCCGTTCGAGCCCGCGCAGGTCGAGCTCGACGCGATCGTCGAGATGAACGCGCAAGAGGTGCTGAAGAAGGCCGCGCCGCCCCCCGCGCCGCGCGCGTGGCTGTGGGCGCCGCTGGCCGCCGGGGCGCTCGTCGCCGCGGCGGTGTTCTACCTGCCGCGGCTTCATGAGAGCGACGCCCTCGAGGCGCGCGGCGGCCCCGCGGGGCTGGTGGCGCTGAGGGTCTTCTGCGGCGGAGCGGGCCAGCCTCTGAAGGAGCTCCGCGAGGCGGACGAGTGCGAGAGCGGCCGCACGCTGGCGTTCGCCGCCGGAGCCGTCGCCGAAGGTCAGTCGGTGGCGCTCGTGGTGAGCGGTGACGCCGTGGTGACGGTCGAGGTGGCCGAGCCCGTGACGGCCCCGGTGGGAGCCGAGGCCCCGGTGAAGCTGACGGTCGAGCTGAGGCGCCGCGGGTCGGCGGTCGTGACCGCCGCGTTCGCGTCGGACGTCGAGCAGGCGAAGTCGGCGGCGCGCGGCCTGCCGGCGGGTGACGGCGTCTCGGTCGTTCGCCGCACCGTGAGGGTGGGGCGATGAGGGCTTCGTCGGCACGGTGGTCGCTGGCGGTGATGGCGGCCCTCTCGTCGTCGCCGTGCGCCGCGGCGGCGGCGATGCGGCGCTACGCCCTGGTGGTGGCGCACAACGGGTCTGACCAACCGGGCACCCCCGCGCTCAAGTACGCCGACGACGACGGGTACCGCTGGCGTGAGGCGCTGCAGCGCCTCGGCGTGCAGACGACGCTGCTCACCGTGCCCGACAGCGACACCGCGAGGCTCGAGTCAGACCGTGCGCCGGCGGCCGGCCCGCCGACGGTCGCCGCCGTTCGCGCCGCGGTCGGCCTGCTCGGCGAGCAGGTGCGACGAGACCGCGCGGCGGGGCAGACCGCCGACGCGCTGCTCGTGTACGTGGGGCACGGGCAGACGACGGGCTCGGGGCAGGCCTACCTCACGCTCACCGACGGGCGGCTCGACCAGGCGGGGCTGTATGCGCTCGTCGACGGGTTCGGCGCCGACTACGTGCACCTCATCATCGATGCCTGCCACGCGGGCGGGGTGGTCGGCAGCCGCGGCGCAGACCAGGCGCTGCTCGACGAGCTCAAGGCCACGCTCGCCCAGGAGCAGCTCAAGGCGCGCCCGAACGTGGGCGCGCTGTTCGCCGAGTCGGAAGCGGGCGAGACCCACGAGTGGAGCCGCATTCGCGCCGGCGTCTTCAGCCACGCGGCGCGCTCGGGGCTGCTCGGCGCCGCCGACGTGAACAACGACGGGTCGATCGCGTACAGCGAGCTCGACGCGTTCGTGGCGGCTGCGATTCGCGGCGTGAAGGGCGGGCGCTCGAGGCTGACGCTGAAGACCCACGCGCCGGCGCTCGACGTGAACCGGCCGCTGCTCGGGCCGGTGCCGGCCGGGCCGACCCTGCGGGTGCCCGAGGGCCGCGCGTTCGGCCGGCTGTCGATCGAAGACACCGACGGCATTCGGCTCGCCGACATCAACCGGCGAGAGGGTGAGGTGGTGTCGCTCGCGCTGCCGCCGCGCGCCGCCTACTGGCTGCGGAGCCAGGCCGGCGAGGCGCGCGTGAGGGCCGAAGACCTGGCCCGCGACGGCATCGCCCTGCGTGAGGCCGAGGTGGCCGAGCGCGGAGGCGCCCAAGAGAGCTACGAGCGCGGCCTCTTTTCCATCGCCTTCGGGCGCGGCTTCTACGAGGGGTATCAGGCGAGCTCCGACGCGCCGGCGGTTGTCTTCGAAGCCGCAGACGGGCAGGGCGGGCCGGCAGGCGACGAGGCCGGGCGGCTCGACGGGGCGCTGCTGGGCGTGGGCGTCGCGCTCGGGGTGTCGCTGAACCAGGCACCGCTCGGGCTGTCGGGCATCGCGCCGGGCGTGAGCGTGAGCTGGCGCACGAGCGGTTGGCTGTACGCCGGGGTACGCGCGCAGTACGTCGTCGCGACGGGCGTGCTCGAGGGCGCGACGCTGCACCGGCCCTCGGCCGGTGCGCTCGCCGGGGCTCGGGGCAGCACCGCGCTCGCGCCCTTCTTCGAAGTCGAGGCGCACTGGGCCCCCCTGTTCGCCGTGCGCGCCGGCCGGCCGCAGGGCGACTGGCTGGCGGCCGGGGCCCAGCTGGCGGCGGGGGTCGCCGGCAGCCGAACGTTGCTCAAGGGGCTGCGGCTCGCGGCGACCCTGTCGATCGACGCGGCCCAGCTCGACAGCCAGCGGCGCGCGGTGGTGATGCCCGGCGCCGAGCTGTCGGTGACGTTCTGAGGCGCCTGGGGCGCCGGCACCCCGAAGCTCGGCGTGCCACCAGCCCTCGAGCAGAGCGAGCCCGGCCGCCCGACCGCGAGCACCGCGGGCCCGTCGACGAGCTCAGCCGGGCGCACGCTCGGGCGCGCGCTCGGAGTTGCTGCGGCCCACCCAGAACTCGGCCTCGTTGTCGCGGGGCTCGATGTCGATGGCGTAGTAGCCCATCCGAATCTGGGCAGCCTCCCAGCTGTGCAGCTTCATCGCCGGCTGGCGGGTGAGCCCTCCGTTCCCTCCGACGCACCACTGGTAGAACTTCTGTGCGTGCCAGTGGTAGGTGCCGGTCATCACCGTCTGGTTGAACTGCTGCTCGAAGATGTTCCGCATCGGAGCGAGCTTCCAGTACAGCTCCATCGCCGCCGCGCTCTTCCCCTGCCGCAAGAGCTCGAAGTACTCGACCAGGTACCGCTTCTCGGGTGACTGGAAAACCTCGTAGCAGCCGGCGCCCATCCACTGCATGCCGAAGCCCTGCACCAACAGCGGCACGTACCGCTCGACCGGGCAGCCGACGAGCACGCGGTCTTTGCAGCGGCGGTGCACCTCGGCGAACAGCCCCAGCTCACCGACCTTCACCGCCACGACGTTGTCGAGGTCGGCGAGGCGCTCCATCACGTCGAGCGGGAAGCCACTGGGGTGAAACGTGTCGAAGGGGAAGTGCGGCGACGGGTACAGCGTCAGGTGCAGCCCGGTGCTGTCGGCGAGCCGCCGCGTCACCGCGTAGACCTCTTCGGCGTCCTCGGGGTGGAACGACGGTGGGTAGCCGACGAGCGCGCCGCTGAGCCCCACGCGCTCGGCGTGAGCGAGCAGCTCAGCGTTCTCGTCGAGGCTGTCGCGCAGCAATGAGGTGGTGACGAAAATCTTGCCGCCGGCCTCGTCGGCGGCGACCGCCACGAAGCGCTTCGCCTCGTCGAGCGTCAAGCCCGTCTCGGTCGCGCACATCGTCGAAAAGAACCCGTGCGCGATGCTCTGCCGCACGTCCCGGCGAATGCCGTCTTCGTCGAGCGCCTTCATGTCGGGCGTAAACGAGGGGAACAGCGTGTTCTCGACGCCCTTCAGATGCTCGCGCGCCCACTGCTTCAAGCCTGCCCTGCTGCGTGCCATGACGTGCTCCTGTGCGATTACTTACCGGTCGGTAAGTAACGTACGCACGGCGCGTGCCGAGGCGGTTCCCCTGGGGCGCCGGGCGTTCGGCCGCGCAGAACGTGCGCGGGTCGAGCTCGCTTGTGCAGATTGTTACTTACCAGTAAGAAACAAACGTATGGGCCGACCGCGTCGCATCACCGACGAGCAGATCGACGACGCCGCGAGGCAGACGTTCCTCGAGCACGGCGCGACGGCGCCGGTCTCGCGCATCGCCGAGAAGCTGGGCGTCTCGCACGCGGCCGTTCTGCAGCGTGTCGGCTCGAAAGAGCAGCTCTTGCTCCGTGCGGCGCGCCCTGGCGTGCCCGGCATCATCGCGAGCCTGGAGCAGCCGCCACCCCGCACCGGCCGTGCCGCGCGGCTCGAACAGCTGCTGCACGATCTGCTCGAGTTTCACGAGCGCATCTTGCCCGGCATCGTCATGCTCCGGTCCACGGGACGCCCCACCTCGGCAAAGGCCGGTGAGCCGCCCACGCTCGTGCTTCGCGCCCGCCTGGTTCGGTGGCTCAAGCGCGCCGGGGTGCCCGGTGCCCGCGCCGCCGCCGTCGCCGAGGGCCTGCTCGGGGCCATCGAGGCGCGCTGCTTCAACGCCTACCTGGGGGGCGAAAGCTTCGTCGCGCCCGACTCCCGCCGTTTCCTGCGCTCACTCGTCACGGGCCTCGTGCCCGAGCTCCACGAAAGGAAGAGGCCATGAAGCTCGCCGTCCTGGGCGCCTCCGGCAAGACCGGGCGCCACATCGTCGAACAAGCCCTCGCGAAGGGCCACCAGGTGCGCGCGCTGGTCAGAGACGCCGCGAAGCTCGGGCTCACTCACCCCGAGCTCGAGCTTTTGACCGGAGACGCCACCGACGCGGCCGCGGTGCGTCGCCTCGTTGAAGGCTGCGACGCCGTCGTCTCTGCGCTGGGCCCGACCGACCGCACCGACGTCTGCAGCGCAGCGACCGCGAACGTCATCGCCGCGAGGCCGAAGCGGTACGTCGCGGTGTCCGGCGCCGGCCTCGACGTGCCCGGAGACCGGAAGGGGTTCGTGGCGCGCGCCGTCTCGTTCATGGTGAAGACCGTCTCGCCCGCCGTCTTCGCCGACAAGGTGAAGGAGCACGCCCTGCTCGCGGCGAGCGACGTGAGGTGGACGCTGGTGAGGCCTCCGCGGCTCACCGACCAGCCCGCGGCCGGCAACCGGCGCACGAGCCTCGACGAGTCACCGGGTGCGCACATCGCGCGCGCCGACCTCGCGGCGTTCGTGCTGCAGGTCGTCGCCGACGACGCGACCATCGGCAAGGCCCCGTTCGTCTCGGCCTAGGTTCGATGAGCCCCACGAGCCTGGTGGTCACCGACGTGCTGCTCGACACGATGACGCGCGACGCCCGTGGTCGACGCGATCGACCTGAGCCTTCTGCCCCGAGGTGAACCTCTACGGCATCGCGCTGCGCGAGGGGCTGCGGGGCGTCGGGCCCGACCCGCTGCAGCTGTGGCTGTAGGTGAGGTCACAAGAGCGGCGCGAAGAGGCGGGCCAGGCCCTGCGCGACGCGCGTCGAGCCCGGCGGCTCTTCCCCCGCCACGGCCCGGGCGGCGGCGAGGTCTTGGGCCAGGCGTCTGGCGACCTCGCCGATGATGT
>JAEUJP010000459.1 GCA_016793725.1 Myxococcaceae bacterium | reverse complement strand
GGTGTTCGGCGAGATGAGCTCTGGAGCGGCAGGCGACATCGAGAGCGCGACCCGCACCGCGCGCGCCATGGTCTGCCACTGGGGCATGAGCGAGCGGCTCGGGCCCCTGGCGTTCGGCAACCGTGAGGGTGAAGTCTTTCTCGGGCGCGACTTCGCGAGCCGCCCCGACTACTCGGAAGAGACCGCGCGGCAGATCGACGCCGAGGTTCGCGGCATCATCATGGGTGCCTACGAGCGCGCCAAGAAGACGCTGATCGACAACATGGAGGCGCTCAAGCGCATCTCCGACGCGTTGATGGAATACGAGACCATCGACGCGGCCGATCTCGACACGCTCATCGCGGGCAACGCCATCACCCGCGCGAAGCCCCCTCCGCGCGTCGTGGCCCCCCCGAAGAAGGAAGAAGAGAAGAAGGGCCGCCGCATTCTCGACGCGCTCGAGGGCCTGCCTCCGAAGATGGAGCCCGGCAAGGCCTGACCGGCCGCACCGGCGGCATCGAAAAGAGTCTGGGCGGAGCGCCGACGGGTGCTCCGCCCTTTTCGTTTTCCGCGACAGGTAGGCCCAGGTCCCCGGATCTGCTCCAAGTGCGCCTGATCACTCCAGTTACCACGTTGTGCGAGCGCCGCCGGGCGTAGACAATGCGCGACCATGCGTCTCGCAATGCTCAGCGCGCTCACCGGCCTGTTGGTCGCCTGCGAAGGCCGCGTCGTCGCACCGGGCGGTGGTGATGGCACCGCAGCCGGCATCGGCGGCACGGGGGCCGGCGCCGGCGGCGGCGACGAGATCACGCCCGTCGAGGTGATTCTGCCCGAGCTGCCGTTTGCCGGCTCGCGCGCACCGCGGCTCTCGCACGTCGAGTACGAGAACACTGCCCGCGATCTGCTCGGCAGCGCCACGACCCTCGGCCTCAGCAGCGCCTTCACGCCCGACACGACGTCGAGCACCTTCACGAACAACGGCGCCGATCTCGTCGTCACCGCGACGCAGTGGGGCGACTACCAGACGGCCGCTGAAGAGCTCGCCCGCCGCGCCACGCTGAACACGGCGGCCCTCACCGCTGCTGCCGGCGGCACGCTGCCGGCCGACGACGCTGCCCTCGTCGCGGCGCTCGGCCGCCGCGCGTTTCGCCGCGCCCTGACGAACGAAGAGCAGGCCTCGCTGATGACGCTGTTCGGCCGTGGCCCCACCTACTACTCGACGCAGACCGCGCGGCTCGCCGGGGCACGCCTCGTGCTCGAGGCGCTCTTGCAGTCGCCGCACTTCTTGTACCGCGTCGAGCTGAGCTCGGGCGCAGGCCCCAACGTCAGCTTGAATGCCTACGAGCTCGCGAACCGGCTCTCGTACGGGCTCTGGCAGTCGATGCCCGACACGGCCCTGCTCGCCGCCGCGGCCGACGGCTCGCTGCTCGACGCGGCGGCCTACTCGGCCCAGGTGACGCGCATGCTCGGCGATGCCCGCACGGGCGCGAGCATTCAGGTGTTTCATGCGCAGCTGCTCGACCAGGCGAAGTACGCCGACATCACGCGCTCGACCACGCTGTTCCCCGAGTTTTCGGTCGAGCTGCGCGAGTCGATGCGGCAAGAGCAGGTGCGCTTCATCGACGCGGTGGCCATCGCCGGCAACGGCGGCATTCGGCAGCTGCTCACCGAGAAGGCCGCGTACGTCGACCGGCGCCTCGCCGCGGTCTACGGCCTGCCGGGCACGTTCAACGACACGTACCAGCGCGTGGCGTTGACCGACGGCAAGCGCGGCGGCCTGCTCACCCAGGTGGGCTTTCTGGCGCTGAACGCGTCGTCGACCGAGAGCGACCCGATTCACCGCGGCGTGTTCGTGAACCACAAGGTGCTGTGCGCGCCGCTGCCGGCGCCGCCGAACATGGTGCCGCCGCTGCCCCGCGGCGACCCGAACGTGCCGAAGACGCTGCGCCAGCGCATCACCGAGTTCACGGGGGCAGGCACCTGCGGCGCGGGCTGCCACAGCACGATGATCAACCCGGCTGGCTTCGCGTTCGAGCACTACGACGCGCTCGGCCGCTGGCGCGACACCGACAACAACCTGCCGGTCGACGCGCGCGACTCGTACGTCTTCGGGCGCGAGCGCAAGAGCTACAACGGCGGCGTCGAGATGCAGAACGTGATGGCCGAAGATCGCATGACCCACGACTGCTACGCCCGCCACTGGCTCGAGTTCCTCGCCGGCCGCGGGTACGCCCCGAGCGACAAGGGCCTCATTCAACGCGTCGGCAAGAGCTCGCTCGCAGACGATCTGGCGGTGCGCGACGTGCTGCGCACGCTGGTCGAGAGCGAGCCGTTCAAGACGCGCGCAGGAGACATGTGATGATCGACTGGAGCCGCCGCAAGTTTTTGAAGGGCATCGGGGGCGTGACGCTGGCGCTGCCGCTGTTCGAGTCGCTCTTGTCGCGCGAGGCGCGGGCGCAGGTGACGCGCCACCGGTTCTTGATGGTGATGCGGGCCGGCAACGGCATCGTGCAAGAGGGCGGCGACGGCGGCGAGCGCTTCTGGCCGAGCGCGACGGGCGCCATCAGCGCGGCGACGATGCGGGGCGCCGACGCGACGCGCGCGACGAGCGTGCTGGCCGACTACGCCGAGAAGCTGCTGTTCATCAAGAAGGTGCGGCTGCCGTTCGCGCGCAACTCGTGCGGGCACTCCGAGGCGATACCGCAGGTGCTCACGGCCCAGAACCACACGGGCGGCAGCGGCAACGCGGCGCTGGCGCTCGGGCGGTCGGTCGACTGGCACCTGTCTGACGCGCTGAACGGGCCGGGGCAGGCGCCGCTGTGCTTCATGGCGGGCCCGACGAGCGCGTACATCACGAACGCGCTGTCGTGGAGCGGCCCCCAGCAGCGCGCCGCGGCCGACCGCTCGCCGCGCACGGTGTTCATGCGGCTCACGGGGCTGTCGACGGCGCCGGCCGAGGTGCAGCGGCTGATCGCCGAGCGGCGCAAGAGCGTGAACGATCTGGTGCGCGGGCAGCTGACGACGCTGAAGAACGACCCGCGCATGTCGACGAAAGACAAGCAGCGGCTCGATCAGCACCTGACGGCGGTGCGTGACATGGAGGTGCAGATGACCTGCGACCTCCCGATGGATCAGGCGACCGCGGTGAACGCCATCACCGCGCCCGAGGGCAACGACGTGCGGGCCGACGTCGCCCGGAGGTTCATGGATCTCGCGGCCTGGGCGTTCAACTGCCGGCTGAACCACGTGGCGACGATGCAGATCGGCCACGGCAACGACGCGACGCAGTACATCATCGACGGCCAGAAGCTGCCGAGCTTCCACTTCATCAGCCACCGCATCTACTCCGACGGCTCCGAGGGTGAGGCGATACCCGACGCGGTCGACCTGCACGCGAAGGTCGACAAGTTCCAGATGACGCTGTTCAAGCACCTGCTCGACCGGCTCTCGTCGTACCCCTCTGCGTACGGCGGCACGCTGCTCGACGACTCGGTGGCGGTGTGGACGAACGATCTCGGCAGCGGCCCGCCGCACGACGCCTCGAACACGCCGTGGGTGCTCGCGGGCAGCGGCGGCGGTCAGCTCAACACCGGGCGCGTCATCGATCACAACCGCAAGAACGTGAACCAGGTGCTCAACACGCTCATCAACGCGATGGGCGTGCGCAAGGGCGACGGCTCGCCAGTCGACGACTTCGGTGACGCGTCGCTCGCGAAGGGCAACGTGACCGGCGCGCTCGTCGGCGTCTGATTCAATCTGGGGTAAGAGCCGGCCTCGAGATGGCCAGCCCCGACTACGAGCAGATCTTCCGCGAGCGCGGGTACGAGCTCGTCACGAGCGAGCTGCTCGCGCCGGTGCAGCTGCCGGGCGCCGCGTCGGGCGTGCGCACCGCGCTGTGCACGGGGCGGCGGCAGAGCGGCAGTCACACGCTCGAGGTTCAGCTGCAGGAGCAGACGAGCAGTGGGGCGAAGAGCCTCGCCGTGGTCGCGCGTGTACGTGGCGCCCAGGTCCATGGCGATGGCAGCCTCGCGCCTCACGGCGTGCTGCGCAGCGGCTTCAAGTCGATGTTCTCGGGGCCGAGGGTATCGGTGGTGGTGATGTCGGCGCTGATGGCCGCGGGGCTGGTCGCGGTGGTGGTGCCGGCCATGTTCCTCGTGGCGCTGATCGTCACCGGCACGCGGGGCAATGCGGGCTACCGGCGCTTCGTCGAGCTGACGGCGCCCGAGGCCCAGACCACGCGGGTGTGGGGCCGCCAGCTCGGAGCGGCCCGCATGGCGATGCCGCACGCGCTGCAAGAGGCGCTCGCGCGAACGCCGAGGTGGTTCGGGTTCTGCGAGGTGAGGGGCGGCGAGCTCACGCTCGATCGGCAGCTGGGTCACGGGCGCAGCGATCTGATGCGGTCGGCGTTCGACGCCGTCGAGGCCGCGAGCGCGGTGCTGCCATGATTCGCCTCGAGCGCATGGAGCCGGGCATGACGCTGCCCGCCGAAGCGAGCCGGCTCTTGCGCGAGGTGGTGACGAAGACGCTGTCGCTGCCGCCTGCGCCCGCTCCGTGGAACGGGTACCTCGCGTGGGCGGGTGAGCGGGTGATCGGCACGTGCGCGTTCAAGAACGCGCCGGCGCCGGGGCGGCCGGCCGAGATCGCGTGCTTCACCTTTCCCGAGAACGAGCGGCGCGGCTACGCGGGGGCGATGGCGCGCGGGCTGGTCGAGCTCGCCCGGGCGGCGAAGGTGCCGGTGATCGTGGCGAACACGATGCCCGAAGAGAACGCATCGACGCGGGTGCTGCGGCGCCTCGGGTTTCGCCGCGCGGGCGAGGGCGTCGACGACGAGATCGGGCGCACGTGGTGCTGGGAGCTGAGGCTGCGCACCCAGCTCATGGGGGTGGTGAACGTCACGCCCGACTCGTTCAGCGACGGCGGGCAGTTCTTCTCGGCCGAGGCGGCGATCGCCCAGGGGCGCGCGCTGGTCGCGGCGGGCGCCGAGCTCATCGACGTCGGCGGCGAGTCGACGCGGCCGGGGGCCGCCGAGGTGAGCGAGGCCGACGAGCTCGCGCGCGTGCTGCCGGTGCTGCGCGGCCTGAAGGGCTGTGGCGCCGAGCTGTCGATCGACACGACGAAGCCGGCGGTGGCCGCGGCGGCGCTCGAGGCGGGGGCGACGCTGGTGAACGACGTGACGGGCCTCAGGGGCTCCGACGCGCTGGCGCGGCTGGCGGCGAAGGCCGGGGCGCGGCTGTGCGTGATGCACATGCAGGGCGTGCCGCGCACGATGCAAGAGAACCCGCGCTACGACGACGTGGTCGGCGAGGTGCTCGCGGCGCTGAGGGGCTCGATCGAGAAGGCGCTGGCGGCCGGGGTGCCGCGCGCGAACCTGCTCGCCGACCCGGGCATCGGGTTCGGAAAGACGTTCGATCACAACCTGTCGCTCTTGAAGCACCTGGGGCGGTTTCGCGAGCTCGAGGTGAGCATGCTCGTCGGCACGAGCCGCAAGGCGTTTTTGGGTGGGCTGACGGGCAAGCCGGCGCGCGAGCGCGACGTGGCGACGGCGGCGACGGTGGCGGTGCTGGCCGAGCGGGGCACGGCCGACATCGTGCGGGTGCACGCGGTCGCAGAGGCGCGCGATGCCGCCCTCGTCGGAGATGCGGTTCGACTGGCGCGCTGATAAGGCGCTTTCGCGATGGCGGCGACGAACGGCAAGAGCGGAAAGAACGGCAACGGCGGCAGCGAGGCTCCGAAGAAGCTCTTCGGCACCGACGGCGTGCGTGGGGTGGCGAACGTGCACCCCATGACGGCCGAGGTGGTGATGCAGCTCGGGCGCGCGCTGGGGTACCTGATTCGCAACGGCAACCACCGGCACCGGGTGATCGTGGGCAAAGACACGCGGCTCTCGGGGTACCTGATCGAGCAGGCGCTGAGCGCGGGCATCATGTCGATGGGCGTCGACGTGGCGCTGGTGGGGCCGCTGCCGACGCCGGCGATCGCGAACCTGACGACGTCGATGCGGGCCGACGCGGGCGCCGTGATCTCGGCGTCTCACAACCCGTATCAAGACAACGGCATCAAGTTCTTCTGGCGCGACGGGTTCAAGCTGCCCGACGAGACCGAGTCGAAGATCGAGGCGATGATCGCCGAGGGCACGATCGATCACCTGCGGCCCACGGCGACGAAGATCGGCGGCGCGGTGCGGCTCGACGACGCCGGTGGTCGGTACATCGTGTTCTTGAAGAACACCTTCCCCCGCGAGCTGACGCTCGAGGGGCTGACGCTGGTGGCCGACTGCGCGAACGGCGCGGCGTACAAGGTGCTGCCGAACGTGCTCGAAGAGCTGGGCGCGAAGGTGATCAAGCTGGGCGTGAAGCCCGACGGGCGCAACATCAACGACAAGTGTGGTGCGCTGCACCCCGAGGGGCTGGCGGCGGCGGTGCTGAAGAACAAGGCGCATCTGGGCATCGCGGTCGACGGCGACGCCGACCGGCTGATCGTGGTCGACGAGAAGGGCGAGACGGTCGACGGCGACGCGATCATGGCGATCTGCACGGGCGAGCTGATTCGGCGCAAGGCGCTGGCGAAGAAGACGCTGGTGGCGACGGTGATGAGCAACGTCGGGCTCGAGCGCGCGGTGGCGCCGTGGGGCGTGAAGGTGGTGCGCACGAAGGTGGGCGATCGCTACGTCGTCGAAGAGATGCGCAAGAACGGCTATGGGTTCGGCGGCGAGCAGTCGGGCCACCTCGTGTTTCTCGACCACGCGACGACCGGCGACGGCACGCTCGCGGCGCTCCAGGTGCTCGCGGTGCTGTGTCGCCAGGGCCGGCCCATGTCGGAGCTGAAGAAGATCTTCGAGCCCGTGCCCCAGACGCTGCTGAACGTGGTCGTGAAGCAGAAGCGCGACTTGGAAGATCTGCCCGACGTGATGAAGGCGATTCGCGACGTCGAGAAGAAGCTGAAGGCCGACGGCCGCGTGCTGGTGCGGTTCTCGGGCACCGAGCCCAAGGCGCGCGTGTTGATCGAGGGGCCCGACGCGAAGAAGAACAAGGCGTTCGCCGAAGAGATCGGGGACGCCCTCGTGAGGGCGTTGGCTTGAGCTCTCGCGTGGGTGCCGCGCTCGTGAATGCCGGGGCCGGGGACGGGGCCGGGGACGCGATCGGGCACGCGATCGGGCACGCGATCGGGGGTCGAGCGTGACTCGCGACGAGTTTCTGAGAGATCCCGTTCTGCTGTGGCTCAAGGCCAACAAAGAGGTCGACGGCGAGTGGGTGATCGCCGCGGTTCGTTCGAACCCGCAGATGCGTGAGGCCGTCGTCGGCCACCTGGTGAGGTCGATCTCTCGCGTCGGCGACTTGCGTCAGGCCCGCGCGACCGCCGAGAGCATCGCCAGGCTCATGACGCCGCAAGAGATCGACCAGCTGAAAGAAGAGATCGCGCTGGATCTCGTCGAAGACGACGACGTCTGGCGCGCCGACTTCAAGAGCATCTTCGGAGTCTGATGGACGGCCTTCACCACCGCGACGAGGGCAGCGGGCCTCCGGTCGTGCTGCTCCACGGCCTCGCTTCGACCGTTCGCATCTTCGACGACGTCGTTCGCGCTGGCGCTTCGCGGTATCGCTTCGTCGCTCCCGACCTGCCGCGCTCGGGCCGGTCGAAGCACTGGGCCCCTTCCGTGCCCGCCACCATCGCCGAGCGGCTCATGCCCTGGCTCGAGAAGAAGGGCCTCAAGAAGTTCGCCCTCGTGGGTCACTCGTTCGGCGGCCTCGTCGCGATGGAGATCGCCGCCCGCTGGCCCCACGCCGTGTCGCGGCTCGTCGTCGCCTCGGCGCCCGCGCTCGGCCTGCCGTCGCAGATGAAGCAGCTTCTCGAGAACCCCGCCGCCGACCTGGCCGTCGGGTGGCTCTCGCGGTTGCCGATGTACCGCCGCGCCGTGCGCACCTACTTCGAGTGGCTGTGGGTCGAGCGCGGCACCTTGGGCGACCGTCACCTCGACATCTACGAAGAGGCGCTGCGCGCCGACGGCGTCTGGCCCAGCATGCTCGAGGCGGGTCGCGCCGTCGCCGCCTGGCGCCTGCCGCTCGAGCAGCTCAGGGCGGGTGGGGTGCCGGCGACGGTGATCTGGGGCGAAAAAGACCCCCTCGTGCCGCTCATTCACGGCGAGCACCTGGCGACCGCGCTGAAGGCCCCGTTCGAGGTGCTGCCCGGCGTCGGCCACTGCGTGCCCGAGCAGCGCCCCGCCGAGCTCTTGAAGGCGCTGGACTGAGGCCCGCCGCGCGGTACAACGCGCGGCATGACCCAGCGCCTCGGAGTCAACGTCGACCACGTCGCCACCCTGCGTCAGGCCCGTAAGTCGCGCTACCCCGACCCCGTCACCGCCGCCGCCATCGCCGAGCTCGCCGGCGCCGAGCAGATCACCATTCACCTGCGCGAAGATCGCCGCCACATTCAGGTGCGCGACCTGAAGGTCTTGCGCGACACGGTTCAGACCGTGCTCAACCTCGAGATGGCCGCCTCTCAAGAGATGGTGAAGATCGCCTACGAGTACAAGCCCGACGTCTGCACGCTCGTGCCCGAGCGCCGCGAAGAGCTCACCACCGAGGGCGGCCTCGACGTGAACTCTCAGCGCGACGCCATCGGCCGCGTCGTGAAGAACCTGAAAGACGGCGACATGGTGGTCTCGCTCTTCATCGACCCCGACCTCGATCAGGTGAAGGCCTCTCACAAGGTGTCGGCCGACCGCGTCGAGCTGCACACCGGCCGGTACTGCGAGGCCAGAACCGGCAAAGACCGCGAGCGCGAGTTTCAGCGCATCGTCGACGCGGCGAAGGCCGCCACGCGGCTCGGCATGGGCTGCGCCGCCGGCCACGGCCTCAACTACGACAACGTTCGCCCCATCGCGCGCCTCGCCGAGATCGACGAGCTGAACATCGGTCACGCGATCGTTTCGCGCGCCGTGCTCGTCGGCTTCGAGACGGCCGTGCGTGAGATGGTGGCGATCATGAGGGACTCGAAGGCGTGAAGCGCGCGCTCAACACGCTGCAGATGCGCGAGGTCGACAAGGCCGCCGAGGGCCACGGCATGCCCGCGTCGGTCTTGATGGAGAACGCCGGCGAGGCCCTCGCGAGAGCCGCGCTGAAGCTGGCGTCGCCGCAGGGGCGCTTTCTCGTGCTGTGCGGCATCGGCAACAACGGCGGTGACGGCCTCGTCGCCGCGCGCAAGCTCGCCGCGCTCGGCCGCCTGGTGAACGTCGAGCTCGTCGGGGTCAAAGACGCGCTCGACGGTGAGGCGCACCGCAACCTGAAGGCCCTGCTCGCCGGCGCCGTCAGCGTGGCGCCCATCAGCGACGAGCTGCCGGTCGGGCCGGGCGACGTCGTGATCGACGCGATCTTCGGCACGGGCCTGAGCCGCGCGCCCGAGTCGAAGCACGCGAACGCGATCGGGCGCATCTCGGTCTGGCGCGCGGCGGGCGCGAAGGTGCTCGCCGCCGACCTGCCGAGCGGGCTGCAGACCGACAATGGCGTGCCGTTCGCTCCGTGTGTGGCGGCCGACGTGACGCTCGCGTTCGGGTTCTTGAAGGTCGGCCAGGCGCTCGAGCCGGGCGCGTCGCTGTGCGGTGAGCTCGAGGTCGTCGACATCGGCATACCCCGGGCGGCACACCAGGTGCTGAAAGAGCCCCAGGTCTACCTGCTCGAAGAGAGCGACGTTCGGGGCCGCCTGCCGGCCCGCAAGCCCGACTCGCACAAGGGCACGTTCGGGCACGTGCTGGTCATCGCCGGCTCGTGGGGCAAGACGGGCGCCGCTGCGCTCGCCGCGAAGGGCGCGCTGCGTGCGGGCGCCGGGCTCGTGACGGTGGCGACGCGGCCCGAGGCGCTGGTGCCGGTGATGGCGCACGCGCCCGAGGTGATGGGCATCGAGCTCGTGGGTGACGGGGGCCTGGGGCCTTCTGATCTGAACCCGCTGCTCGAGGCCGCCGACGGCAAGAGCGCCGTGGTGTTCGGCCCGGGCATACCCCGGGGCGACGAGACCTCGAAGCTGCTGCAGGCGCTGCTCGAAGAGCTCGAGATACCGTGTGTGCTCGACGCCGACGCGCTCAACGCGCTGGCCGGGCACCTCGACATCTTGAAGAAGGCGAAGTGCGACCTGCTCCTGACTCCACACCCCGGTGAGATGGCCCGGCTCGCCGACAAGACGGTCGTCGAGGTGAACCAGAACCGCATCATCTCGGCGCGCTCGATCGCCACCGAAAACCACGTGGTGGTGGTGCTGAAGGGTGCGCGCACGCTCATCGCCCGCGAAGACGGCACCGTGTTCATCAACCCCACCGGCAACCCCGGCATGGCGACGGGTGGCACGGGTGACGTGCTGTCTGGCATCTGCGGCGCGCTGTTCGCTCAAGGGCTGAGCCCCGAAGACGCCGCCGTGACCGGTGTGTACGCGCACGGCCTCGCGGGTGATGTGATGGCGAAGAAGAAGGGGCAGATGGGGCTCGTGGCCTCTGATCTGCTCGACGGCCTCGGTGAGGTCTGGGTGCGGTGGGGTCGCTGACGTCGTCATCACAGGCCCAGACGCACGCGCTCGGTGTGCGGCTCGGGCAGCTGTTGCGCGACGGCGACTTCGTGGGCCTGAGCGGCGAGCTCGGTGCGGGCAAGACCGCGCTGATGCGGGGAATCGCCGAGGGGGCCGGTGTCGATGCGGCCGAGGTCTCGAGCCCGACGTTCACGATCGTGCAGACGTACTCGGGGCGGCTTCTGGTGCATCACGCCGACTGGTACCGGCTGTCGTCGGCCGACGAGCTGTATGCGACCGGGTTCTTCGATCTGCTCGAAGCGGGCGGGGCGGCGGTCGTCGAGTGGGTCGAGCGTGTGCCGGTATCGGTGCCGATGTTGCGGGTGACCCTCTCGCTCGTCGACGCCACGACGCGCCGGCTCGACGTTTCGGCGTCTGGGGAGCGTGCTTCCGCGCTGCTCGCGGCCTGGCTCACGCGCTGAGAAAGTCGATCAGCGCCTCGTTCACTTTCGCGGGCTGATCAGACTGCACGAAGTGCCCGGCGTTCTCGATGCGCTGAACCTTCAGGTTCTTCACCCAGCGCTCGGTGCCCGGCACCAGCTCGTCGAAGCCCAGCGCCGAGTCGCGCATGCCCCACAGCAAGAGCGTGTCGACCTCGATGGTCGTCACCGGGGGCGGGTTCAAGAGCTGCTTCGGCATCGCGCGATACCAGCCGACCATCGCCTTCGCGGCGCCCGGCTTCTGAATCGCGTCGGCGAAGGGCTGCAGCTCTTCGTCGCTGTAGTTCGTGCGGTCGATCGCGTTGCCCTTGAGCATGCGCAAGAGGTTGCCCGCGCCGTCTTTCGTGAGCAGCCACTCGGCGAGCGCCGGCACCTGAAAGAAGAACATGTACCAGCTGCGCAGCGCCTGACGGGGCTTGAGCAGCCCCGCGCGCATCGCCAGGGGGTGCGGGCAGTTCAGCACCGCGAGCCGCTCGACGTGCTCGGGCCGTCGCACGCCGAGGTACCAGGCGACGGCGCCGCCCCAGTCGTGCCCGACGATTCGCGCCTTCGGGCCCGCGCCGAGCGCGTCGATCAGGTTGCAGATGTCGCCCGACAGCGTTTCGAGATCGTACGGGCCCTGCTTGCCGGTGTCGTTGTAGCCGCGCTGATCGGGCACGACGACACGAAAGCCGGCCTCGGCGAGCGCTTGAATCTGGTGCCGCCACGACCACCACATCTCGGGGAAGCCGTGCAGCAGCACGACGGTCGGGCCGGCGCCGGCCTCGACCCAGTGCATGGTCAGGCCGCCGATGTCTTTCGTGTGGTGGGTGACGATGTCGAGATCGGCAGGCGTCAAGGCGGTATGGGCCTCAGCCGAGCCTCGAGCTGCTCGTCGATGGTGAGCAGGTGCTCTTCGGGCACTTCACGCCAGGGCTCGCCCTCGACGACGGGCTCCGACGCGATCATGCGCAGCCCGTCGCGCTCGACGTGAAAGAGCGACTTCTTGTATCGGGTGATGGCGGTGATCTGGCCGTCGGTGACGAGCAGGTTCAGCGCCGTCGGCTTCTCGGCGGTGCCCGGGTAGAGCGCCGCGATCTTGCGCAGGGTGCGCCCGAGCGCCACGCAGACCGCGTCGAGGTCGCACGCGTCGCCGAGCTGGGTGAGAAACGCGTAGAAGCAGCGCTCGGAGTCGGTCTGCCCCTTGATGTGCGCCCGCCACTTCGGGTCGATGAGCGCGTCGAGCTCGCGCGGGCTCTCGTCGAAGCCGCGCACCGTGCCGTTGTGGCAGAAGACCCAGCGGCCGTTCGCGAACGGGTGGGTGTTGTCGGGGTGTGTGCTGCCGACCGACGCCTCACGAATGTGGGCGAGCAGGTTCTTTGACTTCAGCGACTTCGTGAGCGTGAGAAACGACTCGGCGGCGTGCAGCGCGCAGACGTCGCGGTGGTGGGTCGGCGTGTCATCGAACTGAACGACGCCCCAGCCGTCTTTGTGCTGCACGCTGAGCTTCTTCAAGCTCTCGAAGGCAGGGGCGACGGGCCAGGGTTCTCTCGAGCGAACGGCGAAGATGCGGCACATGGGAGGGGCCTCGTCACATTACTCCAGGTCGCTGATGGCCAGGGCCCCCGGTCTCACGCCGGCGGTGGCGCTCACGCGTCACCGCGGGCCGTCGGCGACGCCTCGCAGCGAGCTCTTCCGCACCACGCGGCCGAGCTCCCAGCAGAGCAGGCCACCCTTCAGCACCTGGCGCACCTCGCTCTGACCCAGATGGTACGGCAGCGTGCGGTACGACGGGCACTGGTAGACGACGACGTCGGCCGGCCCGCCCACGAACAGGCGGCCCGCATCGGGCAGCTTCAGCGCCCTCGCCGCGTTGCGGGTGAAGCCCAGGTACGCCTCGGCCGGCGTGAGCCCACACTCGAGGCACGCGAGGCCCATGACGAGCGACACGTTTTCGGTCATCGACGAGCCGGGGTTGCAGTTCGTGCACAGCGCGACGGGCACGCCGGCGTCGGCGAGCGCGCGGCCCGGAGCGTACTTGCGCTCGCGCAAGAACAACGTCGACGTCGGCGCGAGCACGGCCACGGTGCCCGACCTGGCGAGCGCCGCGATGCCTTCGGGCGAAACGTGCTCCAGGTGATCGGCCGTCGCTGCGCCGAGCTCGGCGGCCAGCTCGGCGCCACCGCCCGGCGTCAGCTGATCGACGTGGAGCCGGGGCTGAAGGCCCAGCTCTTTTGCGGCCGTCAGCACGCGGCGGGCCTCGTCTACAGTGAACGCAGACTTCTCGACGAAGGCGTCGCAGAACACGGCGAGCTTCGCCTCGGCGGCGCGGGGCAAGAGATCGTCGAGCACGGCCTCGAGCCAGCCCTCGCCGCGGGTGTGCAGGGCGAGCAGGGTGGGCACGAGCGTGACGGGCTGAACGCCCTCGAGCGCCTTGATGGCGCGCAACATCTTCAGCTCGGCGTTCACCTCGAGGCCGTAGCCGCTCTTCACCTCGACGGTGGTGACGCCGTGGGCGAGCAGGTTCACGAGGCGCGGCACGGCGCCGTAGGCGAGCTCTTTTTCGGTCGCGGCGCGGGTCGCCTCGACGGTGCGCTTGATGCCGCCGCCGGCGTTCGCGATCTCGAGGTACGTCGCGCCGCGGCAGCGCTGCTCGAACTCGGCCGAGCGGTCGCCGCCGAAGACGAGGTGCGTGTGCGGGTCGACGAGGCCGGGGCCGACGAAGCTGCCGCGGGCGTCGATGACGTCGTCGGCCTCGCCGGGCAGCTCGCTCTCGGGGCCGAGCCAGTCGATGCGGCCGCTCTTGATGCCGATCGCCCCTTTGGGAATCGGCTTCAGCACCTCTTCGGGCGTGCCGGCGCCGTCGCAGGTCACGATCTCAGACGTGTTGCGAATGACGAGGTCGAACACGGCCGAGGTCAGATCGTGATGCCGGGGATCTTGACGCCGCGCTCTTTGGCGACCGCCACGGCCTCGTCGTAGCCGGCGTCGGCGTGGCGCAGCACCCCCATGCCGGGGTCTGACGTCAGCACGCGCGAGATGCGGCGGGCCGCGGCGTCGGTGCCGTCGGCCACGATCACCTGGCCCGCGTGCAGCGAGTAGCCGATGCCGACGCCTCCGCCGTGGTGAAACGAGACCCACGAGGCGCCGTTCACGGCGTTTACGAGCGCGTTGAGAATCGGCCAGTCGCTGACCGCGTCGGTGCCGTCTTTCATGCCCTCGGTCTCGCGGTTGGGCGAGGCGACCGAGCCGCAGTCGAGGTGGTCGCGGCCGATGACGATGGGCGCCTTCAGCTCGCGGTTCTTCACCATCTCGTTGAACATCAAGCCCGCCTTCTCGCGCTCGCCGTAGCCGAGCCAGCAGATGCGTGCGGGCAGGCCCTGAAACGCGACGCGCTCGCCGGCCAGCTTCAGCCAGCGCACCATCGACGCCTTCTTGGGGAACAGGTCCATCAACGCGCGGTCGGTGGCCTGAATGTCGGCGGGGTCGCCGCTGAGCGCGACCCAGCGAAACGGGCCCTGGCCCTCGCAGAACAGCGGGCGAATGTACGCGGGCACGAAGCCGGGAAACGAAAACGCGTCTTTCACGCCGCCGGCTTCAGCGAACGCGCGAATGTTGTTGCCGTAGTCGAAGACGTGCGAGCCGGCCTCTTTGAACGCGAGCATCGCGCGCACGTGCTCGGCCATCGAGGCGATCGAGCGGTCGGTGTACTCCTTCGGGTTCGACTTGCGCAGCGCCGCGGCGGCTTCGAGCGACAGCCCCTTCGGCACGTAGCCGTTCAATGGATCATGGGCGCTCGTCTGATCGGTGACGAGGTCGGGCTTGAAGCCGCGCTTCACGAGGTCGGGCAGCACCTCGGCGGCGTTGCCGATGATCGCGATCGAGCGGGGCGTCTGGTCGGCCTTCGCCGCCTCGACCAGCCGCAGCGCCTGATCGGTCGACTGCGCGATGACGTCGAGATAGCGGGTCTCGAGCCGGCGCTTCGCGCGCGCGGGGTCGACCTCGACGGCGACGCAGATGGCGTTGTTCATGGTCGCAGCGAGCGGCTGTGCGCCGCCCATGCCGCCCAGGCCCGCGGTCAGCACGACCTTGCCGGTGAGATCGGCCGAGCCCCAGTGCTTCTTGCCGGCCGCGGCGAACGTCTCGTAGGTGCCCTGCAAGATGCCCTGCGTGCCGATGTAAATCCACGAGCCGGCCGTCATCTGCCCGTACATCATCAGGCCCTTCGACTCGAGATCGCGGAAGTGCTCCCACGTGGCCCACTTGCCGACCAGGTTCGAGTTCGCGATCAGCACGCGCGGCGCGTCGAGGTGCGTGCGCATGACGCCGACCGGCTTGCCCGACTGCACCAAAAGCGTCTCGTCGTCGGCGAGCGTCTTGAGTGACGCGATGATGCGCTCGTACGAGGGCCAGTCGCGCGCCGCCTTGCCCGTGCCGCCGTAGACGACCAGATCTTCGGGCCGCTCGGCCACGTCGGGGTCGAGGTTGTTCATGAGCATGCGGTACGCCGCTTCTTGAACCCAACCCTTGCAGGTCAGCTGGTTTCCGCGTGGGGCTCTGATCTCCATGGCCCGGCGGTATATAGATGCGCCTCGATGATGCGCAACGTAGCGATCGGCGCCGTGCTGGGCTTCGGCGTCATGGTGTTGGTGCTGTCGGTGTTCAGCACGCAGAGCCCGCCACCGCCACCGCCGGCCCAGCCCGCCGCGGTGATCGCTCCACCGCCCGGCGCCGAGGTCGTGCCCACCTTGCGGCCTCTGAAGATGGCGCCCGTCCCTTCGCGCCTGCGCGAGCTGCGAGGCTCGCCCGCCAGTGATCGGCTCGCTGCGGTGCCGGTCGAGGTGGCTCCGGCGGCGCCGCCCGATGCGGGCCGGTGAAAACTTGGGGCACCAAGCCCCGGTGTTACGCTTTCCCTCGAAATGAAGACTGTTCTCGTGGCCGCGGTGTGCGCGGCTGCGCTCAGCGCGTGTATCCACTTCGGGCCTGCCCCCACGGGCCCCGAGGGGGTGGCGCGCGCGTACGCCGAGGCGCTCGAGCAGAACCGGCTCGACGCGGCGCTCGCGCTCTCGACGGGCCTCGACGCGCAGCGCTTTCGCGAGCTGTATGCGGCGGCGCCGGTGCGCGAGGCGCGGGTGGCGGCGGTGCGCGCTGCGGCCGACGGTGCACAGGGCGGCGCGCTGAAGCTCGTGCTCGAGAACGGCGCCTGGCGCGTGCAGGAGCTCGAGCCCGCGAAGCCCCAGGTGCAGCAAGAGGCCGCGAGCGTGCTCGCCGAGTTTCTCGACGCTGCCGACGCGGGCCGGTTCGAGGCGGCGCTGGCCC
>JAEUJP010000447.1 GCA_016793725.1 Myxococcaceae bacterium | reverse complement strand
GAGCAGTGGTACGCAGGTACGGCGCAGCCGGCCGCCCCGCGCACCGGTTCGATTGCGGCTGTGGGTTACAACGTGTGCGAAGACTGCCTCGTGCTCTACGAAGGCTACACCGAGAGCCCGCAGGGCATTTCGTACAACAAGATGTACCTGGGCCAGTCGGGCTCGGTGCAGGTCAACGCGGCGACGTACGTCGAGATGGGCGGCCAGCTCCGTGGCACGATCACGAACGCGCGCCTCGACGAGTGGACGTACACGCAGGGCACCGACGCCAAAAAGGCCGACGGCGGCTGCTACACCATCGGCGCCGCGTCGTTCGACGCCGGCTGGTGAGCTGAACCTCGGCTCGGTCACGGCGTGCTCGAACGGGGCACGCCGTGATCGTGAGCCGTCGAAGCGCGTCGGGGTGCTGCCAGCCCGACGACCACCGCAGTCGTGTTCTGGCGGTCTTCCCCATGAAATCGTTCACCCTGCTCTCGGCGGTTGGGGTCGTGCTCGCGCTCGCGTCGTGCAGCGGAGGCGCCGGCACGTGCGAGTCGACGTGCGCCGGCTGCTGCACCGCCGACGGCGTGTGCCAGGCGGCCACGACGAGCGCGTCGTGCGGCAAGGGCGGCAGCATGTGCATGTCGTGCGCGGCGGGCCTGAGCTGCATCTCGGGCAGCTGTCAGATCGCCGGCAGCACGGGCGGCGGCAGCGGCACGGCCGGCGGTGGCAACACCGCGGGCGGCAACGCCACGGCTGGAGGCGGCGCGACTGCAGGCGGAGGCACCGCGACCGCTGGCGGCGGCAGCGCCACGGCCGGCGGCGGCAACACGGCAGGTGGCAGCGCGACGGCCGGCGGCGGCAGCACCGCGGGTGGAAGCGCCACGGCAGGCGGCGGCAGCGGCACTGCCGGCGGCAGCGCCTGCATGCAGATCAACACCATCAACACGGGCGCCGGCGGTTACGTCGACGCCGACGAGTTCGCCGCCGGCTTCACGAGCGCCTACGCGTTCTCGTCGCGGCAGGGCACCTCGGCGATGAGGTACCACTACGCGACGATGCAGCTCTATTACGCGAACGGCATGGTGCCGGCGGCGCCGCGCACGACGACGCTCGGCGCGACCGACTACGGCTCGTGCGCCGACTGCTTGCTGCTCGAGCTCGACTGCAATGACCAGGGCCTGAACTGCACGAAGACGTACCTCGGCCAGGCGGCGACGCTGAACATCATCTCGCAGAGCCTCGCGGTCGCGAGCGGCAGCTTGCGGGGCAACGCGCAGAACATTCGCTTCGTCGAGTGGGACATCGACGACGACGTGCGCGTGATGCCCGGCTCGTGCGTCGAGGTGCAGACGTTCTCGTTCAACGCGACGTGGCCCTGAGGGCGCAGCGGCCGCGAATGTGGCTGCCGAACAGCGGTACCGTTCGGCGCCTGCAGCGAAGCCCGACCAGAAGCTCCTGAGCTCGAGCGCTCAGAGGTTCTGGCGCTTCAGCTCGGCGACGGCGTGCTCACACGCGCGCGCGGTGATCGCCATCTCGGTGTGCGTCGGGTTCTGCCAGCCCGATGAGACCCAGCAGGCGCCGTCGGTGACGTAGACGTTGCGCAGCTCCCACAGGCGGCAGTGGGGGCTCGTCACCGACGTCTTCGGGTCCCACCCCATGCGGGCGCCGCCAACCTCGTGCACGAAGAGGCCGGGCGTCGTGCGCTTCCACTCGTTCTCCATGTTCTTCATGAAGCGGCCGACGAGCGGCGTGTAGATGAGATCGGTCAGCGGGGTGACCACGCCGCCGGCAGCTTCGATCATCTCGCGCGCGTCGTCGGTCATCGCCTGGGCGACCTCGAGGTCGTTCTTCTGCCATGCCGCCGAGATGAACGGCGCCGGCAGGCCCCACACGTCTTTCAACGACGCGTCGAGGCGCACGAAGTTGCCGTCGTCGGGCAGCGTCTCGCCCATGCCCGCGTAGAAGCCGAACGCCATGCCGCGCATCTTTCGAAACGGCAGCTTCAGCCGGTTGATGCCGCCCCAGAACCCGAAGCCGCGCAGGTGTTTCGCCTTCGGCCCACCGTCGAGGTTCTGGTACCGCGGCACCATCGAGCCGTCGCTGCCGAGCAGGTCGAAGCCGTCGACCTCTTCGAGCTCGGGCATGCGGAAGTACGTGTTCGCGACGATGTGATCCATCAACCCCTTACCGAGCAGGCCCGACGCGTTGCCGACGCCGGTGAACATCAAGATGCGCAGCGACTCGATGATCGACGCACACAAAAACACGACACGCGCGCGCGCGCCGGTGACCTGGCGGGTGGTCGCGTCGATCCACTCCACGCCCTCGGCGCGGCCGTCTTTCACCAGCAGCTTCGCGACGACGGCGCCGGGCTGCAGCGTCAGGTTCCCCGTCGCCTCGGCCGCGCGCAGGGTCGAGCCCGACGACGACAGCCGCGAGAACTGCTCGCCCTTCACGGCCTCGCGCCCCGCCTTGATGCCGCGCGACGCGATGAACGGCCGCTTCAGCTTCTGCTCGACGACCTTCTGGAAGATGAGCTCGCCAGGTGAAAACGGCTGCGCGCCCGCGAAGTCACCGTCGGGCAGCTGCGCGAGCCCATCACGCCGGCCGCGCGCCGAGAAGAAGCGCTCGAGCATCGTGTAGTGCGGCGCGAGGTCTGCGCTCGAGATGGGCCAGTCTTCACCCCACCCGTCTCGGCTGGCGGCCTTGAACTCGTAGTCCGAGAAGCGCAGCAGCACCCCGCCCCACGTGTGCGAGCGGCCGCCGACCTGGCGGCCCCGAATCCACCGGTAGGGCCGGTCTTCGGGCGTCGCGTACGGGTTCTCGAGGTCGTTCGTGTAGAGAACGGGGTTCGTTTCCCAGTAGCCGCCGTGGCGCTCTTGCACCGGCTGGGTCTTGGTGAACCAGCGCTGGCGCAGCTGCCGCACCAGGTTGATGGGGTGGTTGCCGTACGTGTCGGGGAACTTCAGCGCGGGCCCGGCCTCGAGCACGAGGGTCTTCAGGCCCGCTTCGCAGAGCTGCTTGGCGGCGACGCCGCCGGTCGCTCCGGAGCCGACGACGATGGCATCGAACCAGGTCTCCACGTGGGAGACCTGCCTCTACTTCAGCTACCCGACGTATTGGTGAACCGAGAGCAGCTGGTAGTTCATCGGGCTGACGGTGATGCGCTGCGTGCCGTCGCTGTTGACGTTGTTCGAGCCGACGAACTGGGGCTTGCCGTCTTTCCACCCGGCGAACATGACGACGTGGTGGCCGCCCGGCGTCTTGAAGCTGACGACGTCGCCCGGCTTCGCGTTCTCGAGCGAGACGCGCTTGAACTTGTCGTTGTTGTCGAGGTTCGCCTGCAGGTCGACGACGCGCGCCGAGTAGTCGCTGTGGTCGATCTGGCCGGCCGCCTCGAGACAGGCCGAGACGAAGCTGGCGCAGTTCACGTTGTTCGGAACCCAGTCTTCCATCGCGCGGCCGACGGCGCCGCCTTCGAGCTTCAAGTCGCCGGCGTTCTTGCCGAGGTGCGACATGGCGATCTCGAACGCGCGGTTCCTGCCGCCCGGCGTCGGGGGAATCGTGTTGTCGGGCGACGGAATCGGGGTCGGCCGGCCACCGGTCTCGAAGCTGTCACCACGGCCCGGGATGCGCAGCTGCGCACCCGCGTAGATCATGTCGGGGTTCGCGATGTTGTTCGCCTTCACGAGCGCGTCGACGGTGGTGCCGAACCGACGGGAGAGCGCCCAGAGAGTATCGCCGCGAGCAATGGTGTGCGTCTGCATGCAGGAGTTCTCGCCCCCTCGCGGAGTGAAAAAACTGCAGGCAGGGGAAAGCCCGTTGACGATCTGCGGGCATTTTCGGGCGGAATTTCCTAAGCGGCAGACCCGTGTCTGTGGCGGCTACCCCGAAGCGCTCGTGGCAGTTCCCCCTCGCGATCATCGTGGGGCCGTCGGTCGTCTTCCTCGTGCTCGCGAACATCGGGCTGAAGGCCGCGCGCGAGCACCGCTACCAGACCGTCACCGCCTCCGACCGCGCACAGGTGGTGACGATGGCCGACCTGGGGCAGGCGTTCGACCCCGCCCGCGAGGTGCTGCAGAAGACGGCCGAAGACAACGCGTCGTTGCGCCTCACCTACCGCTACCCGAAGGAGCTCGGCGAGCACGAGCCCATCGCGATGGAGTGCATCATCGTGCGCTCGCTCGACGTCGTCACCGCCAAGAAGGTGGTGTCGGACACCGAGGGCGAGGTGCGCCGCGCCCTCGCCGCCGCGCCCGGCGTGCTCTCGTGGGGCGACGACTCGAAGGCCGGCGTTCTGCTGAAGGAAGGCAAGCCGGTCGGCACGTTCTACGTCGCGCGCAAAGACCGCTTCGTGTTCGTGCTGCGCATCACCGGCCTGCAGCTCGAGCCTGCCCAGCTCGAGGCGGTGATGCGCCCGAAGCTGGAGCAGCTGACGCAGCTCGCCGACTCGCCGTCGACCGCGGCGCCCTGAACGCGACGGCGGGGAGCAGCCCTCGTCAGGCAGGCATGACCCTTCGCCCCGTCGGCAGCTCGCTCTCGGTTTCGCCCGCTCGTGCGCAGCAGCTCGAGCAGCTCGATGTGCCCGACCTGTCGTCGCAGGTGCTCTCGTGGCGCGACACGTTTCAGGCCTCGACGTCGGCGGCCGTGACGGTGCCGGCCGTGGCACAGGCGTCTGAGACGACGGCAGTGCCGAGCGAGGCGTCGCTGCGGGTCGCGACCGAAGCGGTGCTGCTGGCGATCGAGAGCAACCGCGACGCCGGCGTGGGCACGATGTCGCAGGTCGCGCTCGACACGGCGATCGCGCAGTTCTCGGCGATGCCGGAGTTTCAGAACGCCGACGGCACGATCGATCACGCGCGGGTGATGGACTACGCGATCGCGTGCTGCGCGAACGTGTTCACCGGGCAAGACGCGGTGCTGTCGGGGATGGATCGGATCCCCGGCTCGAGCGGCTCCTTCCGCGCGATCCTCGATTCGATGCCCCAGCTCGACGGCAGCATGATTCACGGCGGCGACGTCGCCGGCTGGCGGGCGAGCCTCGACGCGACGAACGGCTCGACGCTGCGGGCTGACCTCGACGACGGCTCGGGCGGTCAGGCGCGGCACACGTGGGTGTTCATCGCGATGGGCTATGCCGCTCCGGCGAACGCCCTGTCGCAGACGGCGCTCTTCGCCGGCAACTGGGCGCACGAGTACCTCGACGGCGGCGGCACCCGGCAAGACTTCGCGGCCAGCATCGGCGGCGGTGCGCTCGGCATGTCGCTGAGGTTCTTGCGTGACCAGATCGCGACCCAGCCCGAGACCTACGACGTCGAGATGGTCGCGAACGTCGGCAGCGTGGTGAACGCGTTCTTCACCGGCGAGGGCCACCCGGCCGGCAACACCATCTACGACGAGGCCATGGTGATGGTGCGCAACATCCCCGCGTACTGGGATGCGTGGCGCGGCCTGCCCTGGGCCGACACCGGCCGCAGCTCGACGCTCGAGCCGTAGAGCACGACGGTGTCAGGCAGCTCCAAGTTTCGTGCGGTACTTCGTGACGTTGACCTCACCCGAGCAAAGTACCGCACGAAACTTGGAGCTGGCTGATCGCGTCTTCCCAGGGCTCCCGCCCGAAACTGGAGCAGCGGGCCAGACTGGTGAGCGCGCCACCGCCGCAACCCCTTGAAGCCGCGCGGTCGAGGCACGGCGCGCAGGGTGCACAGCTGGCGGGCATGAACCTGATCACGCTCGCCGCCGTTGGAGGCCTGGTCGCCGTCTGCTGCCTGCTGCTGATTCGACGCACACGCAAGAAGCGGCGAACGAGGGTGGCGCGCCGACTCGAGCTGCCCTGGTGCGACGATGTCCTCTAGAGCAGCACTTAGTGCCTGAAACCCGCACAACGAGATTTTACTAGAAGCGCGGCTCAGCGTCGGT
>JAEUJP010000403.1 GCA_016793725.1 Myxococcaceae bacterium | reverse complement strand
GGGGGCCGCCGCTGCCTCGGTCGTCACGGGCGCGGCACGTTATCGGACGCTCGATTCAAAGCCATTTCCGCGAGCGCGAGCGGCGAGCGTGGCCAAGCGGTCGCGTTGGCCACGTGGGGAGCCGCAAGAGCCGCGTGACGGGCCGCTGAAGCTCACTGAGCCCGAAACGCCCCGAACATCGTCTTCAAGATGCCCTCGAGCTCGACGCGCGCCAGCTCGGGCTTGCCCGACTCTGCGACGGCCATCGCGGCCTCGAGCATCGCTCCGCGAATCACGCGCCCGAGGAGCAGCGCGCGCTGAGGCGGCAGCGCTCCTGACTCGGCGAGCCGCATCAGCACCGAGCCCAGCAGCGGGGCCGTCGCCTCTTGCTCGATCTCGCGCCACGCCTCGAGCCCCAGCACGACCGGGGCGTCGATGAACGCGAGCCGCACCTGCGGCCCCGAGGCGCCCGCGAGAATCGCCGTCATGCCGGCCTCGAGCTGCCGCCACGGGTCTTTCTCGGCCGCCACCGCTGCGGCTGCCGTCGAGACCAGCCGGTCGACCACCCGCCGCGCCACGCGCGCGAACAGCGCCTGCTTGTCGGGGAACACGTGGTACAGCGCGCCCGTCGTCACGTTCGCCCGCTTCACCACGTCGCCGACCGTCGTCGCCGCGAACCCGCGCTCGATGAACAGCGCCTCGGCCACGTCGAGCAGCTCGCCCGCAGTGATCTCGCGCGTCTGACGCTCGCGGCGCTTCGGTCGCGCCTTCGCCTTCGTCTTTCTCTTCGGCTTCACCACGTTTGCTTCCACCAACATAATGACATTATGTACGCCGCCATGACGGCAAAGATCTCGGACACGATTCGTTCACGCTACACCGGCGGTGCGGCGAAGACCGACGGCATCGCACCTGCGCCGCAGGCTTCGTTCGAGCCGGCGCGGGGGGGCGCCCAGGTGGCGCGGGTGACGACTGCGTACGACGGTCGTGTGGCCGACCCGGTGCCGACGAGCTGGGACATTCAGCAGCTCGCCGCCGGCCAGGGCAACCCGCAGATCGTGGCCGCCGCGCTGAAGCAGGCGCTGCTCACGACGAACCCCGCAGCGGTGAAGAAGGCCGTCGAGACGCTGCAGATCGCCGAGTCGTTTCAGAACCAGCACCGCGTGCAGAGCGCGGCGTTCGAGGGCACCGGCTACGACGTGCAGAGGTGGCCCGGCCTCACCGTGCAGCTGAGCGCGCCCGAGGCGTACCAGGTGGCGCAGACGTTGGGCGGCCCTGCGCACGAGGTGCTCGCGATGCTGCACCGCGAGGGGCTGCTCGAGGTCGAGGTGCCGGGCGGCCACGGGCCGTTCGGCGAGTTTCAAGCGCGCCCCGAGGCCTACCTGTCGGGCAGCCGCGGCACGCCGGCGCCGCGCGGCGACGCCAAGACCATGAAGGAGTCGTGGAACAACAACCTCATCGCCGGCCAGACGATTCGCGACGCCGTGAAAGAGGTCGCCGAGTTCAACGCGACCAAGGCGGGTGGGGCGGGCCAGGTGAAGATGACGTGCCCGTTCGCGCACGGGAACCACGCGAAGGGCGCTTCGTTCGGCAACGCGAGGTTCCAGGCCGACCCGGCGGCGCCGGCGTGGGTGAAAGACCTGCTGTCGCAGCCCGGCCCCGGCCGCGTGCGCATCTCGAGCAGCGCCACCGACCCGAACGAGCCCGATCAGCAGCCGCACCAGACCGGCATTCGCATCGCGATACCGTTCGGCGGCTCGCTCGATGACCCGACGACGACCCGAATGGATCTCACGCTCAACACCGGCCCCGAGACCCACGCCGAGTCGGGCCGAGATCACACCGAGTTCACGAAGCGCTTCACCGTGCCGCGCGACGGCCTCGTCGGCTCGAAGCCCGTGCGCATCGCGAAGCACCTGCTCGACGGCCAGGGCGACGGCCTTGCGGGCAAGCTCAGCGAGGTGAAGGAGCGCATCGACGAGGTGCGCGTCGCGCTCGGCGCCACCCGCCAGGCGAAAAAAGAGACGTTCAACGAGCACGTGTTCTGGGGCCGGCACGCGTTCTTCGCCGGCGGCAGACACGTGCAGGTGCGCATCGAGGTCGTCGAGCCGACGAGCTTCGCCGACATTCGGCGCAGCAAAGACCCGAACGCCGACCTGAACGAGATCAAGCGCACCATCGCGAGCGGCGGCCTCAAGCTGCGCATGTACGTGGCCGAAATTCCCCCCGGCAGGCCCGAGCTCGTCGAGCAAGAGAACTGGAAAGACGTCAGCTGGTGGCCCGCCGGCACCATCGAGCTGCCGCCGCAAGACAGCGACCCGGCGTCGCCGCACTCGGCGTGGTTTCACAAGACACCGCACGTGCCCGTCGGCGCGAACAAGCTGTTTCAGGCCGAGGGCATCGGGCGCGACCGCGTCTACGTCTACGCCGCGAGCGGCCAGATGCGCACCGGGTGGCGAGACGGCGACGGCCTCGACACCCCGAAGTGGGACGGCAGCCGCGGCATGGGCTGGTAACCGTCACGCGATCGGGCCAGCTGCACGTGCGCACGCTCGAGCGGCGAGCGGCTTCGCGACGACCTCGTTTCAAACGCGCTGGGGCCCCGACGGCCGCTCGCGGCGCCTGACGCTGCCGGGTGATATCGACGCGGCATGACCGGCCCACCGGCAGAGGCCTGCGCGCGCTGTGGCACCTTCGCCGAGCTCGAGGCCTTCGGCGCCGAGCGCTTCTGCGCCGCGTGCGCCGCCCGGCCCGACGTCGCCGTCGTCGAGAAGTACCGGCAGGCGCACCTCGGCAAGCTCGATGCGCTCACGTGGGTCGTCGGGCTGTTCGCGCCCGGGTACCTCGTCGCCGCGCTGGGGCTGCTGTCGGCGCGTGACTTCATCGACGCGGCGCTCGCGTTGTGCGCGGCCGCGGCACACGGGCTGTTCTTCGCCGGCTTGCCGTGGGCGCGGCCGTTGCCGCTCGTGACGACGGTCTTGCTCCTCGGCGCCACGCTGGTGATGCGCGTCTGGGCGGGCGCGCTGTTCGCCGTGCCCCTGGGGCTCGCCGCCGCGGCATACGGGCACCCCGTCACCCAGCTCTACTTTCGCGTCGACGTGCCCGACCGCCGCCTGCGCCCGGTCGTCGAGCGCATGCAGCTGAACGCCTTCGCCCACAGCGCCTGGGTTTTTTCTCTCGTGGCGCTCGTGCTGCCGCTGCTCTGGCCGCTCGCGTTCGTGCTGACGCTGCGCGCGCTGGCGACCGGCGGCGGGCGCAAGCTCGCGGTGCGGGCGCTCGCCGTCTGTGCGCTCGGGCCGGTGGTGTTCTGCGCGCTCTTCACCGGCGCCTACGAGTCGCTCGGCTGGGCGAGCGTGTGACGCGCTACTTGATGAACTTCGTCACGGCGACGGGGTTGCTGGTGTCGACCTCGACGCGGTGGCCACCCGGCAGCTTGAGCGGCACGAGGCCCTCGCCGATGCGCGTGTGTGCCTCTTTGTGCACGTGGTCGGGCTCTTCCGACGAGCCGCGCTTGTACCAGGGGTCAGACGGGTGCGTGACCGGCGGGCCCCGGAGCAGCCGGGGAATGTCGTAGACGAAGCCCTG
>JAEUJP010000397.1 GCA_016793725.1 Myxococcaceae bacterium | reverse complement strand
CGTCCTCAGGGCGTCGGCGCATCACGCGTCGCTGCCGGCGCCGGCGCGCTCTCGACCTCGGGCTCGGCGAACAACCAGCCGAGCAGCGTGACGGCAGCAATCAGCAGCATCGCGCGCAGAAACGCGACCCAGACGCTCTGCTCCGGCGGTCGACCCGAGAGGTCCATGGCTCAGAGCTTCACGCCGAGCGAAAACGTCACGCGGTCTTCGGTGGGCCTCAAGTCGGGCTGCCAGCCGGCGACGGTCGAGCCGGGCGCGCCCTGGTTGCCGCCCGGCGGAGTCACGCCGCCCGAGCCCGAGAAGTACGGCACGTTCGCCGCGCGGTGGTTGTACTCGGCGCGCAGCTGCACGTAGGGCACCGGGTGCCAGTCGAGCGAGAGCTGCATGTCCCACGCGCGGTACTGCGTGGCGGTGTCGAGGTACGGCGAGCCCGAATACGCGGTCGCGCCGTTGATGGGCGGCACGAGCACCAGGTACCAGCCGGGGTTCGAAATCGCGCCGCCGCCGAGCGTGAAGCCGACGCGGTTCTGCAGAAACCAGAAGCGCTGGTACGCCATGAAGCCGAGGAAGAAGCGGTCGCTGCAGTCGACGGCCGCGCCGCCGAGCTGACCCCACTCGCAGCCCGCATCGAGCGTGAGCGAGGCCGCGGCGCGGCTGAAGACGCCGTCGGGGTTGTTGAACCAGCGCACCATGATGCTGTCGTCGGTGTGCACGCGCTTCAGGTCGGGGTTGCCGAGGGTGTCGGTGCCCACGTACTGGTTGCCGAGCACGACGAGCCACTCGGTCGGCGCCCACCGAATCTGCAGGCCGACGCCGGGCGCGTTGTTGAAGCGGCCGTACGCCTGCCAGCCGTTCACGAGCCACGGCTCGATTTTGAGCTTCTCGTTGGGGAACCACTGAATGCGCGCGCCGTTGAAGAACCACGGCGTGTTCGAGCTGACGTACGAGGGCTGGTACGTCCAGTTGTCGAAGTTGTAGTAGCTCCACAGGCCGACGTACGACATGAAGATGCCCGCCTGCACGTTGAGGCCGTGCTGCACGTCGAAGTGGTACCCGGCGTAGGCCTCCGAGATGTAGCGGTAGGCGTCGTCGAGGTTCCACTGCCCGCGCTCGGCGCTCGGGTCGTTGCGCGGCGTCGTCTGCGAGTACATGCCGAACTGAGTCATCAGCCGCGCGTGCGCGCCCTTGAAGTAGAAGTCGCCGCCGAAGCCGAGCTGCGTCACCTGAAGCTCGCCGTGGCGGAACACCTCGGAGCTGCCCGAGATGGTGTTGTCGGCCGGCTGCGCGAAGCTGTGGTGGTAGACGGTGTCGACGCGCAGCTCGCCCGTGAACGGGCCGAACGAGAAGGGCCGCTGCGAGCCGCCGTTGTTCGCGGGCGCCCACGAGAAGTCGCCGAACGCGAACGGCGTCTTCTCGGGCGCGTAGTCGGAGGCGGAGGCCGACGGCTCTGCCGCTCCAGCGTCGGCCGCCTGGGCGAGGCGCTCTTCGAGCAGCCGCACGCGCTCTTCGAGTGAGAGCGTGGCGCCCACGTCTTCTTCCTGGGCGGCGGCGGTGAACGAGATCAACGACACGGCGAACAGGGCGCGAGACATGAGGCCCTCGTGATGCCGCGCCGAACATCAAGACGGCATCAAGAGCAGCGACGGCGAGCGCGCAGAAACACAGCGCACGCTCCATCTTGATGCCGCCTTGATGAGGCACGGCGCATGTTGGCCACCGTGATGGACCTCGCGATGTTGTCGGTGCTGGGCGCCTTCTTCCTGCTGACCTGGGGCTTCGTGCGCCTGGCCGAAAAGGTGTGACGTCATGACGATTCTGCTCTTCGCCGGAGCCACCCTCGCGGTGCTCCTCTTCGCCTACCTGCTGTTCGCCCTGCTCTTCCCCGAGTCGATGTCGTGAGCGAGGCCGGGCTGTACTTCGTCGTGCTGCTCGCGCTGGCGGCCCCGCTCGGGCTGTTCATGGCGCACGTCTACGAGCGGCCCGTCTCGCCCTTCGAGCGCTGGCTCAGTGGCGGCGCCGAAGAGATGACGTGGAAGCGGTACACCTTCGCGCTGGTCGCGTTCAACGCGCTGGGCATCGTCGCGCTCTACGCGCTGCAGCGGGTGCAGGGCGTGCTGCCGCTGAACCCGCAAGGCCTGGGAGCCGTGCCGCCCGAGCTCGCCTTCAACACGGCGGTGAGCTTCGGCTCGAACACGAACTGGCAGGCGTACGGCGGCGAGACGACGCTGTCGTACCTCACGCAGATGGTGGGGCTGACGACGCAGAACTTCGTGTCGGCGGCGACGGGCATGGCGGTGCTGGTGGCGCTGGTGCGGGGCTTCACGCGCAGTCGCTCAGAGACCGTGGGCAACTTCTGGGTCGACCTGTCGCGCAGCACGCTGTGGGTGCTGCTGCCGCTGTCGGCGGTCGTCGCGCTGGTGCTCGTGTCGCAGGGCGTCGTGCAGACGTTCGCGGCGACGACGAACGGCGTCGCGGTGGGGCCGGCGGCGTCGCAGGTGGCCATCAAGCAGCTCGGCACGAACGGGGGCGGCT
>JAEUJP010000889.1 GCA_016793725.1 Myxococcaceae bacterium | reverse complement strand
CTCGGCGAGAACTTCGACAGCCCGTTCGAGGCGAAGCGGCAGCTGTTCGACTACATCGAGGTCTTCTACAACCGGAAGCGGATGCACTCGTCACTCGGCTTCGTCAGCCCCGCCGAGTTCGAGCTCGCCGTCAAATCGACGCAGTGGCCGCATGAGTCCCCGGAAGTGCGCTGCGCTGCTCGGACCAAGGTCCTGCGCCGCTCGCGGCGACCGCAACTTCCGACTCAAACGACCGACAACTCGACCGCAGCACGAACCGATCTCGTAGTGGATGTTCGCTGTTCAACCCGTCCACGAAATCTGATCAGGCTCACTACGACCCCGAGCACCGCATCGGAAATCCCGACGGCATCGAGAATGACCTCTCCGGCGTTCGCGATGGTCTGCCAGTGATGGTGTTCATCGCTCCGAGGTCATAGGTGCTCTCAGTTGCGCCAGCGCGTTCAACATCGTCTCGGCGAGAGCCGGCACCCACACCTGCGCCGCTTGCGCCTTTTCTATCGCAGCTACTGCGGGGGCTTCGCCCATTTGAAAGTGTCAGCGGTGACGCCAATGCCCTCTGGGAACTTAAAGTCATAGTCGAGCAGTCGAGCAGTGAGCTCCATCAGGTCGTCGGCTCCGCCGTCGACGTGCTCGATGTTGATTCTGAAGCTCTCGTGTTCGCGGGCCACGAGAGTGCCCGTCACTCGTCCGTCGGGGTCCATCGCGATGAAGCCCTCGAAGCGTCCGTTCTCGGCGACGACACAAAGAAAAGCGTGGCCACCGCCCTTCACGGTCTTCTGAAGAAGTTCGACGCTGTGGCTCCCGTGCTGCTGAATTCGCATTCTCACGGCATCCGACCAATAGAGTCCGAAGTCAGCCTGTGGATCAGGATCAGCCATGGCTACGGTCTCTGTGTGAGAATCACTTTGGCGCTGAGCTTGTCGAAGGCCACAAGGGCGGGGCCGGCCGGCACGAAAGTTTGAACGCCGCTTGCAAACAGTTGTGCGTTGTCCACGGCGCCAAGTAGCAAGATGCCCTTCCACGCTCGCGTCGAAATCGTGATCTGAAGAATCGCACCGCTTCCGTAGAGCGAGTACGCCTGCGAAGCCCAGACCTGCGCCACGTAGATGTCGCGCGACATATAGAGACCAGCTCCAAGTTGCCCAGGCGCAGTGCCGACTCCAGCTGCGATGAATCCCTTGGCAAGCGAGGTGTGCGCCCTGGGAACGCTATCTCCTCTGAAGAAGATCTCCTTAGTCTCATTGTCTTCATCGCACCCGGCCTGGGAGATCTTGTTCGCGATCTCCTCTGTCATCTCTCCTAGCGCCACGAGGAGCGCCACGAACGCCACCGGGTTGTTCAGCGCGTACGCGGTCACGCTGTCGAGCGCTGGGATCGCACTGCGAATTGCCGCGCGAGGCGAGAGATACGGTGCGTACTGAGGCGACACCGGGAAGAGCCCTAAAGGATCGGTGATGTTCGTGGGAGCGCGCGGGTACGCGTAGAGGTTCGTTGCCTCGACTCGATCCGGTGACAGCCACCCGCCTAGCTCTGGGCGGCGCTGCCGATCGCGATGTTCTAAAAGCCCGTTCGAGTCGTGCCATCGGCCCGTGTAGCCGACGTCAGTGCTCGGCCCGCTCCCGCCCAGGTCGATCCGCACGCCGAAGACGTCGAAGTCGTAGCGTCGCACGACTGCTCCGCTTGCGTCGGTCACCGCAAAGACGCTGCCGAGGCCGTCGGTGAGCGGATAGTACGTGCTGGCACCGCGTTTGAAGCTGATGATGTCGTCGATGCCCTGCGGGTTGTTGAGGTATCGCGTCGTCGTCGAACCTGTCCCGTCGAACTCGGAGAGCACATCTCGACCGTCGAGCAAGTACTTCACGGCGTCGGATGCGTCGACACGCTGCACGCGAAGGCCGTTCGCGTCGTACGAGTACGAGGTCGGCACGCCCGGCGCCGGCGGCGTCACCGTGCGGAGGCGGTTGTCGCGGTCCCACGAGTAAGTCGTGGTCGCGGCGGGCGACGCCGTCGATTCAGACAAGGTGTTGCCGTTGTCGTCGTACGCGAAGGTGGCGTTGAGGGCCGGCACCCCGCCACCGGAGCGGTTTCTGGTGAGCAGTTGATTGAAGGCGTTGGAGGTCGCCGACCAAGTCGTCACGACGTTGGGCCCAGAAGCCGGCCTCACCGTCTGCGTCTCATTCGTCCGGTTGCCCAGGGCGTCCAACCCATACTCGACCGTCTTCGCGGCGCCGTAGTCGACGCGCGTGAGCCGCATGCTCGAGTCGTAGCCGTACACTTCCGCGGTGCCGTCCTCCCGCGTCTTGCTGACGCGGTTGCCGTGCCCATCGTACCCGTAGGCAAAGCCCAGAAGCACGCTGCCGCCCTTCGCGTGCACCATGCTCAGCAACTGAGAAGCGTCATCGAAGACGTAGTCGGTGCGCACCCCGTTCGGCCGAGCCACGAAGCTGCGGCGGCCCAACGCGTCATAGCCGAACACGGTGCGCGGCCCCGCCCCGACGCGCGCTGCGGCGAGCAGCCCGCGGGAGTCGTACTCATAGACGTGGTCGACCCCACCCTCCGAGACGCGCGTGCGGTTGCCGGCGGCGTCGTGCCCGTAGGTGAGCTGCTTGCCGAACGTCACGTCGTCGACGACGTCGAGCCGGTTGAGCGCGTCGTAGTGCAGCCGGCGCTCGTGGCTCGGCCCCTTCTCGAGGGTGCGGTTGCCGCGCGAGTCGAAGTCGTACTCGTAGGCCGTGCCGTCATCGAAGTCGACGCGCGTCAGCCGCCGGTTGTCGTCGTACGAGTAGGTGGTGAGGTGCCCGTTGGCATCCAGCTTCGTGCGCCGGTTGCCGGCCGCGTCGTAGGTGAACGTCGTCACCTTCGAGAGTGGATTCGTCTCAGTGAGAAGCCGGTTGGCCAAGTCAAAGGTGTAATTCGTCGCCTGAGCGCCCGCCGTCACCAGCCGCCGGTTGCCGCGGTTGTCGTACTGGTAGCTGACGTTCAGCGCCGGAGTCGACACCAACGACAAGAGCCCGGCGCTCGAGTACGCGTACGTCGTCACCGGCCTGCCCGGCCCCGCCTCCCGCGACACCCGGCCGCCCGTGTCGTACTGCGTCGTGCTTTCGCGCCCCAGCGCATCGACGGCGCGAGTCGTGCGCCCAACGGAGTCGAACTCGCGCGTGGTGAGGTGGCCGAGCGCGTCGACGTCGGCGCACGGGCTCGCGACGTCGCCGCAGTAGAAGGTGCTCTTCACGGCGCCCGAGGCGTCGACCGACTCCGCCAGCCGGCCCGCCTCGTCGTACTTTCGCGTGCTGCGGTGGCCGCGCGCGTCGACGGTGGCCGTCACCCGGCCGTCGGCGTCGTACTCGGTGCGGGTGACGTTTCCAGCCGCGTCGGTGACGGCCGTCATGCGCCCCAGCGCGTCGTAGCCGTACCGGGTGAGCGCGCCTTCGGCGTCTTTGACGGTGAGCCGGTTGCCGCTGTCGTCGTAGGTAAATTCGGTGCGGCGGTCGAGGGCATCGACCTGCGCCTTCACTCGCCCGGCGGCGTCGACTTCGAGCGTGCGCGTCTTGCCGTTGCCGTCGGTGACGTGGGTGAGGTGGCCGGCCGAGTCGAAGCCCATGTGGGTGGCGCGGCCGGTGGCGTCGGTGATGACGTCGACGCTGCCGTGCGCGTCATGGTGGAACACCGTCGTCGCGGGGCCAGGCTCGACGACGTTGTCGAGCTGGCCGCGGGCGTCATAGTTGTAGGTGGTGATGCCGAGGCCCCCGTTGCGCGTCTTGAGGCGCCCGGCGGTGTCGTAGGTGTTCACCACCGTGGGCAAGCCGGTGCTCGTCGTCACGAGGGGGCGAGAGAAGGTGGCGTCGTAAGTCGTGGAGTCGACGCGGCCATCAGGGTGCGTGCGCGTGAGTTGGTTGCCGCGCGCGTCGTACGTCATGACGGTGCTGAAGCCGCGGCCGTCAGTCGACTTCGTGCGCTCCTGGGCGGTCCACTCGGACTTCGTCGTCTCGCCGAGCGGGCTGACGTGCTCGATGGGGTTGCCGGCGGCATTGTGCACGCTGCGCCACGGCGCGCCGGAGGCGTCGACGTAGACGGTGGTGAGGTGCAGCACGTCGTAGGTGGCGTGGCCGCCGGTGCCGTCGGGCTGGAGGTTGGCGCTCCAGCGGCGGAAGGCGTCGAAGACGCTGCGCCAGACTTCGCCCCGCTTGTCGGTGCGCGACGTCATCAGGTGCCGGGCGTCGTAGCCGTAGCGCTCTGCCTTGCCGAGAACGTCGGTGGCGGAGGTGAGGTCATCCCCCGTGAAGCCGAAGGTGACGGTGCGGCCTGCCCTGTCCGTCACCTGCGTCAGCTTGTTGCCCGTGTACGAGAGCGTCAGCGCGGCGCCCCCCGACGAGTCGTTCACCGAGACGAGCTGCGCGCCGCTGTAGACGAGGGTGGTGGCGTTGCCCGAGGTGTCGGCCAGGCGAGTGAGGCGGCCGCTCGAGTCGAACTCCCAGGTGAAGCCGTCTTTCGCGCGCACGCGGTAGCCGCCCGCCACCGTCGTCAGCGTGAAGTACCAGCCGGCCGGCACTGCGAAGCTCGAGTCCGTGCGCACGAAGCGCACCTCGGTGGTGTCTTCGGTGACGAAGATGACGTCGCCATTCGCTTCCGTGCGCAGGAAGACGCCGTAGCTGTGCAGCCACCCCGTGCCCATCGAAGTCGTCTGCTGAAAGTCGCTCGCGTAGTGGCGGCTGAAGACGATGGGCAACCCTATTGCCGGCAGCGTCAAGTCGGTGAAGCGCTCCATGAACCGGCCGTTGGCGAGGTTGACGGTGCTGTTGACGGGTTGGTTGTTGTTGCAGCAGGTCGGCCCATTCGGCGGCCCCGGGTTGTTGCCCGGCCCGTTCGAGCCACCACCGTTTGCCGTGTCGATGATGTACCGGCCGTCGCCGGTGAGCGGGTTGAAGAGCACGTACGCCTCTACGCCGATGAAGCCGGGCAGCGTCACCGGCCGCGCGGGAATGGTGACGCGCCAGCCCGCGCCCAGCGCCTGGTTGACGTCCAGCATCGTCGCCGGGGTGTAGCCGCTCAGCCCTGCGGCAGGCGCGCCGGTGAGGCTCAACACCGCGACACCTTGCGCGGTCGCCTCCTGCAGCACCGGCACGGCAGCGATGGCGCGGTTGGCGAAGACGGCCTCCCACGCGCGCTGCTCGAGCACGCTCCCGTGAAAACCCGACAGCTCGAGCAGCGACGCCACCGCGCTGCCGTCGCCGTCGAGCGGTACGGGCGTCAGCGCGTCGCGCCCCACGTCGAGAATGTAGAGGCCGTGCGAGAGGGCCACGGGCAGGCCGAACTGTTCCGTCACGTTGACCTGCCGCCCGGCGATGCTCTCCATCACGTCGTGAAACGGCAGGTGCCCCTGCAGTTGGTACGCGCGCGAGCCGTCGGCCTGCTGCCGCACCGCATAGGCCACTGCGGCCGCTCGGCCCGCGGCTTCGGAGTTGTCGTCGGTCTGAGACGTCGTCACCAGCGCCTTCAGCTCTTCCGCGTACGCGGGGTCGACGTTACCGGCCGTGAGGCTGAGCGCATACACGCTGCCCGCCCGAATGCGGTGAGTCATCGCGGCGCGCGGCACGTTCGGCCCCGAGATGCTCACCGTCAGCAGTTGCTGCTGGCCCGGCTGTACCGCGGGGAAGCGAACCTCTTCGAAGCCATCGAGCTTCAATGCCGCGCGCACGAAGACGCTGTAGGGCGCGACGTTGACGAGGCCGCCCGCCGCCTGAATGAGCGCCTCGTCAGCGGCGGTGGCGCCGGTGTAGCGCAGGCTCAAGCTTCGGTACTGCAGCTCGGCGATGGTGAAGCTGCGCGACTCGGCGCCCTCCATGCCGACCGAGGCCCGCCACGACAGCGCTGCCGGCACGCGCGCGAAGACAAGCAGGCTCTGCAGCACCCTCGCAGGGTGCTCGGCCGGCAAGAGCTCGAGCGGCACCTCGCCGAGGCGCGGGGCCGTCAGCGCGTCGTTCAGGTTGTTGCAGAGGTTGCGCGCCTTCGCCGCTGCGAGCAAGCCCGCCTCGAAGAGCTCTTGCGGCGTCTTCTGCGTTTGCGCCGTCACGTAGGCGCCTGAGTCGAAAGTCGTCACGCCGCGCAGCGAGATGGCCGGCTTCCACGTCACGGCCTTCATCCCGGGGTCCAACCGCACCCACAGCGACTCGCCGCCGGCGCCGGTGCCCTTGTAATCGCCGTACGGCACGTAGGCGCGCACCCAGACGCGCTCCGCCACCAACGTATCGCCGTCGACCTGCGAGGGCGTGCCCGTCGACGAGAGCAGAAACGACGCCTGCTCGAGCGTCGTCGCGCCGGTGAGCGCCTGGGCCTGGGCGAGCGACAGCCGAACCACGCCGTGCTCGTAGCGCGCCGGGTAGCCGGCCTCGCGCAGCATCGCGACGAGCAGCGAGCTGGTGTCGAAGTCGTTGCCCGCCTTCTCGCGCAGCGTCGCCGCCGCGCCCTTTTTGCTGCCGAAGTACAGCTGCGGCACCACCGTCGTGCGCACGTGGTTGTAGAGCGCGAGCGGCCGGGCGCCCAGCTGCTGCACCAGCGCCTGCACCGCCGGCGTGCGCGTCGTCTCGGGCGTCTCGGCGAGGTCATCTGGCGTCGGCGCGGGCAGCGCGCCCATCAGCGGGAAGCTCATGTCTGAAGCGAGCGACGCCAGCGCCCACTTCGTCTTGGGTGCCCGGTAGCCGTACAGCACCTCGTCGACGCCCAGCAGCTCGCCGTCGTCGGACAGCACCGAGGCCCCCTCGCCGACGACCGAGGCGTACAGCTCGTGCAGCGCCGGCGTCAGCGCGCCCGTCGCGCCCTTGAGTCGCGGCTTGAGCTTCGACGGCTCGAGCTTCAGCGGCTGCTTGTCGGGCAGCACGCCGCGCACCGCCTTCAGCGGCTTCGCGGCGCGCAAGCCCGGCGCCTCGGCCAGGAGCTCTGCCTTCAGCGCCGCGCCCCGCTTGCCCTTCGCCTCGGCCAGCGCGCCGCGGCGCATGACGCGCTGAGGCTCTGCGGCGGCTTCGAGCTTCTTCGCGAAGTCGCGCGCCGCCGCTGCCTGAGCCTCCCGGGCGCGGGCGCCGGCGAAGGCGCGCGCCCGCTCGAGCGCCTCAGCGCGGTTGAGCTTTGCCTTTGCTGCTTCTGCCGCCCGGTACATCTCGGGCGCCTCGAGCAGCTTTGCGTCGACGTTCAGCGCCGTCGCAGCTGCCGCGCGCCGAGCCGCGGCAGACTTTTCGGCCGCAGCCCAGGCAGACGAAG
>JAEUJP010000335.1 GCA_016793725.1 Myxococcaceae bacterium | reverse complement strand
TCGCCCAGAACTCGGCGACCGCGAGCCGCGCGCTCGACGGCGGCGCGCGGTCGAGCGTGCGCACGTGCGGCAGAATTTCGAGCTCGCGCGGCTCTCGCGTCTGTTCGTGACCGGCCTCGAACAGCGTCGCGATCTTCACCGCGCGGGCGAGGCGCACGAAGTGGCCCTCGAGCTCGGTGACGGCGCCGGCGGGCAGCTCCGAGGCGGCGAGCTGGCGTTCGGCCCGCCGCAGCGCACCATCGAGCTCGGCGAGCGCTTCGGCGGCCCTCTTGCCCAGGCCTGGCGCGACGTCGGGCAGCCGCCCCTTGAGCTTGCCGAGCTCGCGAAGGAGCCGGGCATCGGCGGCGGTGTGCACGCCCGCGCGATCGAAGTCGCGATCGAGCGACAAGAGCGCCTCGAGCTTGAAGGCGTCGTCGCGGTCGAGCAGCGCGCGCGCGCGGCTGAGGAGCCCCGACTCGAGCACCCGCCCCTCTTTCAGGGCGTCGAGGCGCGCACGAATGCGGTTGAGCTCGGCGGTGAGCACGTCACTTCGCCGCCCGCGCTTCCAAGAGGCGCTTCGAGAACCCCGCGAAGTCTTCGGCCACACCGCGCAGCGCCACGTCGAGCTTGCGGGCCGCCTCGCCGCGGTCGGCGGGCTCCTCCATCAGGCGGGCCACGGCGGCCGACAGGCGCACGAGCTCGCCCTCTTTCGTGGCCAGCATGGGGAAGCGGCTCTTCACCAGCTTGTCGAACGCCTTCTCGGCGTCGGCCTTGCGGCCGTTCAGCTCTTCGGGGGCGGGCAGCGAGCCGAGCAGCTGCGACAGCCACGCGCGCAAGAACCGAATGCGCGCGCCGAGCGAGGCGATCTCTGCGGTGGCGACGGCGTCGCGCACGTCGGGCGGCAAGAAGCGCTCGCCGCGCGGCACGGCGGCGGCCAGCGCCCCTTCGAGGCCGATGAGCGAGGCGAGCTCGCCGTCGGGCGCCTGCGCGGCCAGGTTCTGGCGGTACAGCAGGTAGGCCTCGCCCGACATCACCTGGTTCACCTCGGGGTGCTGAACGCGCGGCGGCTCTGACAAATGCCGGGCGTGCTCTTTCAGGCGCGAGATGACGGTCGGCTTCACGCCGGCGAGCGCGCCGTCGATGGCGCAGCCCTCTTTGCGCAGCTGATCGACGACCGTCTGCACGGTGCGCGAGAGCTGCTCGATGCGGGTGAAGGGCGCGGTGCTCAAGACCTCTTTGGCGTAGGTCTCGCCGAGCGGGGCGAGCAGCTTCTGCCGCAGGCCTTTGTGGGCGGGCGAGAGCTCGACGAGGTGGGCCTCGAGCTCGCGCAGCCGGCGCGAGTCGAGCGACAGCGCCTCGAGCGGGTCGGCGCGCTTCGTGCGGCTGTTCTCGAACGTGCGCTGGGCGCGGCCCCTCAAGGCGGCGGCCACGCGGTTGCGCGCCTCAGAGACGGCGGCGCGGCCCCGCTCGACGTCTTTGGGCGCGGCGAGCGAGAGGTGCTGGAGCAGCTCGACGACGCGCGAGAGCTCTTCGGCGAGGTTCGCGGCCATGCCGCTGATGCCCTCGAGCTTGAGCGCGTCGTCGTACTCGGTGCCCTCGGCCGAGAGCGCGATCATCTGGGCGGCCTGAATCGAAAACTCGACGGCCGACTTCGCGAGGGCGGGCACCTGCGGCTGCAGCTCGGGCACCGAGCGCACGAGCTCGAAGACGTCGCCGAAGCTCGACAGCACGGCGACGCCGCCGCGGCCCTCACCCTGGCCGGCCATGCCGCGGGCGATGCGCTGCTCCATGCCGACGAGCAGGTTGCGGGCGGCGGTGAGCAGCGGCACGCGGTTCTGGGGGTGGCGCGGGCCGGGCACGAGCTTGTCGCGCAGCGACTTGGCGGTGGTCGAGGCGACGGCGGGCTGCCAGCCGCGCGCCATGGCCTCGGCGCTCTGGGCGTCTTCTTTGAGGAGCAGCTCGCTGGCCTCGGCGGCGGCCGACGTGTCGAGGCCGGGGCGCACCTTGGCCAGCGCCTCGTCGAACGCCTTGTGCTCGACGCGAATGATCTCGAGCTGGGCGCGCTCGCGGGGGTCGGCGGCGCCCTTGAGCAAGAGCTCGAGCTCGGGCGGAGGAGGCCCGCCGAGCAGGAAGAAGTAGCGCAACATCTCGAGGTCTTCGGCGACGACGCGTAAGGCCCGCTCGGGGCGGCGGTAGATGCGGTCGCGCACGACGGCGGCCTTGAGGCACCACAGCGCCTTCACCATCGAGCGCTGCGAGAAGTACTTCGTCGGCACGTAGTCGGGCAGCTTCACCACCTGGGCGAGCAGCTCTTTTTCGAGGGCGTCGGCGAGCAGCTCGAGGCCCTCACACATCGAGCCCGAGACCTCGACGCGGGCGACGGCGTCTTGCAACACGTCGATCTGCTGAAGGGTCATGCGCTGCGAGAGCGACGGGCGCTGGCCCTCTGACGCGCGCGACAACATCTGCGCCCGCGACGACTTGCGCGCAAAGCTCTTGGGGCAGAAGCAGATGAACGAGATGCGGTCGGCGAACGCCTGCAGGGTCTCGGGCGAGCGCTGCAGCACCTCGGTGAGGTACCGGTTCGACGTCATCAGCGCGCACTCGGTGCGCCCGGGGGTCACCTTCGAGCCGTGCTTGAGCTCGCGCTCGTGGAGCACGTTCAAGATCGAGCGCAGCAGCATGTCGCGCCCGTCGAACACCTCGTCGAGAAACGCGTGCACGGCGCCGAGCATGCCGTCGTCGGTGAGGTACTCGGTGCGGCCGGTCTCGGTGAGCACCTTGAAGTCGACCGGGCCGATGAGGTCGGTCTGCACGGTGTTCTCGGCGATCTGCTTCGAGAACAGCGAGGGGCGGCCGTTCTTCTCGTCGGTGATGCGGCCGAGCACGGCGCCGGCGACGGCCGACTTCGCGGTGCCCGGCGGCCCGATGATGAGCACGTGCTCTTTGCAGAGCAGGCCGAGCTCGATCTGCGTGAACAGCGCCTCGCGCTCGAGAAAGGCCTCTTTCAGCTCGACGAAGAAGCGGCGAAAGGCGCTGGCTGCGTCGGAAAATGCGGCTTCGTCGAACGCCATCAGAAGACTGCTTTCAGGTCGTAGAGCGCGAACACCTTGATGTCGGAGCGCGTCGCCGGCCCGAAGTTCGCCTCGAAGACGACCGACATGCGGCTCGCGCGCGTGAGCATGTAGCCGCCGTAGACCTGGAAGCCGGTGTACGTGCCCTTCAGGTTGCTGCTGACCATGTCGGTGATGTTCGCGACCGAGAAGCGGGCCTCGGCCGAGAGCGCGCCCATGAGCGGCACGTAGCCGCCGTTGACGTCGAGCCAGATCTGCCGGCCGCCGTAGCCGGTCTTCACGGTGACGTCGGCCTGCATGCGAAACGACCCGAACCGGGCCATGGCGCCGCCGCCGCCGCCGTACGAGAGGTTGCTCGGCACCTCGTTCGACGGGAGGTTGGCGATGCCGGTGAGCTCGTTGAGCGGGGTGCTCCAGACGTCGGCGACGGCCTGGAGGTAGAGGCGGAGGGGGCCGACGGGGTAGTAGTCGACGCGGGCGCGCACGCCGTCGCGGGGCGCGTGGGCGAAGTAGAGGAAGATCGAGTCGGCCGAGAGCACGGGCGAGACGCGCTGGTATTCGACCTGAACGGCGAGCTCGTCACCGTCCCACCTCCCGAGCCAGCGGGCGTTCGCGACGCGCGAGAGCAGCATGTCGAAGTCGACGCCGGCCATGACGGTGAGGCCGAAGAACCCCGACCACTTGAGGTCGCCGCCGATGCGGCGAATGTCGGTCTTGCCCGCGAGAAAGGCCTGGCGAAAGCCGACGTTCGCGGTGACGCCATAGAGGCCGTCGAGGGTGACCTTGGCGCCGACGAGGGGGGCGATGTCGTCGAGGGCAGCGTAGGGCTGGGCCTCCATCGTGGCGACGCGGCGGAGGTCGGACTCGCGAATGCCGTCGGGCTGGTAGACGCTCGAGCCGAGCACGCTGCCGGCCTTCACCCAGAGGCCTGCGTAGGCCTCGGCGCCGACGCCGAAGCCGGCGGCGAAGCGGTAGACGTAGCGCACCCACGCGCCGTCGAAGGCCATCAGATCCATCACGTCGGTGTAGAGCTGCCGCCCGAGCCGGAACTGAAAGCTCTGGCCCCGGTAGAACAGGTTCGCGAACAGCAGGTCGGCGTCTTCGCTGCGCAGGCCGTCGACGCGGTTGGCCTCGCCGCGCGGCAGACCGAAGTCGGCGAAGACCCGCACGCTCGACTCGAAGCCGAGCGGCGCCTTGGGGATGATCTCGTACCCGTTCAGCCCGAGGTACTGCACGAGCCGGCGCCGCGGCAGCAGAATGGGCGAGTCGGCGTCGGTGCCGCGCCACGCGCGAAACGACGAGACCTGGGCTTCCGTGCGCGCCTCGACCTGAAATGCCGTCGCGCCCGCGACCGCGGGGACGATGAGCAGCAACAACGCGATCGTGAAGAGCGCGCGCGTACGAAGCACGGGCGCAGTATAAGAGTCGACCTTGCAGGGCCCGCCAGACAATTCGGAGGGCGCGCCACCCGCGCCAGCAGTTCCACCTGCAGCACCGGCACTGCCTGCACCGCCGTCTTCACCTGAACCGCTGCCGCTGGTGCCGGCGCTTTCCCCGAGCGGGCTCGCGTCGCTGGTGCTGCTGCTCGCGGCCATCGGCTTCTACAGCGTGGGCGCGATGACGCAGCTCGCGAGCCTGCCGTTCGGCCTCGCGTGGAGCCAGATCTTCGTTCTGTTCGGTGTGCCCTACGTGGCGCTGCGACTCGCGGGGCTGCACCCATTTCGTACGACGGGCTTCACGCGGCCGTGGGTCGCGGGGTGTGCGGCGGGCTTCGCGCTGGGCGTCGCGAACTTCTTCGCGGTGGTGGCGCCGACGCAGTTCATCAGCCAGAAGCTGGCGCCGAAGCGGCTGCTCGAGATCTACGACTCGACGCGCATCTTCCAAGATCGCAGCCCCGCCGAGCTCGCCGCCCTGCTCTTCTTCATCTGCGTCGGCGCGCCGCTCGCCGAAGAGTACCTGTTTCGCGGCACGATTCAGCGCGGCTGGGCGCAGCGCATGGGCCCGGTGGGCGGCATCGTGCTCGCCGGCGCCGTCTTCAGCGCGTTTCACGGCGACCCGATCGGCTTCGCCGCGCGCTGGGAGCTCGGCGTTCTGTTCGGCCTGCTCGCGTGGCGCAGCGGCTCGCTGTGGCCGGGCATCTTCGCGCACCTCGCGAACAACCTGACCTCGACGGTGCTGTACTTCTCGCTGAAAGATCTGCCCGAAGACCCGACCGAAGACGCGAGCTCGCTCTACGCGATCTCGGGCATCGGCGGCGTCGTGCTGCTCGGCGTGCTGCTCGTGCTGCGCCGCTACCCCGGCGCGCTGAAGTCGCCCGCGCCGATGACCGACACGCCGGTCGAGCGCGCGACGCCGAGCCTGCCGCTCAAGTGGTTCGCGGCGAGCATGGCCGCGATCGGCGTGCTGCTGGTCGCAGACCTGAACGGCTCGATGGTGCGGGCCGTCGAGGCCGTGACGCCGCTCAAAGACGCGGGCGTCGAATTGCAGCAGCAGCGCCAGGCGGTGCTCGAGGGGAAAGAGACCATCGGCGCCTACTTCGAGAGCCGCAGGGCGGCGGGGCTCCAACGGTCGGCGGCCGATGCAGGCACCGCCGATGCGGGCACGGCCGACTAGATGAACTTGTAGCTCTTCACCACGAACCTCGGGCCGACCATCTGCAGGTTGGGCGAGTCGTCGACGCTGCCGTCGGCCTCGATGCGGCTGCCGGCCTTCTTGATCTTCCGGTCGCCACCATCGAGCAGGTACGTCTTGCCGTCGTCGCCCTCGAGCACCCAGACGCCGGTCTCGACGTCACGAAACTGAACGACCCCCGACAGCTTCAAGCTCAGGCCTTCTCTTTCTTCAGCATGGCGCGCGCGATGAAGAGGCAGACGAGCGCGTTCGCGGCGAGCCACGGAATCGCGAGGAAGGTGAACGGCAGCCACGCGAGCGCGGGGGCCTTCGCCCAGATGGTGTACCCGAGAATGCCGGCGAAGCCGATCGACAGGCCGCCGATGACGGGGCGAAGCCCCTTCCACTTGATGGCGAAGAACGAAGCGACGATGGGTATCGCTGCGCTGTAGACGATCGGGTTCGCGAGCGAGCCGCGGCCGAAGATGATCTTCTGGAGCCAGTCGGGAATCGGCAGCACCAGCGCCTGCACCGTGGCGGAAGACGGGTCGCCCAGCCAGCGCGCGAAGAACACGCCGACCGTGGTCAACACGAGCGGCACCGCGAAGCCGGGCTTGAAGATGATGTTGAGGTAGCCGGGGCGCTCTTTTTTGCCGAGCGTCAGCAGCACGAACGCGAGAAAGCCCGCGGCCCACATGAACGGCTTCCAGTCGATGTCGAAGAAGCCCGTGCCGAGCGGCGTGACGACCTCGTAGGTCTCGACGGCCGCCGGGGTGACCGCGACGGGGCCCTCGGCGACGAGCAGGTCACCGTTCGCGTCGAGCTTCTTCACGGCCTTCAGCGCGGCCTGGGCGTCGATGATGCCGTGGCCGAACTGCTCGCTCCAGCCCTGCTGGCCCGGGGCCGCCTTCGCCGAAGCGAACAGCGCCTTCTCGACCTGGTCGGGCGTCTTCGCGCCGGCCGAGAAGAGCAGCGCGGCGAGGCCGGCGACGTGCGGTGCCGCCATCGAGGTGCCGTTGAAGTACGCGTAGATCGACTTCGCGTTGTCTTGCGCGTCGATGGTGTTCTGCAGAATGCCGAACTCGACGCCGCGCGACTTGTCGCCGCCCGGTGCCGAGACGTCGGCCTCTTTGCCCCACGACGAGTAGGCGGCCTTCGCGCCGGTCGGGCCCACGGCGACGACGGCGACGCTGCCCGGGTACGCGGCGGGGAACTCGACGACGCCGCGGCCACCGTTGCCCGCGGCGCAGACGACGACGACGCCCTTCTTGCGCGCGTAGGCGACCGCGTTTTCCATCACCGCCGAGCGGCCGCCGCCGCCGAGCGACATGTTGATGACGTTGGCGCCGTGATCGGCGGCCCAGCGAATCGCGTCGCTGATCTGCGCGGTCGAGCCCGAGCCGAAGTGGTTCAGCACCTTCACGGGCATCAGCGTCGCTTCGAACGCGACGCCGGCGACGCCCTCTTTGTTGTTCGTGACCTGCGCGATGGTGCCGGCGACGTGCGTGCCGTGGCCGTGGTCATCGTTCGGGTGTGAGTCGTTGTTCACGAAGTCGTAGCCCTTCGCGAACTTCGCGCCGTTGAGGTCGGGCACCTGCTTGAAGTCTTCGTAGTCTTCGTAGGCGATGCCGGTGTCGAGCACCGCGACGACGACGCCCTTGCCCTTGGTGATCTGCCACGCCTTGGGCATGTTGATCATCGGCAGGTTCCACTGCTTGCCGTACTGGGGATCATTGGGCTGAAAGCCCTCGCTGTCTTTCGCGGGCGCCGTGGTCGGCAGGGCCTCGCTGGCGCCTTCACCGGCGGGCACGCTGAAGACCATGTCGGGCTCGGCGGCCTCGACGTCGGGGTTCTGGCGAATCAGCTCGAGCAGCGCTGCTTGGCGGCCTTCGTCGACGTGGGCGACGGTGATGGCGCTGTCGGGGCCCTCTTCGGCGTCGGCGTACTCGAGGTCGATGCCCCAGTCTTTTTCGTAGGCGTCGATCTGCTCTTTGGTCACGCCGTCGCGAAAGTCGACGACGATGTCGTCGGGGTCGTGCGCGCTGACGTCGTCGAACGAGTCGGCCGAGGTGTAGACGGGGCTCGTCGTGTCTTTGAGCTGAACGTCTGGCTCGTTCGCGACCTCTTCATGGGAGCAACCCGCGACTGCGACGACGGCGGCCAACAGAACAATGCGCATACGAGTCACGTGTCCCTTCTTCCGTTCTGCCTATACGATACGAACGTCAAAACGATTGGGTCTTAAGAAGTGTTCCGCCGCGCTCATTCTAGTGTTTCCAGGGCGTTCAAGCACTCGACCACCGCCTTGCCCACCAGCGGCAGGTTCTTCTGAAAGGTGCGATCTGCGCCGGGAATCACGTGCAGACGACCTGTGGCCACCTTCAGCTTCGCCGACAAGTCGGCCTGTGCGACCACCACCCACACGTCTGCACCCCACTCATCTATATCTGTCGGGCTGACGAGGCAGACGCCAGCGGCGTCACCTTCGAGTGCCGTGGCGACCTCGAAGCTGCCGCCGATGCTGGCGATGAGGGGCTTCGCGCCGCCGGCGTTGTCGCGCGCGACCTCGAGGGCGGCGCGGGCATCTTCGATGAGCGAGGGCAGGCGCCCACGTCTGCCCTGGCTGCCGCCGACGCCGCGCCAGTTGAAGCGCAGGCTGGGGAAGCCGGCGCGGGCTGCGGCCCACGAGAGCTCGGCGCCGACGACGTGATCCATGCCGCCCCCTTCTTCGGGCAGCGGCGAGAGCACGAGCAGCAGCGGCCGGCGAGCGCCGCGGTGAGACAGACCTTCCATCACCTCGCGGCCGACGGGGATCAGCGTGGGGCGTTCGAGGTATTGGCCGGTGGCGACCACGCCTGGAGGTGATAGCGCAGGTGCAAGGTCGCGCGAGTCAGCCGAACGACCGACCCGCCCGGGCTTGCTGCCTCAGTCGTTCTTGCCCTCTTCCTGGTACTCGGCGACGCGGGCGATGTCGATCTTGCGGGCGACGAACGGCACGGCGACGGCGCAGCTGCGCGGCGAGGCGACGGCCTGCTCGAGCGGGCAGACGCCGCCGGCGACCCCGGTGCACGCGTAGCGCGAGTCGATGTCGAGCCGGCCGTACGGCGCGTTGCCGAGATCGTTGAACGTGACGGTGATGATGGTCGTGGCGGTCTGCACGACGTTGCCGCCGCCCGACGGCGTGACGCTGCTCAGCACGCGCTGGCCGGTGAAGACGCCGGGGGTGACGCTCGCGAACGAGCGCACGAGATCGCTGAACTCGACCTGCGGCGAGTCGCCGAGCTTGAACTGCTGCTTGCCGAAGTCGAGAAACTGCACGCTGCTGCCGTCTTGCTGCACGCCGTCCCACACCACCCACTGCTGCTCGTCGAACAGGTTCGCGGTCGACTCGTTCGGAGCCGGCACCTCGTTGTTCTTGAAGCACTTGCCGTCGGTGATGAAGCGAACCGGCGTGAGGTCGAGCGCGACGCGGTAGGTGCGGGGCTGGTTGCCCTGGCAGGCCGCGAGAGCAGTGAGGGCGACGAGGGCCGCGAGCAGGGGTCGGGTAGGCATGTCACCCGTGGAACACGGGGGCCCAAAACCATGTGCAAACTCTGTTACCCGGCCTTGAGTACGAGAAACTTGAGGTACCGCCCCTCGCGAAACTGCATGCGAATGGGGTGGTCGGGCGGCTGGTAGCGCTCTTCGACGAGGGTGAGATCGACGTCGGCCTTGAAGCCGGCCTCTTTCACGGCATCGAGAAACTGCTCGGCCGACACGCGCGCCGAGCAGCTCGAGGTGACGAGCAGGCCGCCGGGCTTCACGACGGCGAGCGCCTGGCGGTTGAGCGACGCGTAGCCGTCGAGCGCCGACTCGACCGCCTTCTGGCTCTTCGCGAACGCGGGCGGGTCGAGGATCACGATGTCGAACGTGCGGCCCTCGTCTTTGAACGAGTCGAGCAGGTCGAAGACGTCGGCCGCGAGAAAGTCGTGGCTCGCGGCCTCGAGGCCGTTGAGCGTGAAGTTCTCGCGCGCGAGCGCGACCGCGTCGGCGTCTTGATCGACCGAGAACACCTTCGTGGCGCCGCCGAGCGCGGCGTTCACCGAGAAGCCGCCGCTGAAGCAGAAGCAGTTCAGCACCTCGCGGCCCTTCGCGAGCCGGCGCACGAGGTGGCGGTTCTCGCGCTGGTCGAGAAAGAAGCCGGTCTTCTGGCCGCGGTAGACGTCGACCAGGAACTTCGCGTGGCGCTCGCTGATGGTGACGCGCTCGGGCGCCGGCGGGCCGAACAGCACGCGCCCGGTGCCCGCGCCCTCGTCACCCTCACCGTCGTCGCGGCCGACCTCGTCACGGCCGATGACGGTCGTGACGAACGGCTTCAGCGCCTCGAGCAGCATGGGGCGATAGGGCGTGAGGCCCGCCGAGTACAGCTTCAGCACCGCGGTGCCGGCGTAGAGATCGACGACGACGCCGGGCAGGCCGTCGCTCTCGCCGTGCACGAGGCGAAACGCGTCGGTGCCGTCGAGATCGATGAGCGCCCGGCGTTGCGCGTGGCACGCGGCGAGGCGGCGCTGAAAGAAGCCCAGGTCGATGGTCTCGCGCTCGTCGCGGGTGAGCACGCGCACGGCGATGGGCGACAGCGGGTCCCAATAGCCGCGCGCTGCGAAGCGACCGCCCTCGACGAGGTCGACCACCGCACCGGCCGGCAGCTTCGGAGCGTGCTCGACCGCCTTGCGAAACACCCATGGGTGGCCCGCGCGCAGGTGGCGCCCCAGGCCGGCCTTCAGCTCGACGCGCGCGAGGGTCATCGCAAGATCGCCTCGGCGAGCTCTTCGAAGCCCCGCCCCTCTCTGCCCTCGGTCACGAACTTCGGCTGGGTCTCGATCACGTCTGCCACGTCTTTCACGTTCGCGACCCCGACCGAAAGGTCGAAGGCGGCGAACATCGGCGCGTCGTTGAGCGAGTCGCCCACGTACACGTAACGCCCTTTCGGCTTCTTCCACTCGGTCTTCAAGAACGTGCGAACCATCGAGGCCTTGTCGAACTCGCCGAGCCAGCAGTTGACGTGAACCGAGCTGCGCACGGCGTTGACCCCGCGGGCGCGCAGGAACTTCTCGAGCGCGACCGCGGCGGCGGGCCCGAGCGAGGCGTCTTCGGCGTAGTCGATGGCGAGATCGACCTCGGTGTAGAGGCTGTCTGACGAGAGGCGCGCGCCCTTCACGTGCCTCAGCGCGGCGGCGACGTGGCGGTGCAGCGCCCTGCGGTTCGCGGCGCGCTCGGCCGGCTTCTCGGCATACACGCGGTGGAGCTGTGCTTTCAGTCGGCCGCCGGCAGTTCCGGGTACTTCGTCCCGCTGTGACGCTGGCGCGTCACCGCTGACCGGCGGCCGACGAACTCGCCACGTGAAGTAGAGCCCGCCGTTCTCGACGATGACGCCGCTGACGGGCAGCTCGCGGGCCCAGGCTTCGCCCCAGCCGGCGGGGCGACCGCTCACGAGCACGACCTTCACGCCGCCCTTCACGAGCGCCTCGACGGCCGAGATCGTCGAGGCCTTCAGGTGACCGCCGGTGGTGAGCGTGCCATCGACGTCGCTGAACACGGCCTCGACGCCCTTCAGGTCGGCTTCGGCGAGCGGGCGCATCAGTAGAGCGAGAGGTCGGCGAGCAGCCCGGTGAAGATCTCGGCGGTGACCGAAACCTCTTCGGGCGCTGGAGGCGCCTTGCGCGTCTTGCGAATGAAGCTGTCGAGATCGGGCGAGCGCCCGTACAGCGAGACGGCAGCCGCGAGCGTCTCTTGAAACAGGTTCAGCGCCTCGTCGACGTGGGTGCCGGCGAGGGTCTGAATCGTCTCGAGGTGCACGCCGCACTGCGCCGAGATCTCGCGGTCGTGCACGAGCAGAATTTCGCGCTGGTTCACCGACTCGAACGTGTCGACGAACTCGACGAACGGCTCGAGCAGCATGGCGAGCTCGGTCTTGGCGACGTCGGGCCGGTTGATCTCTTTCAGGTTCTTTCTGAACTCGAGAATCTGGCGCTTGTCTTGGGCGCGAATGGCGCGCCACGCGGGCGTGCGGCCGAAGCTGTCGAGCTCTTTTTCGAGCTGCTGGGCGTTCCACTCGACGTCTTCGGGCTCGCACTCGGCGACCTTCTGCAGCCGCGCGCGCATGAGGCGGCGCAGGTCGGTCGACGTCGAACGCACGCTCAGGGCGGTCTTGAGGGCTTCTTCGTAGCCGGGCTCGACCTCTTGCCGCTTCACCTCTTCGAGCACCGAGGCCGAGTCGAAGACCATCGCGCCGATCGTCTCGCGAAAGCCGGTGCGAAAGACCTGCAGCTCGGCGATGAGCGCCCAGCGGTCGGCGACGACCGAGGGGTCTCGCACGCGCTGGCCGAGCTCGGCGACGGCGGCCGGCAGGCGGCTCGCGCTGCCCTGAATGGCCTCGTCGACGGAGGCCTGCTTGCGGTCGGTGTAGAGCTCGCCGAAGGGGAAGTGGGTGCGAATTTCGTTCACGAGCGAGTTCACCTCGCTCAAGGTGGCCGCGAGGTGCGGGGCGACCTCTTCCCACAGCGAGAGGTCGGCGCTGCCGTCGATGGGCACGTCTTCGTACTTGATGAGATCGAGGTCGCCGAGGCGCTCGATGGCGCGGGCCGCAGCCTCGTGAACGCGCTTCATGCGCTCGGCCAGTGCGAGGTCAGGCTCGAGCGCCAGGAGCGCAGCCAGGCGCGGGGGTAAAACGTGCTCCACGTTGGCGCGGAATCTACAGCCGGAGTTGGGTACCAGCCACTTGCTGATTGCGGTAAGCGTGCGGAAATGCCGACGTTGGTCGTACGGGTCTTCGACCCGGTTCGAGGCGTGACGAAGGGAGGCGAAGAGCTGCTCGAGGGGCCGGGGACGAAGTGGCTCGACGTCGAGGCGCCCGACGAGGCGCTGCTGAACCGGTTGGGTGAGCGGTACGGGCTGCACCGCCTGGCGATCGAAGACTGCCTTCACCTCGACCAGCGCCCGAAGCTCGAAGACTACCCGGGCCACCAGTTCCTGGTGACGCAGGGGTTCTGCCGGGTGCTCGACGCCGAGGGCCGACACGACCCGGCGAACATCGAGCTGCACGAGATGCACGTGTTTCTCGGGGCCGACTGGCTCATCACGGTGCATGACAAGGCGCACCCGTCGGTGAACAAGGCGATCGACCGGGTGACACGAGACCCGAACGACACGATCGGGCGCGGCGTCGACTTCGTCGCGTACCTCATCATCGACGCGATGGTCGACGAGAACTTCCCCCTGCTCGACACGTTCAACGACGAGCTCGAAGACCTCGAGACCGCCATCTTCGAGGGCCCGTCGCGAGATCACCTGAAGCGCACGTTCGCGCTGAAGCGCGCGCTGGTGCAGGTGCGGCGGGTGCTGTCGCCGCAGCGCGATGTGGTGGGGCTCTTGTCGAAGCGCGGCATGCCGAACGTGTCAGAACGAACGGCGCTCTACTTTCGCGACGTGTATGACCACCTCGTGCGGCTGTACGAGCAGATCGACGCGTGCCGCGACCTGCTGGGCAACGCGATGGACGGGTACCTCTCGGTGCAGGCGAACCGCACCGGCGACGTCACCAAACAGCTCGCCATCATCTCGACCATCTTTCTGCCGCTGGCGTTCATCGTGGGGTTCTTCGGGCAGAACTTCGAAGAGCTGAGCACGCCGCCGTTCTTTCACGCGATGCTGGTGTCGATGGCCGTAATTCCAGTGGCGATGGTGTGGTGGTTCCTGCACAAGAAGTGGCTATGAACCTCAAAGTCGACGGCGCGCAGTATTCGTACCGAACGGGTGGCTCGGGCGAGCCGGTCTTGCTGCTGCACGCGTTTCCCCTCACGTCGGAGGCGTACTGGCCGCAGCTCGAGGCGCCGCCTGCGGGCGTGAGGGTCATCTGCCCCGATCACCGCGGGTTCGGTGGCAGTGACCTGAAGAGCCCGGTCACCCTCGAGGCGATGGCGAAAGACGCGTTCGCGCTGCTCGACGCGCTGAAGCTCGAGCGGGCGATCGTGGGCGGGGTGTCGATGGGCGGCTACGTGGCGATGGCGATGACGCGGCTCGACCCGGCGCGCATCAAGGGGCTGATTCTGGCCGACACACAGGCGACGGCCGACGACGCGGCGCAGAAAGAGAAGCGCGAAGGCGTCGCGAAAGACGTCGAGAAGAACGGCATGTCGGGCTACGCGGCGAGCGCGCTGCCGAACCTGCTGGCGCCCGAGGCGAAGCCGTACGTGAGGGCGCGCATCGAGGGGCTGATGAAGGCGGTGAACCCGGCGGCGACGGCGGCGGCGGCGCGGGCGATGGCGGGTCGAGACGACAGCCGCGAGATTCTGGCGCGCTACGCGGGGCCGGCGGTCGTCATCGTGGGCGAGCACGACACGCTCACCCCGCCCGCCAAAGCGCGAGAGCTGCAGGCGCTCTTGCCGAAGTCGAGGCTGGTGACGATTCCCGGGGCGGGCCACCTGAGCAACGTCGAGGCGCCTTTGGAGTTCAACGAAGCGGTGCGAGCGTTCGTCGAGTCGACGCGCTCGACCTGACGCAGGCCGCTCAGGGCTGGCAGACGACTTCGTCTTTCTGCGTCGTCATGTTCCGCTGAATCGAGCACGACATGCACGTGTTCGTCTTCTTCAGCGAGTTCTTGCCGGTCGCAGGGTCATTGCGGCACTCGAGCGTCGCCTTGCCGTCGACGGTGCACAGGCCGCTGCCGACCGCTGACGACGCGCAGGAGTCACTCTCTTGGTTCGCCGACATGTCGCAGGTGATGGTGTTGCCGGTGCGCTGGCAGCCCGTGGCGCCGCGGCAGGGGAGCGCCGTCCACGTGCCGAGCTGGCACTCGAGCGCCGTCACCTGATCGAAGCAGAGAAAGCCGGCCGTGCTGCACGGCCCACCCGGGGCGGCGGAGCCACAGGCAGAGAGGGCGACGGCAGCGGTGACGAAGATGAACGAGCGCATCATGAAGCGTCAGCTAGGCCACGTTGACTGTGGCCGTCAACACGAATAGGGCCGAAACATGCCTACCGCGCTGAAGAGCTACCTGAACGGCAAGTGGGTCGAGGGCAACCAGAGCCCTGCGACGCTGGTGAACCCGTCGACCGAAGAGGTGGTGGCGACCGCCTCGACCGCCGGCCTCGACTTCGCCGCGGCGGCGCGGTTCGGCCGCGAGAAGGGCGGCGCGGCCTTGCGAGAGCTGTCGTTCGCGCAGCGCGGCGAGATCTTGCGCAAGCTCGCGAAGCTCGTCATCGACGCGCGCGAAGAGCTGATCGGCCTCGGCATCAGCAACGCAGGCAACACGCGCAGCGACGCGAAGTTCGACATCGACGGCGCGTCGGGCACGCTGAACTTCTACGCCGACCTGGGCACGAAGCTCGGCGACGCCAAGGTGATGGCCGACGGTGAGGGCGTGCCGATGGGCCGCAGCGCGCGGCTGTACGGGCAGCACGTGCTGGTGCCGCGCACGGGCGTGGCGGTGCACATCAACGCGTTCAACTTCCCCGCGTGGGGCATGGGCGAGAAGCTCGCGGTCGCGCTGCTGGCGGGCATGCCGATCATCAGCAAGCCGGCGACGTCGACGGCGCTGATGGCGTGGCGCATCGCCGAGCTGTGGGCGAACAGCGGCGCGCTGCCCGAGGGGGCGTTTCAGTTCGTCTGCGGCAGCACGGGCGACCTGCTGTCGCACCTCGGCGCGCAAGACGTGCTGGCGTTCACCGGCTCGTCGGACACGGGCCTCATGCTGCGCCGGCAAGAGAACCTGCTGAAAGACAGCGTGCACGTGAACGTCGAGGCCGACTCGCTGAACTCGGCGCTCTTGGGGCCCGACGGCTCGGCGGGCAGCGAGGTGTGGAACATGTTCCTCACCGACGTGACGAAAGAGATGACGCAGAAGACCGGGCAGAAGTGCACGGCGGTGCGGCGCATCTACGTGCCGGCCGACAGGCTCGACGAGGTGCGCGACGAGCTGGTGGCGCGCCTGAAAGACGTGCGCGTGGGCAACCCGGCCGACGAGAAGGTGACGATGGGCCCGGTGGCGACGGCGCAGCAGCTGCGCGACGTGCGCGCGGGCATCGAGAAGATCGCTCTGGGCGCCGAGGTGGCGTGCGGCGGCGCGAAGCCGGTCGAAGGTCAGGCGAAGGGCTTCTTCGTGTCGCCCACCCTGCTGGTGCGCAAGGGCCCGAAGATCGACGACGTGACGAACAAGCACGAGGTGTTCGGGCCGGTGGCGACGCTGATGCCGTACGCGAGCCCGCGTGAGCTGGTGGCGCTGGTGGCGGCGGGCGGCGGCGGCCTGGTGTCGAGCGTGTACTCCGACGACAAGGCGTGGCTGAACGAGACCGTCGGTGGCATCGCCCCGTGGTTCGGGCGGCTCACCATCTCGGGCGAGAAGGTGTCGGGCCAGACGATTCCCCCCGGCACGGTGATGCCGAGCATGCTGCACGGCGGCCCCGGTCGCGCGGGCGGCGGCGAAGAGCTCGGCGGCCTGCGCGGCATGTCGCTGTACATGCAGCGCGTCGGCCTGCAGGGCCCGAGGCCGTTCGTCGAGGCGTTCGCGGGCGTCAAGAGCCAGGCTGCTTCCTGACCCGCACCGCGATTTAGGCTGCACGCGCAGCGCGCAACTCGAATGGACGCTGCGGACGAGAGCCGTGGGCGCGTCGCGCCGCACCCGATCGCGGCGCGGGACCCGCTCCTAGCCCGCGTCGGTGCCACCGTCGCGGCGGCCGCCATCGCTGATGCCGCCGTCGGTGCTGCCTGCGTCGCCCGAGCCACCGTCTGAAGACGTCGCGGTCTCGCACTCGGGAGCGCCCGTGTTGTACCAGCTCTCGATGATCGACTTCTCGGCCGACGTCGGCCGCGAGTAGCCCATCACCTGGGGCGGCATGGTGTCGGCCTGAATGCGGGTGTTGATGTTGATCGCCTTCTCGAACGCGCCCGGGATCGCCGAGCCCGTCGAATAGACATCGAGCCGAAACGCGAGGCCCGGCGTGCCCGGGTAATCGCGGTTCTGGCCGTGACAGTTCGACACACAGTGGGCGTCGAGAATCGTCTTCACCTTGCCGCAGTAGTACTCGGTCGAGCCGTAGAACTCGACGCCGCGCAAGAGCTCGCACGTGCGCCCCTCGGGGCGAACCTGCGCGCAGACGTACGGGTCGGGGCACTCGACGTTCGACTTGCACGTCTTGCCGGCGAACGAGCCCGTGCCGATCGTGCAGGTGCTGCCGAGCAGGGCGAGGGCCCAGGCCCCGACGTTCGACCTCGAGGCAGACCTCAAGGCAGTGCACCGCCTCGAATCCACCTGTCGATGACGCTGAACTGCTGGGCAGAGATGAGGCTCAAGGGCATCAGCGGGGGGTTGGTGCGGGGCATGAAGTTACCGCACTTGTTCGCGTTGTCGCTGAGCTTCAGCCACAGCTGGCTCTGCATCGGCGCGTTCGGCAGCACACGCATGCGCGGCGTGCCGGCCGGCATGCACGTGCCGCTGACCTGCACGTTCACGAGCTGGTTGAACGCGTTCGCGGGCGTGAGGCTGAGGCCGCCCGACGAGTTCGTGGTGTGGCACGGCCCGCACCGCGCGGTGAGAATCGGGAGCACGTCGGTCGAAAAGCGCACCGGCGGGCCGGCGTCGGCGGCGCCACCGTCGGTGCGACCCGCATCGGGGGCGCCGGCGTCGGGGGCGCCCGCGTCGGGCACGCCGAGCACACACTCGCCCGAGCCGAGCGGTGCGCCGAACTTCGCGACCCAGCGGTTCACGAGCGAGCGCTGCGCCGCCGACGGCGCGATGCCGAAGTCGTTCGGCGGCATCGTGGGCTGGTCGAAGATGCGCGCCTTGATGCGATCGACCTTCGCCTTGATGCCGGGCAGACCCTCGCCGCCGTCGGGGCGGCGGTGCTGCGGGCCGGGCTCCCAGTAGTCGAGGCGGAAGTCGGGCGGGCTGTTCGGGTAGCCCATCTGATCGCCGTGGCACGTGCCGAGGCAGTTGAGCTCGAGAATGGGCCTGATCTCGGTGCAGAAGTCGGGAGGCGGCCCGGCGT
>JAEUJP010000293.1 GCA_016793725.1 Myxococcaceae bacterium | reverse complement strand
CGAACGACTTCTTGAGCCGCTCGAAGGCCTCGGCGTGTTTGCCCTCGGCCAGCATCACCCGACCGTCGAGCATCGCCTCGAACGCCGGGTCGCCCACCTTCACCAGCGAAACCTGCGCGCGCGCCTCGGCCGGCGCGTTCGCCGCCACGCTCGCCAGCGCCTTCTGCACCCGTGCGTTCATCTCGTTCGCGTTCAGCTGCAGCGCCGCATCGGCGTTCGACACCGCGCCCTGAAGGTCACCCTGGAGCCGCGCCACCGCCGCCCGGTGCCCCAGCGCCTCGGCCAGCGCGCTCTTCTCGAGCCCGTCTCTCTGCGCGATCACCGCGTCGAGGCCCGCGGCTGCAGCGCCGAAGTCGGCGTCGTGCTGGTACGCGAACACCGCCAGCAACAGCTTCGGCCGCACGGCACCGGGCGAGGCCTGGGCCACCTTCTGGTACGTCTTCTTCGCCAGCGCCACCTCACCCACGTCGAGGTACAGCCGCGCCAACAGGTCTGCCGCCTCGAGCTGGTCGGGGTCGCCCTCGAGGCGCTTCTCGAGCGTCAACACCGCCGTGCGGTAGTCGCCCTGACTCACCATGAACCGCACCTGGTACAGGTACGCCCGCTTCAGCTTCGGGTCGGCCTTCACCGCGAGCGCGAAGTTGTCTTCGGCCGTCTTCGGGTTCTTGGTGAGGTACGCCTGCCCCAGCGCGAGGTACGCGAGCGCCTTGTCTTTGTCTGATGGGCTCGACGTGCCGCGCTCGGCCAGCACCTGAATGTCGTTCAGGTTCGCCGCGCGCACGAGCAAGAGGTGCGCGTGCGCCACGTACACCCGCGCGTCGCCGCCGCGCTGCTCGGCAGCCAGCAGCATCTGCTCGGCCATCTTCTGCGTGTCGGCGTCGACCTTGTCGCCCTTGCCGAACGCGAGCGCCAGCGCCCAGCCCGCGATCGCGCGGTCGTTCGACTTGTCGAGCACCAGCGCCTTCTGAAACTCGGCCTCGGCCTCGGCGTACGACGACGAGTTGTCGAGCGCGAGCTTCTCTTCGCCCGCCGCGAGGTGCTCGGCCGCCGAGCCCGTGAGCGTGGGGAACTGTGCCTTCCACCGCTCGACCATCGCGTCGATCGGCCGCGCCGACGAGATCGGCAGCTTCTGCGCCAGCGGAGGCGGCCTCTTCACCCACGGCTTCTTGATGAACAGGTACGTGCCGCCCGCCCCGAACAGCAGCACCAGCACCGCCGCCATCGCCACGACCTTGCCCGAGCCCCCTTCGGGCTCTTCGCCCTCACGGTAGGCGCTCACCACCGAGCGCCGAGGCTTCGCCTTCGGCGCCTTCTTCTCGACCTCGGGCAGCGCCGCCTCGTCGGCCGAACCGAACGCGTCGCTCGACGTCGACGGAGCCGCCCGCGGCGAAGCCGGCGGTGGAGGGCTCGAGATCGCCGACGACGTCGGTCTGCCCGTGCTGTCGGCTGCCGACAAGGGCTGCGACTGCGAGTTGCGGCAGTCGTCGCAGATGCCCAGCGCCTGATCGAACGGGTCGGTCAGCACCTTGCCGCACTGCTTGCACTTCACCTGCGGCGCGGCGAGCGCCCCCGGCCCCGGCGCCGGCTTCGAAGGAGCCGGCGCCGGCGGTGGCGGCCCGCTCGGTGCCGGCGCGTCGAACGAAAAGTCACCCGAGAAGTCGAACGGCGCCGACGACTGCGGCGCGAGCGCCGTGGGCGCCGCCATCTGTGCCGGCTTGGGCGCCGACGGGGGTGGCTGCGACTTCTTGAGCGCCGATGGCAGCGGCGCGAGCCCTCGCGGGCTCGTCGCCGGCTCGGGCGGCGGGTCACCGAGGTCGCTGAAGTCGAGCATGTCGCCCGACCCACCCGAACCCGATTGCGAGTCGAGCGAGAGCGAAACCGCCGGCGGCGGCGGTGGTGGCGGCAGCGGCGGCATGGCCTTCGCGGCCTGCGTCGGAGGTGCCGAGAAGTCGAAGAAGAGATCGGAGTCGCCCGCCGGCTCGGGCGCCGCCTGGGGCGGCAGCGGCGGCGGCGCAGGCGGCGGCGCGGGTATCGAGAAGGCCGCTGGCACCTGCGGCTCGGTCACGGCCGGGGCCGCGTCACCCTGCTTGACCAGCTGCAGGTGACGGCAACGCGGGCACTGGGCGCGTATGCCCTTCGGGGTGACCAGCTTGTCGTCGATCGCGTACGCGGCCGAGCACTTCTGACAGACGATCCGCACGTCAGTGCCTGAAGTGTCGCACGCCGGTGAACACCATCGAAATACCGTGCTCGTCGGCCGCGGCGATCACCTCGGCGTCGCGCACCGAGCCGCCCGGCTGTACGACACACTTCGCTCCGGCTTGAGCCACCGCGTCGAGCCCGTCACGAAAGGGGAAAAACGCGTCAGACGCCGCAGCGCTGCCCTTCAGCTTCTCGCCGCCGCGAATCGACGCGATCTTCACCGAGTCGACCCGGTTCGTCTGCCCGCCGCCCTGCGCGAGCAGCGTCGTCTCGTTCGCGAACACGACGGCGTTGCTCTTCACGTGTTTGCACACCTTCCACGCGAACTTCAGCGCCTTCAGCTCGGCCGCGGTCGGCGCGTTCTTCGTGACCACCTTCCACTCGGTGTCGGGCTCGACGGCGTCGCGATCCATCACGACGTAGCCTGCCGAGATGCTCCGCACGTCGAGCTGCGCCCGCGGCTTCGCATCGGGCCGCGCCAGCTTCTCGCCCGCCTCCAACAGGCGAAGGTTCTTCTTGCCCTCGAGCGCCGCCCGCGCCCCCGCCGAATACGACGGCGCGATCACCGCCTCGAGAAACGTCTCGGCCAGCGCCTTGCCCGTCGCCTCGTCGACCTCGCGGTTCAGCGCCACGATGCCGCCGAACGCCGACACCTCGTCGGTCGCCCTCGCCCGGCGGTACACCTGCTCGAGCGAGTCGCCGACCGCCACGCCACACGGCGTGTTGTGCTTCACGATCACGGCGCACGGCGCCTGTGGGAACTCGAGGAGCAGCCCCAGCGCCGCGTCGAGATCGAGCAGGTTGTTGTAGCTGAGCTCTTTGCCCTGCAGCACCTTCGCGTGCGCCACCGTCGGCTCGTTCGGCGCCCGCGCCTCTCGATAGAACGCGCCCTTCTGGTGCGGGTTTTCGCCGTACCGCAGGTCGAACACCTTCTGCATCGGCACGCTCAGCTCCGCGGGGAAGTGCTCACCCTCTTGCTCCGACAGCCACTGCGAGATGGCCGCGTCGTACGCCGCCGTATGCGCGAACGCCTTGCCCATCAGCCGGCGCCGCGTCGCCTCAGACACCTGCTGCCTGCCCTGCAGCTCGTCGAGCACCGGCCCGTAGTCGTTCGGGTCGACCACGATCGCCACGTGCGCCGAGTTCTTCGCCGACGCCCGCACCATCGCCGGCCCGCCGATGTCGATCTGCTCGATCGCCTCGTCGCGGCCCGCCCCCTTCGCGACCGTCTCGCGAAACGGGTACAGGTTCACCGCCACCAGCGAGATGGCCTCGATGCCGTGCTCTTTCATCTGGGCGGCGTCGTCGGCCAGCGTCGGGCGCCCCAAGATGCCGCCGTGAATCTTCGGGTGCAGCGTCTTCACGCGCCCGCCGAGAATTTCGGGGCTGCCCGTGTGCTCAGAGACCTTCTTCGCCTTCACGCCGGCCGCCTTCAGCGCCTCGAGCGTGCCGCCGGTCGAAAGAATCGAGAAGCCGAGCTTGACCAGGCCCTCGGCGAAGGGAACCAGACCCCGCTTGTCGGAGACGCTCAGTAGCGCGAGCACGAGTTGTTTGACCTCGGGTGGAGGGAGGGGGAACCGCCCGAGGTGATACCACTTCGTGCCGAGCTTGTGATCTTCGACGCGCGCCCGCGTCAGCTCACTTGTCGGTCGCTTCGCGGAGCTTCAAGAGCCCACGCGTCTCGACCTGCCGAATGCGCTCGCGCGTGAGGTTCATGATCTCACCCACCTCTTCGAGCGTGATGCCGCCCTTCTCGGCGACGTCGAGCGCGCACGTGTACGGCAGCTCCCAGATCTCTTTGTCGGGGAAGTTGAGCTTGATCGAGCCCGTCTCGGGGTTCACGTCGAGGTAGAGGTTGTGCTTGCACGACACGAACATGCATGGCCGCGGCGAGGCGATGCAGTCGGCCCGCGTCTTCGGCCGGTTCGTCTCGATCTCGTTCAGCACCGACTCTTCTTCGGGGTCGACCTGGCCCTGCAGCCGGCGACGCCGAAGATCGCGCGCCATCTCTTTGCGCGACATCGTCTTGCTGCGCCGGCGCTCGTCGAGCTCGGCGGCGTCTTCACTCTTCAGCAGCGGCAGCTCTTCCTTCGCCTCGTTCATGCCGTTCATGTCAGCCCTCCATTGAATACCGGCTCCCCCGCCGGCCCTAAAAAACTGCCCTTTTTTCTGCACCCGACTTCACGACGACCTTCAAGCCCTGGGTCTCGTCATCGCGGCGCGCGGTGACGGTGCTGCCGAACTTCGAGACGGCCCGCACCAGCGCCGACGCTGCGTGACGCAGCTCGCTCAGCTCGCTGACCAGCTCTCGCTTGTGCTTGTTGCCGAACGTGCGCCCGGCGAGCTCGCTCTCGAACCCCGCGAACACCTCGCCCAGCTCGCGCTCGACCTGGTCGATCTGGTTCTTGAAGAACACGAACGACCTCTTGATCTCTTCGAGCGTGTGCCCCTGCGCCATCATCTTCTTGATGGCGTTGATGCGGCGCACCGAGTCGACCGGGTACAGGCCCGTGCTGCCGCGGTGCTTGCCCTTGTGACCGACGCGCCTTGAGCGCGGCAGCAGGCCCGCCTGCACGTATTTGCGAAAGGTCGCCTCAGAGAGCTGCACGCCGCGCGGGCGGAAGATCTCGAGAATGACGCGCGCCGGAAGGCCCGTCGCGTAGTCGCGCTCGATTCGCGCGAGCTCTTCCGGCCGGAGGATATCGAGGTTCTGCTTCACGCCCGCTCCCGCCATTCAGTGTCGACCTTTGAATGGCGGCGTATGAGTACCAGATATTGAATAGATTCGTCAAGGCGGTTTCGAGACAGTTCCGACCGTTTTCCGAGCGAAAACGTCACCGTCCGGTGGCGCCTGTCGCGTCGCGCGACAGCGCGCGCCGACCCCACATCGATCGATTTTCAGACGCCAGATCCGCGCGCGAGGAAAGTGGCGATCGCGCTCGCGGGGTTACGTGCTCACGCTGATCGCGACACACGCGAGGTGCGAAAAGATCGCACCTGCACCCGCCTGGAGCGTCACCGCTCCAGGTGCGGCCGATCGCCCGCGGCCCGCTTCATCACCCCTGCCGGTTCGCGAGCGAGCGCCTGCGCGTGAGCACCAGCGCGACGCTGTGCAGCACGAGCCCCGACCCGAACGACCAGAACAACATCGCGTACGAGAGCTGTACCCCGGCGCGCCCGAGCACGAGCGACACCACCCCGAGCGCGTACATCAAAGCGGCGCCGATGAGCGCCCGCGTCCACGCTCCGACGCGCGTGCCGGCCGCCGCCAAGAGCGAGTCGAGCGCAGCGCGCGCCTTCGCCTGCGCCGCCAGGTCGCTCTCGAGCGCCGCGACCTGCTCGGCGAGCACGTTCGACCGCTCGACCAGCGCCATCAGCGCCGCGCGCGCCCCGGCGCCGTTTCGCTGCGCCACCTCGAAGCGCACGCTGGCCTCGCCGGCCCGCTGCAGCCCCCTGCGCGCGACCGGGTTCTCGGGCCAGAGCGCGAGCGCCTGG
>JAEUJP010000223.1 GCA_016793725.1 Myxococcaceae bacterium | reverse complement strand
CAGCATCACCCGCAGCTCGCGCAGCACCATCACCCGCGTCCGTATCTTCTCGAAGGGCACGATGCGCATCGCCGTCACTCCTCGGCCGCCGTCAGCGTGAACGACGCGGCTTCGTAGCCGTACACGCCGATCACCAGCGTGCCCGCCGACGCAGGCACCAGCCGCACCGCCTCGTTGCCCGACGGCGTGTCGCCCCGGCCGTCGAACACCTGCGTCGTCGGTGTCGCGCCCAGGCGCACGAACAGATCGACGTCGCGCGCCGACGTCGTGCGCACCACCACCGCACGCCCGCCCCGCACCGCCAAGGTGAACGTGCGCAGCTGCCGCTCGGCCACCGTCGACGCCACGCTCAGCCTTGCCGCGCGCACCACCTCGAGCGTCAGCGACGACGCCGCCGCCGCGTGCACCGCCACGTACAGCGGCCCGCTGCCCGTCACGGAACACCGCTCGCGGCTCGCCGACGTGTACGGCCGGCAGTCGAACACCGACGCCGACGCCGGCCCTCCGCTGCGAACGTAGAGGTCACCATCGCCCGTGCCGGTCAGCTCGACCGCCACCGCGCCCGGCGCGAACGGCCCGAACGTGCGCCACGCTCCCGCCGCGAGCGTGAACGACTGTTTCCCTCCCTGCGCAGCGCCCGCCGCCGCCGACTCGAGCACCAGCGCCTTCACCTTCTCGTATTCGATCTTCCCCTCGGCCACCGCCGCGTCGCGCGCGCCCAGCGGCAGCCACAAGAAGTCGGGGTGCGCCGTCACGCTCGCGCCCGACCACTCGCCGCCGATGATCTTCCCCGCCGCGTCGAGCTCGAGCACGTACTCGTACCGGTCGGTCGCCGTGTACGCCGTCGACGTCGGCCCCACCCAGCCGACGCTCGCCTCCGACTCGGTGATGTACCGAACGTCGGTCACCAGCGCGACGAGCCGCTTCGCCTTCGCGTTGAACGGGTACCGCGCCACCTCGGCCGGCGTCAGCACGCGCTTCGACACCACGCGATACGAGCGCAGCGGCTGGTTCCACACCTCGGCGTCGATCGTGCGGTCTTCGACGAACGACTGCCGCATGCGCCCCAGGTAGTTCGCCAGCAGCACGTGAAACGTGCCCGCGTTCGTGTCGCGGCACGCGCCGTCGAGCGGCCGCCCGTAGTGGTCGGTCGCGAAGTCGCCCAGGCTCGAGTCGCAGCGCTGCGCCGCGAACCGCGTGCGCGTGCGGTCGTGCACCAGCGACGCCAGCGCCTTCAGGTCTTGCACCTCGAAGCGCACCCCGTTCTTCGTCACCGGCCCGCGCGGCTCGGGCCACAAGATCGCCGCCGGAGCCCACGCATGGCAGATGCCCCACCACCTGGGAATGCACCGCCCGCTCGGTCGACCCGCACGCTTGCCGCATGCGTCTTCGTTGCAGTCTGCGTCGCGCGTGCATGTGCGCTGCGCCGTCGCCCCGTCGATGCCGTGATCGCGCGACACCGCGTCTTCGACGCCGCTCAGCCCGAACGCGCGCTCGTACTTCTTCGCGGGCGACTCGCTCGACGCGCCCGCCCACCGGTGGTTGATCGTGTCGCCGCTCACCGGCCAGTACGAGCCTGCCCACGGCACCTGCGCCGCCTCGCCCGACACCGGCAGCGCGTCGAGCTCGAGCTCCAGCCCCGCCCCGAACAGCTGCGGCGAGTCGCCCGAGGCCCACTCTTCTTTCTGCTGCGCCGCGCCGGTCTCGACCTCTTCTTCGATCGCCGTCGCCTCCGTCACTCCGCAGCCGACGCACGCCACCATCACGAAAACGGACCTCCGCATGTGCTGCTCCTTGGAAAATGAGAAACCTGCATTGGCTCTCGAGCCCGGCGATGCACGCGGCGTTGCCTTCGCAACTGCCTTGAGCGACACGAGGTCACCCCATGCGACCCGTCTCACTGGCCGGACTCGCCCTGTGCTGTGCCTGCACCTGCAGGTCGCCCGCTCCGCCGGCGCCCGCGGCACCCGTCGCCAGGCTCGAGAAGATCGACGTGCACACACACGTGAGCCCCGGCGCGCTGGGCCACCTGCTGCCGACGCTCGAGGCCGAGGGCATTCGCACGATCGTGAACCTCTCGGGCGGCAGCGGCCCCCAGCTCGAGGCCCAGCTCGAAGCGGCGCGCCGCTGGCCGGGCCGCGTCGTCGTGTTCTGCACGCCCGACCTGCGCAGGCCCGACCCGGCTGAGCTCGAGCTCATGAAGCTCGCCGGCTGCGGGGGCCTCAAGATCTACAAGGCGCTCGGCCTCGGCATCACCAAGGCCGACGGCGCGCTGCTCGCCGCCGACGACCCGTCACTCGACGCGCTGTTCGAGAAGGCCGGCGCACTGCAGCTGCCCGTCGCGATGCACACCGGCGACCCGAAGGCGTTCTGGTTGCCCGTCACGCCCGAAAACGAACGGTACGAGGAGCTCACCGTACACCCCGACTGGGCGCTGCACGGCAAGGCGGTGCCGTCGTTCGACGCGCTGCTCGCGCAGTTCGAGCGCCGTGTCGCGCGCCACCCGCGCACCACGTTCATCGGTCTGCACTTCGGCAACGACGCCGAAGACCCGGCCGCGGTCGACGCCATGCTCGAGCGCAACCCGAACCTCTTCGTCGACACCGCCGCGCGGGTGCCCGAGCTCGGGCGCGCGCCGAGCGCGAAGCTGCGCGAGATCTTCGTGCGCCGCCAAGACCGCATCGTCTTCGGCACCGACCTCGCCGCGGGTGACCACCCCGGTCAGCTCGTGCTCGGCTCGCCGGGCCGTCAGCTGCCGACCCCGGCCGAGGTGTCGCGCTTCTGGTCGGCGACGTGGCGCTTCTTCGAGACGAACGATCGCGCGTTCGCGCACCCGACCCCCATTCAGGGGGCCTGGGCCATCGACGGCATCGGCCTGCCGCCCGAGGTGCTGAGAAAGATCTACCGCGACAACGCCGCGCGCCTCTTGGGGCTGTAGACTCGCGCGCCGTGCGAATCGCCGCCGTCGCCCTCGCGCTGCTCGTCGCTTGTGGCAAGCCCCCCGGGCCCGGTGGCCTCGAGGTCGACATCACCTACGCGCTGCGCGGGGGCACCTCGGGCTGCGTGCTGCTGAAGGCGGCGCCCGCCGAGGGCACCGCTCGCGAGCGCTCGAAGTCGCTCGACGGGCTCGCGCGCACCGACACCCTCACGTTCGGCGTCGCGCAGGCGCCCGACTGGCCGTCACCCCAGGTCACGCTCACGGCTTCGCTGTTCTCGGCCAGCTGCGGCGGCCTGCCGGTCGCGACCGATGCGCTCACGCGCAACTTCCCCAGCAACGCCGTCGAGCGCGTCACGTTCACCCTCACCGAGCCGGCCGCGGGCGGGGCAGGGGGCGGCACCGCGGGTGGCGGCGGCAGCAC
>JAEUJP010000222.1 GCA_016793725.1 Myxococcaceae bacterium | reverse complement strand
GGGGGCGACACCGCCCGCTCGATCTCTTCGAACGGCGTCGGCTGTGAGCTCACCTGCAGCACCGCGAGCAGGCGCTTCGCCTCTTCGGGCAGATCGGTGTCGAGGTAGCTCAAGATCTGCCCGGCCTTCATCGCGATGCCCTTGAGCTCGCCGAGCTGCACCGTGAGCTCTTCGAACGTCTTCGCGTCATCGTTCGCGCGAAGCCTGCCCAGGCCGACGCCGAGCGCCGCGCGTGCCGCCCGCCCTGCCCGGCCGAGCGCCGAGGTCGGCAGCTTCGCAGCGCCCGAGATGCGTTTTTTCAGGCGCGCGAGCGGGTCGCCGTCGTCGCTCACCGCGACGTCTTCGGGCCGAGAATCTCGAGCGACAGATCCATCGCGCGCGCCGAGTGCGTGAGCGCCCCCAGCGACACGTAGTCGACGCCGAGCTTCGCGAGCGCCGGCAGCCGCTCGAGCGTCACGCCGCCCGAAGCCTCGAGCTCGACGCGCCCCTTCGCCTTCTTCACCGCCTGCGCGATCTGCGCATCGCTCATGTTGTCGAGCAGCACCACGTGCGCTCCGCCGTCGATGGCGTCGTCGAGCTGCTCGAGCCTCGAGATCTCGATCTCGATCTTCACCAGCCGCGGCGCCTTCGCGTGCGCCCGCTTCAGCGCCTCGGTGACCGAGCCGCCCACCGCGGCGATGTGGTTGTCCTTGATGAGAACGCCGTCGAACAGGCCGAACCGGTGGTTCCACGCCCCGCCCTGCCGCACCGCCAGCTTCGAGAGCGCGCGCATGCCCGGCGACGTCTTGCGCGTGTCGAGCACCTTCAGCTTCGTGCCCTTCACCGCCTCGGCCGCCCGCGCCGCCATCGTCGCGATGCCCGACATGCGCTGCACGATGTTGAGCGCCGTACGCTCGGCGATCAGCAATGATCTCAGCGGCCCGAACAGCCGCGCGACCCGGCGCTTGCGCAGCACCCACTCGCCGTCTTCGTCGTCGAGCGTCACCTCGACCGTCGGGTCGAACCGCTCGAACACCCGCTGAAACGCGACCAGGCCCGACAGCACCATCTGCTCTTTCGCCCACAGCTCGCCGCGCCCCTGCGCCTTCGGGTCGATCAGCGCATCGGTGGTGACGTCGCCGGCCGCGCCGAGATCTTCGTCGAGCGCGAGGTCAATCAGTCGGTCGAGGTAGGCGTCAGCAGGCACGTTCTTGAGCTCAGAAGGTCAGAGAGTAAGCCGTTCACTTGAGCGGAGGCCCTCGAGGCCGCAGTCGAAGTGGGCTGGAGCTCGCCACACCCCTTCGACCTCGCCCTTCGGGCTCCGCTCAGGGCGAGCGGAAGGTGGGGTCAGCGCTTCTTCTTCGGCGCAGGCTTCTTCTTCGCCGGAGCCTTGTTCGTCTTGGCCGCAGGCTTCTTCTTCGCCAGAGCCGCCTTCTTCTTCGCCACAGGCTTCTTCTTCGCCAGAGCCGCCTTCTTCTTCGGCGCCAGCTTCTTCGCCTTCACCTTCGCGGCAGGCTTCTTCTTCGCCGCAGCCGCAGGCGCCGCCTTCTTCTTGCCCTCGCCGTCTTTCGCGGCGCTGAACTCGCGCACCGCATCGTCGACGAGGCCCATGTTCATGTACGCGACGCCGAGATCGCGGTGATCTTGCGGCGACAGGCCCTCTTTCGTGCCCTCGCGCAGCTTGTTCAGCGCGTCGCTCACCTGCGGGTCGACCTCGGGCGGCGGGTTCACCTCCGACAGCTCTGCCTTCAGCTCCGCGCGCAGATCGACCGGCCCCGCGGCCGGCGCTGCGATGCGCACCTCGGCGTCGGGCGACAGCCGCTCGAGGTTCTCTTCGAGCCGTGCCACGCGGTCGCCCAGCTCACCGACGCGGGCCTTGTCTTTTTCGACCACCTCGGCGGGCGCGTTCTGCACGAAGTTCGGGTTCTCGAGCTTCTTGTTCACGGCGGCGAGCTCTCCTTGCGCGAGAACGATCTGCTTCTTGAGGCGGTCGCGCTCGGCCTCGAGGTTCACGACTCCAGCGAGCGGTACGTACACTTCCATGTCGGCTCGAATGTCGACGGCGCTCTGCGCCGGCGCCCGCCCGTCGCTGCGCACGTCGAGCGACGTGAGGCCCGCGAGCGGCATCACGTACGAGCGCCACTTCTCGAGCGTCGCCCGCACGTCGGCCGACTGGCTCTGCACCTGCGCCTGCAGCTTCGTGCTGAACGGTATGCCGCTCTCGCCGCGAATCGCCCGAATGCCCTCGATCACCTCGATGAGCGGCTTCATCTCGTTTTCGGCGGCCGGGTCGTTCAGCGTGCGGTCACTCTCGGGGTACTCGGCGACGCTGATCGACTCGGTCTGCCTTTCCATCGGGAGCTTCTGCCACAGCTCTTCCGTGATGAACGGCATGAACGGGTGCAGCAGGCGGAACACGCGGTCGAGCGCGAACACCAGCACTGCCCGCGTCGTCTCTTTCGCCGTCTCGTCGGTGCCGTAGATCGCGCCCTTCGACAGCTCGATGTACCAGTCGCACAGCTCCCGCCAGAGAAACTGGTAGATCGCGTTCGCCGCGTCGCTGATCTGAAACGCCGTCAGCGCCGTCTGAACGGCCCCGACGGTGCGGTTGAGCCGAGACAGAATCCACCGGTCGGCCAGCGACAGCGGGCGATCTTTGATCGGCGTCGAGCCCGCGTGAAACCCCTCCATGCGGCCCAGCGCGAACCGCGTCGCCTGCCAGATCTTGTTCGCGAAGTTCTTGTTGCCCTCGATGCGCGCAAACGCGAGCCGAATCTCACGCCCCTGCTGCGTCAGCTGCGCCAGCGTGAACCGCAGCGCATCGGCCCCGTACGCCTCGAGGCCCTTCGGGTACTTCTTCTGGTACATCGCGCCGAGCTCTTCGACCTTCGCGCCGCGCACCACGTGCAGGGGGTCGATGACGTTGCCTTGCGTCTTCGACATCTTCTTGCCGTTCTCGTCACGCACCATCGCGTGCAGGAACACCGTCTTGAACGGCACATCGCCCATGAAGTGAATGCCCAACATCATCATGCGGGCGACCCAGAAGAAGATGATGTCGTGGCCGGTCTCCATCACCGACGTCGGGTAGAACGTCTTCAGCTCGGCCGTCTTCTCGGGCCACCCCAGCGTCGAGAACGCCCACAGCCCTGACGAGAACCACGTGTCGAGCACGTCGGGGTCTTGAGCCCAGTCACCTTCGGGTTTTTCGCGCGACACCTTCGGCTCGGCGTCGACGTCGGGCTTGCCGTCTTTCACCGGGTACCACGCGGGGATCTGGTGGCCCCACCACAGCTGCCGGCTGATGCACCACGGCTGAATGTTGTTCATCCAGTGGAAGAAGGTGTTCTCCCAGCTCTGCGGCACGAACTTCGTGTCGCCCCGCTTCACCGCGTCGACGCTGGCCTTCGCCATGCTGTCGACGTTCATGAACCACTGCTTCGACAGCCGCGGCTCGACCGGCACCCCGCTGCGCTGGCTCACCGGTATCGAGAGCTTGTGCGGCTCTTCTTTCACGAGCAGGCCCTGCGCCGTCAGGTCTTCGACCACCTTCTTGCGCGCCACGAAGCGCTCGAGCCCCGCGTACGGCCCGCCCTCGCCGTTCACGTGCCCGCGCTCGTCGAAGATCGAGATCATCGGCAGCTTGTGCCGCTGCCCCGTCGCGTAGTCGTTGAAGTCGTGCGCCGGCGTCACCTTCACCGCGCCCGTGCCGAACTCCATGCTCACCAGCTCTGCGTCGCCGATGATGTCGATCTCGCGACCGAGCAGCGGCAGCACCGCCTTCTTGCCGATGAGGTGCTTGAAGCGTGCATCGTCGGGGTGCACCGCCACCGCGGTGTCGCCCAACATCGTCTCGGGCCGCGTCGTCGCGACCGTCAGCTTCTCGTCGCTGCCCTTCACCGCGTACGCGATGTGCCAGAGCGTGCCGTTCTTCTCTTCGTTCTCGACCTCGAGATCCGACACGGCCGTCTGCAGCTTCGGGTCCCAGTTGATGAGCCGCTGCGCCCGGTAGATGAGCCCCTCTTCGTGCAGCTTCACGAAGACCTCGATCACCGCCTTCGAGACGCCGGGGTCCAACGTGAAGCGCTCGCGGCTCCAGTCGAGCGACGCGCCGAGCACCTTGTGCTGCTCCCCGATGCGCGCGCCGTACTGCTCTTTCCACTCCCAGACGCGCTTCACGAACGCCTCGCGCCCCATCTCGCGGCGCTTGAGGCCCTGCTTCTCGAGCTCGCGCTCGACCACCATCTGCGTCGCGATGCCCGCATGGTCGGTGCCCGGCAGCCACAGCACGTTGAACCCCGACATGCGCTTCCACCGGCTCAGCACGTCTTGAACCGTCGCCGTCAGCGCGTGGCCCAGGTGCAGGCTGCCCGTCACGTTCGGGGGCGGCAGCACGATGGAATACGCGGGCTTGGTGGAGGAGGCTTCGGCTTTGAAATAGCCCTTCTCCATCCAGAAGGCGTACCAGCGCTTCTCGACGTCGGTGGGCTGATAGGAGGGTGCAAGCTCGGTCGTCACGTAGAGCGCGACTGTCTACCCAAGCCCCTTCTGACGTCCAGGGAAAAGCCCCTGCTAATGCTTGGTTTCGCGGTCTTTGATCAACCGGTCGAGCTCTTCACGAATGATGGTCTCGGCCAGCTGCGGCACCACTTCCCACGCGATCTTCTCGATGACCTCTTTCGACGCCTTCGACAGCGCCGCCCTCAGCGCCGCCTCGCCGCCGTCGGCCGGCCGATCGTCGAGCGACAAGGTCTCATGCCGCGGCTGCTGCGGCGCCATGCCCGGCGCCCCCATCGGGCGCCCCTGCGGAGGCGGCTGCGGCAGCCCGAACGGGTCTCTGCGCGCCGGCACCCCGGCGCCCGGCATCGGCCCACCCGGCGGCCGCGGGAAGCCCGGCGCCCCCGGTGGCGGCCCACCCGGCATGCCCGGCGGCCTCGCCATCGGCTGACCCGGCATCATCGGGTTTCTCATGCCCGGCACCGTGCCCGGCGGAATCGAGCCTGGAGGCCCCGGCGGCCGCATCGGCATGCCCGGCTGACCCGGCATCATCGGGTTTCTCATGCCCGGCACCGTGCCCGGCGGCACACCCGGCCGCATCGGCATGCCCGGCTGGCCTGGCATACCGCCCGGCGGCCCTGGCGGTCTGGCCATCGGTTGCCCCGGCACGCCCTGCGGCCCCGGCATCGGCCTCGGCTGCATCGGCTGGCCTGGCGGAGGTTGCGCCGGAGCCCCCGGCGCCTGCGGCCTCGACGCCACCGGCCCGCTGGTGGACACGGGAGAGTACGTGGGGATCATCGCCACGCCCGGCGCCATGCCCACGAGGCCCCTCACCTTGTCGATGAACGCCTGGCTCTCGAACGGCTTCACGATGTGCGCGTCGGCGCCCGCCGCGCGCGCGCGGTTCTCGTCGAACGGCTCGAACGTGCCCGCCAGCAGCAGCACGGGTATGTGGCTCGTGCTCGGGTCTTGCTTCAGCGTCTGGCACACCTCGTAGCCGCTCTTGCCCGGCATCATCACGTCGGCGAGCACCACGTCGGGGCGCAGATCGCGCGCGCGCTGAATCGCCTCGAGCCCGTTGTCGACCAGCGTCAGCTGAAAGTCTTCGTTGCCGAGCACCATACCGATGACCTTGCGCATCGTGAGGGAGTCGTCGGCGATCAACACATTCTTCGGCATGTTAACGAGTGTACGAGTCGCGCAAACGCTCAATCAAGAAAACAAGCGAGGCAGATCGAGCACGTTCGCTCCCTGTAACGCGCCCTTCGCGAGCACTCCGAGTGCCTTCGACGCGAGCAGCCCGATGCCCTCGCCCTCGACCTCGACCAGCACCGCCAGCGGCTCGGTCTGCGAGCTGCCCCCGGCCATGCCCGGCACGCTGAACGCCGGCCACAGGTGTTGCTGGTGCAGCACGAGCCCTTTCAGCGGCCCCTCGTGCGGCAGCGCGCAGAGCCGGTCGCCCGCCGTCACCACCTGCGAGACCGACGTCAGCGGCACCGCGAGCCGCACGCCCTGCGACTCGAAGACGAGCGACCGATCGGGCTCGGGCGCAAACGGCACCCTGCCCCCTTCGAGCAGCTCGGGCGGGTCGGCCTCGAGGCCCTTCGCCGCCGCCTCGACGTCGAGCTCGAAGTACAGCGCGCCCGAGACCTCGATCACGCCGCGCACCGCCGGCTCGAGCCTTCGCACGAGGCGGTGCGGCAGCGGGTGCCGCGGCCTATCGGCGACGTCGGTCACCTCGAAGACGCGCCGCACACGCACCGCGAGCGTCGGGCTCGTGTCGAGCACCACGGCGGTGCCGGGGCGCTGTTCGGGCGGGCCGCCGAGCAGGGCCGAGAGATCTCTGAGCTGCAGGTTGCCGTGCAGCGACTCGCCCGATGCGTCGGGCGGCGACACCTCGAGCACGTGCGTCGCGTCGATCGCATAGCGCGCCGAACCGGCCTCGACGAGCAGAGACAGCCGCTGACCTTTTTCGAACGCCACGCGCGCGAGAGACTACGTTAAAACCAGAAGACCCCCGATGGCTCAGGTGCTGCTGGTCGACGACGAAAAAGTCGCGCGAATGCTCTACTCCGACTTCCTCACGGGGGCCGGCCACGCCGTACACGCCGTCGCGAACGCGGCCGAGGCCCGCGAGGCGCTCGGCAAGTATACGTTCGATCTCGTCGTCACCGATCTCATCTTGCCGAACGGCGACGGCATGGAGCTGCTCCAGTTCGTCAAGGCCACCTACCCCGGCGTCGAGGTGGTCGTGATCACCGCGCTCGACAAGGTCGACCCTGCCGTGCGCGCGATCAAGAGCGGGGCGGCCGACTACCTCGTGAAGCCCATCAACCCCGAGGTGCTCGCGCACTCGGCGACCCGGGCCCTCACCACGCGCTCGCTGCTCAAAGAGAATGAAGAGCTGCGCCGCCACGTCGATCTGCTCGAGACCGGGCAGCGCATCGCCACCACGCTCGATCGCGACCGCATCGCGCAGGTGGCCGCCCAGGCGTTTCAGCACATGTGCGCTTCCGCGGGCGCGATGTTGTTCGTGCGCCAGAGCGACGGCACGGTCAGCCTCTCGGGCGGCGCTGGCCTGAGCGACGACGAGCAGGCGGTGTTCGGCACGCTGCTGAAAGAGCCGGTCACCGGTGCGCTGTCTGACGCCGGGCCCTCGGGCCGCAAGCTGAACCTCGACTCGCTGCCGCCGCCGCACCAGTCGGTCTTCGTGATGCCGGCGCGCGACGAAGAGAAGACGTACGGCGCTGCGGTGCTGGTGTTCCACGGCGAGGTGACGCCGGCCACGAGAGACTCGGCGCCTTTTCTCGCGCGCCACCTCGCGCTCGCGCTCAAGAACCTGGGCCGCTTCGCCGCGGTCGAAGATCTCGTCTACCTCGACGATCTCACCCACCTCTTCAATCGCCGCTACCTCGAGCTCGTGCTCGACAAAGAGCTCAAGAACGCCACGACCTCGACGCGCCCCTTCTCGCTGCTGTTCTGCGACCTCGACTACTTCAAGAGCATCAACGACACCCACGGGCACGTCGTGGGCTCGAAGCTGCTCGTCGAGGTCGCCCGCATCGTGAAGGCCTGCGTGCGCGACAACGACGTCGTCTGCCGCTGGGGCGGCGACGAGTACGTGATGCTCTTGCGCGGCACCGACTCGGGCGGCGCGCTCAAGGTGGCCGAGCGCATTCGCCGCACCGTCGAGGGCCACCGCTTTCTCGCGCGCGAGGGCTTCTCACTGTCGGTCACCACCTGCATCGGCGTCGCGAGCTACCCCGAGCACGCCGAAGAGAAAGACGTGCTCGTCGACTTCGCCGATCGCGCGATGTACCGCGGCAAGAAGAGCACGCGAAACATCATCTACATGGCCGCCGAGGGCCTCGAGGCCACGCCCGAGAGCCGCAAGCTCGCCACCGAACAGCAGCCGACCTGAGGCGAGGGGCCGCCAACCCGCCCGAAGCGTGAGCCCCCCGGCAGCAAACCGACGGCGCCCCAGCGCCAACCTGTCGTCAGCTACTTCTCGAGGGCCTTCAGCTTCTTCTCGATGGTCGCCTTCTGCGTCTTGCTCTCGGCGAGCTCCGGCGCCTCTCTCAGCGTCTCGAGCGCCTTCTTGTACCGCGCCGCCGCATCAGACGGCCGCGCGCCCTTCGCGTACGCATCGCCGAGGTGCTCTTCGATC